>CAIQOK010000077.1 GCA_903873415.1 uncultured Verrucomicrobiota bacterium | reverse complement strand
CAGCGGCTCCTCCGTAAAAAATAAAACGTCCACTATGTAAAACTGGTAAAATCTCCCAACGCCCTCTTCCAAGTCTTCCTTCATTTTTAAAGGAAATAGCACCATTTTAGCCCCCACTTAACCTGCTATGGGATGCCTGTGGAATTCATTTTAAAAACAAAAGAAACTTAATGAAAGTGGAACGAAAGGATTACTGTTTCACAATAGATACGCCGCATAAAAGCGGCTCCTGCATGCTTGGATAAAAACTCCGAACAGCAAACAATGAATATCTGTCAACCTCACCCATGTCCAGTATTAATACGGAAACCGCTATCCGTAGTGTTACGGAGGCGCAGCGGCTGGAACAGCCCCGGTTTCCGCTCCGTCGCTTGCCGCGGCACAACCCTCAACCTTAATCATCCTTCCCCGCAGCCAGAGCGACGACCGCAAAGGCATGAAGCCGTCGTACGGCGGTATCCGCGGGGGGGGGGCTGCGCGGCCTTTGATGTCTGCAGGACGAACGGTCAACCTAGTCTCGGGGCGACTACAGATTCGGCAATGGCACGGGCGGGCCTGCGGCTGAAGAGCGGGCGGAGGGAAGCGGGCCCAGCAGCAGGAGGGGCTGGAATGATTTGCGCAACTCAAGGAACCGTTTTTTGGAAAGGGCCGGAAGGAAGGGCAGCTGTTTTGGTGGACGGTCTTTTGACTTTGCCCGGCTCATTTCCTAGGCTGAGGGCATGAATGTGATTCACCACACTGACGCAGACTTTTCCAAACGCCTGGCGGAACTCACCGCGGCGTCCAGCCTGTTCGATGCCGGAATCGAGCAGCGCACCCGTGCCATTCTGGATGCGGTGCAGGCCCGGGGAGACGAGGCGGTGCTGGAGCTGACCGAAAAATTCGACGGCGCGAAGCTGACTGCCGGACAAATGGCGGTGACGCAGGCTGAATTTATGGCGGCGTCACTCAAGGCAGACAACGCCTTGCGCGCGGCGGTGGCGGAAGCCGAGGCCAACATCGCCGGCTTCGCCGGAAAATCCAAACGCAAGGCCTGGTCAGCCAAAAACTCCCACGGGGCCGCCGTCGGCGAGAAATTCGATCCGTTCCAGCGCGTCGGCATTTACATTCCCGGCGGCACAGCCCCGCTTGTTTCCACGGCCTTGATGACCATCACGCTGGCAAGGGTCGCCGGGTGCAGCGAAATCGTGGTCACCACCCCGTGCGGAAAAGACGGGGCTATCAATCCGGCCATTCTCTTCGCGGCACGGGCGGCCGGGGCGACGGAGATTTACCGGGTGGGTGGGGCTCAGGCCGTTGCGGCGCTGGCTTACGGGACGGAGACGATCCGGCGCGTGCAAAAGGTATTCGGGCCGGGCAACGCTTATGTGAGCATGGCCAAGCGTCTGCTGGTTGGGCGAGTGGCCATTGATTTGCTGGCCGGGCCGAGTGATTTGCTCGTGCTGGCCGATGAGACGGCCAACCCGGTGTTTGTTGCAGCCGACCTGCTGGCCCAGGCAGAGCATGGCTCGGGCCACGAGCGGGTCTGGCTGGTCACGACCTCGGATAAAATCCAGAAGGCCGTCGGGAAGGAAATCGGCAGGCAGCTGGGAAAACTGTCGCGGCGGGAACTCATCGGGCGTGTGCTTGAGCGCAATGTCTGGCTGGTCAGGGTGAAATCCGTTGCCGACGGGGTGGCGCTGGCCAACCGGATTTCACCGGAGCATTGCGAGGTGATCACCAAGGACGCCCGGAAGGTAAGTGAGGGCATCGTGACGGCAGGGGCGATTTTTCTGGGCAACTGGTCACCGACGGTTCTGGGCGATTATGTGGCCGGTCCCAGCCATGTGCTGCCCACTGACGGGGCGGGTGCCTCGTTTGCGGGCCTGACCGTGGACCAGTTCCAGCGCCGCACCAGCGTGGTGGAATACAACCGGGCCGCGCTTAAGAAGGCGCTCACTGGCGTGAGAAAATTCGCGGAACTTGAGGGGCTGGATGCCCACGGTAAAAGCGCGGAGGTGCGGATGGGGGGCTGACCGCGCCCCGTCACAATCCATGCTTGCTGCCGTCAGGAGCGGAGTCACTCCTCCGCTTGGGAGAGTTTGGCCAGCACATTGATATCTTCAAGGGTGGTCGTGTCGCCTTTGATCTCCACGCCGGCGGCGATCTGCTTGAGCAGCCGGCGCATGATTTTTCCGGAGCGCGTCTTGGGCAGCGCTTCCACAAAGCGAATATCATCGGGCTTGGCCACCGGACCGATTTCCTTGGCCACCTGCTGGCGGATTTCCTCGCGGAGCGCCGGTTCGGGTTTGACCCCGGTTTTGAGGATCACAAAGGCGACCAGTGCCTGGCCCTTGAGGTCATCGGGACGCCCCACCACGGCCGCTTCGGCCACCTTGGGATTGCTGACGATGGCGCTTTCGACTTCGGCCGTGCCGATGCGGTGACCGGCGACATTCAAGACATCATCGATGCGTCCGACAATCCAGAAATAGCCGTCTTTATCCTGGCGGCAGCCGTCGCCGGTGAAGTAACAGCCCTTGACCTCGCTCCAATAAACCTCCTTGTAGCGCTGAGGATCGCCCCAGAGACCGCGGAGCATGAAGGGCCATGGTTTTCGAACGATGAGTTTTCCACCGGTGTTGCGAGGGACGGGCTTGCCCGCCTCATCCACCACCTCGGGCACAATCCCGAAGAACGGCAATGTGGCTGAACCGGGCTTGGTCGGAGTCGCCCCGGGCAGCGGAGTGATCATGATTCCGCCCGTCTCGGTCTGCCACCAGGTGTCGACAATGGGGCAGCGCTTGCCGCCAATGTTCTCGTGATACCAGAGCCATGCCTCGGGATTGATCGGTTCACCCACCGATCCGAGCAGGCGGAGCGATCTGAGATCGTGTTTCTTGGGCCACTCAACGCCCCACTTCATAAAAGCCCGGATGGCCGTGGGCGCGGTGTAAAGAATGGTCACGCCGTATTTTTCCACGATCCGCCAGAAGCGGTCCGGCTCGGGGAAATTCGGCGCCCCTTCGTAAATCAGACTGGTGGCTCCGTTGGCCAGCGGACCGTAGACCACGTAGCTGTGCCCCGTCACCCACCCCACATCGGCAGTGCACC
This sequence comes from uncultured Verrucomicrobiota bacterium, assembly GCA_903873415.1. Classification (GTDB taxonomy): domain Bacteria; phylum Verrucomicrobiota; class Verrucomicrobiia; order Limisphaerales; family CAIQOK01; genus CAIQOK01. The sequence goes on along the minus strand of CAIQOK010000077.1, from coordinate 25,886 downwards.
AGTAAACGTCTTCGTCCCGCAGGTCGAACACGTATTTGCTGGTCATCTTGGCCCCAAGCAAATAGCCGCCGGTGGTGTGCAAAATGCCCTTGGGCTTGCCCGTGGAACCGCTGGTGTAAAGAATGAACAAGGGCGCTTCACTGTCCATTTTCTCCGCCACACACTGCGCGTCCACGCACTCCATCTCCTGGTGCCACCAGACATCACGCCCCTCCTCGATGGCGACTTCGTTTCCTGCCCGGCGCAGGACGATGACTTTTTCGATTGTTTTTGCGAGCCGGTCGCCCTGTGAATCCTTGAGGGTGAGGGCTTCGTCCACATTCCTTTTGAGCGGCACCACTGAGCCCCGACGGAAACCTCCGTCAGCCGTGATCACGAGTTTTGCCTGGCAATCAAAGATCCGGTCCGCGACGCTCTGGGCGCTGAACCCGCCGAACACGACAGAGTGGACGGCCCCGATGCGGGTGCAGGCCAGCATCGCCACCGCGGCCTCGGCGAGCATGGGGAGATAGATCATGACGCGGTCGCCGCGCTTGATTCCGTTGCGCTTGAGGACGTTGGCAAAGAGGCAGACCTCGCGGTGGAGCTGTTTGTAGGTGAGGGTTCGCACCTCGCCGGCTTTGCCGGGTGCTTCGGGTTCACCCTCCCAGATGAGCGCGGCCTTGTTTGCATGGGGCGTGTTCAACCAGCGGTCCAGGCAGTTGTGGCTCACATTGAGCTGGCCGCCGACAAACCATTTGGCCACCGGCTCTTTCCATTGGCACACCGTCTTCCACGGCTTGAACCAGACCAGTTCGTTGGCCGCCTGTTTGGCCCAGAATTTGTCCGGAGATTTCACTGACTCGCTGTAGAGTTTTTTATAGTGGGCAAGGGATTTGATATGCGCACCTTTGGAAAACTCCTTGGACGGTTTGAAAACCCGGCCCTCTTGTTGGAGTGAGGTGATCCCGGCAGGCTTGGCTTTGGCGGTCATAAAAATAATGGAATGCGACCAGCCCAGTCTACGGATGAACGGCAAAGCGTCAACGCTGGAACCACCGACTCCCGCTTGTCCGCTTGTCAAGAAACCCGAATCCGGCGAAGCTGGCCGCGATGTTTCGCGCGTGTTTTTTTCTGACTCTGGCCTTTGCGCTGGCAACCTGCGCTTGCAGCCGGATCCCCGTCCTTGCGCACCGCTACAAGGTCAGGGGTGTCATCACCGGGATAAGGGCCGGGGAATCGACAGTTACGATCCAACACGAGGCCGTAACCCATTACATGCCGGCCATGACCATGCCGTTCACCCTGCGGCAGACCAACCAGCTGGCGGGGCTGGGCATCGGGGATCCGGTGACCTTTCAACTCCACGTGACCCGCTCAGACAGCTGGATTGATCACCTCCGAAAGGCCGGACCGAAGGTGGATGTGCCGCCCACCGCCGGTATGTTCCGGCAAGTCCGGGAAGTCGAACCTCTCCAGAAGGGTGACGCACTGCCGGAATATCATTTCACCGACCAATTCGGCCGGCCCCTGAGCACGAGCCGGTTTAAAGGACAAGCCCTGGCAATCGAGTTTCTGTTTACACGTTGCCCGCTGCCCAATTTCTGCCCGTTCTTGGCCGCCAATTTTCAGGAGACACAGACAAAGCTGCTGGCCGACAAACACGCACCGTCAAACTGGCATCTGCTCACCGTCTCGTTCGATCCGGAATTCGACAGCCCCGGTGTGCTGCGGCGCTACGCCCAAAACCACGGCTGCAAACCTGAGCACTGGAGCTTTGCCACCGGCGACTTGATGGATATCACCGCGCTGGGAGATCAATTCGGACTGGTTTTTGCCCATGGGGAGGGAGGGATTAGCCACAACCTGCGGGCGGTGGTTGTGGACGCCTCCGGCCGGGTTGCGAGGATCTTTACGGGAAACCAATGGACCAGCGACGAACTTGCCGCGGAACTGATCAAAGCAAGCAACCCGCCCAAAGCGACCAAGTAAGATGCAGACACCACCCGCAGCACGGTTCCTGTCCCGCCGCGCGTTTTTTAAATCATCGGCCCTCGCCTCCGGCGCCGCAGCCCTGGCGTTGCCTTCCATCCTTTCCGCCGCAAACAAGACCGCTGCTTTCAAGGTCGCCGTCATCGGTTTGGGCGGACGCGGCCTGAGCAATCTGCGGGAAGTGATGAGCTGCGGTGCCCGGGTGGTCGCGGTGGGGGATGCGGATGCGAATGCTTTTCCGCTCGCGCTTGCCGCCGCCACGAATTCCAAAAACCGCCCCCGCACCTACACCGATCATCTCGAGTTACTGTCGAACGAAAAGGAACTGGACGGAGTCATCATCGCCACCCCGGACCACTGGCATGCGCCGCTGGCCAAAGCGGTGATGGCGGCCGGAAAACATGTTTACTGTGAAAAGCCGCTTACACACACGATCGCCGAAACCCGCGAGCTGCGGAACCTGGCGCGGCACTCCAAGGTGCGGACGCAGCTGGGCAATCAGGGCAGTGCCGATCCGCACCTGCGCCGCGCGATCGAACTTATTCAGGCCGGGGTGATTGGTGCCGTGCGTGAGGTTCATGTGTGGGCCGCCGCGAGCGGCTCGTTTCAGACTGGCCAAGCCAAACCTTCAGGCCGCGACCCTGTGCCCAAGGGGCTGGATTGGGATCGCTGGGTGGGACCGGCCTCCTGGCATGACTACAAGAAGGGAATCTATCATCCGAAGGCTTGGCGGGCTTGGTATGACTTTGGGGGCGGCTCGCTCGCCGACTGGGGCTGTCACGGATTGAATCTGCCTTACCGGGCCTTGCATCTGGATTATCCAGTGGCCATCGAGGCCGACGCGGAAAAACCCGATGCCTTCTGCTATCCCAAAGGGGTGCGGGTGCGTTTTGAATTTGCCGCCCGGGGTATTCTGCCGCCGGTCACACTGTGGTGGTATGATGGAGGCCGGCTGCCGCCACGGGAAGTGTTGCCCGAATCCGTCGGCAACCTGCCCGGCGAAGTGCCGCAAGCCGGCGTCCTAATCCGCGGGGAAAATGGATTCACTTTCGGCCAACCGCATCCGGGGGCTAATTATCTTCAGCTCGCAGGTGACGCCAGACTGGAGGGCATTCTCAGCCACCCTGCCACGCGGCACATTCCAGAGACGCTGCCGCGCACGACCAATCATCTGCAGGAATGGATGGATGCCGGTCGGCGCGGCGGGGAAACGTTCTCTGATTTTGAGACAGGCGGCAAGCTGACCGAGATCGCCCTCAGCGGTCTGGTGGCTCTGCGCACCGGCAAAAAACTGGAGTGGGACGGGCCGGGGATGCAAGCTTTCAACGCCCCCGAGGCCGAAGCCTTTATTCATCCAAAACACCGTTCTGGCTGGAAATGAGTTCTGCGGCGGCGTCCTTGCTTGCGGGGATAAATAATTGGATTCTGGCTTGAATTTCAGCCGCAGCCACTGCTCATCATGAGCGGAGCGGGTTACAATCTCGAACAATGAAAAAGATTCTCACGTCAGCTCTTACTGTGTTTTTCGCGCTTCTGAAAAGCCACGCCCAGAGTTCCGCCTTTACTTATCAGGGGCAACTGAACGTTTCCGGAACCCCCGCCAGCGGGAGCTATGATCTGGTTTTTGCGCTCTACGACAGCGCCAGTGGTGGGCAGCCGCTGGCCGGCGCTCAAACCAACACGGCACTCGTGAGCACCAACGGCGTGTTCACGGCTTGGCTTGATTTTGGGGAGGGTCCTTTCGCCGGCGGCAGCCGCTGGCTTGAAGTGGGAACCCGCCCCCACGGGACAGGATCCTTTACCCTGCTGACTCCGCGACAGCCTATCACTGCCGCGCCCTTGGCTCTGTTTGCGAAAACCGCCGGCAGCCTGAGCGGCTATTTGTCAACGACCCAGCTGACCGGCATGCTGCCCACCGCTCAACTTGCTGGAACTTATCCCGGGGTTTTGACTCTGAACAACCCCGCCAATGGTTTCACTGGCAGCTTCACCGGCTCGGGCTCCGGACTCACCAACCTTCAGGCTTCCGCCTGGGTTAAAATCATCGCCCCAACCCCGCCCGCCAATGGAGACACCAATTGGTTCGGGCCCTGGACCCCCGGCACCCAGACCGCCGGGATTCAGGAGGCAATCATGTCCCTGCCCCGGGCCGCGGACCAGCAGCATCCCGGAGGCGGCACGATCTGGCTGATGCCGGGCAACTACTACACCTACACGAACATTTATGTGCATAACAGCGGATGGACCACCCCCTTCACACTCAACCTGCGCGGAGCGGGAATCACGGCTTGCGGGATCACCTATGCCGGAACCGCCCCCCAGACCGTCTTGACCGTAGGCCAGGCCAATACCCCGTCCAATCTGGCCTTCTCCATGCACGACATGTGGATCGCCTCGGCGGTCAACGCCTGCACCAATATCCTCTGGTTCCAGGGCAATGCCCTGAACTGGTCGGCACTGGGCGGCGTGGCGAAAGTCGATCTGGACCATGTCTGGTTTGGCTATTGGGGCAGCATGACCAACGCCAACCTCAACTTCGGCTTCAGCCCCTCAACCTTCGGTGACACGGCGCCCCACAACCTGATCCCGATCAATTTCCAGATGAACTTCAACGAAGACACCGTGGTTCAGCACTGTCACTTCACTTACGTCAACGGCATTTCCTGGGCAACCGACCACGGATCCCTAGCGGAAAATCTCTTTGAATTCGCCGGCGTCGGGGGGGCGGGCCCTTCAAATGACTGGCCCCCATCCTCCGTTTATTCTCTAGGAGCGGCAGTCTACTGTGTCGAACCCGGCCAGACTTACAACGGCAACAAGGGTTGGACCATCCGGGACAACAATTTCGTCTCCTGCTCCATTCCTTATTATGCCTCACCCGCCTTTGCTGGAATGGTCTATCTGTCCCAGAACGACACTTTTGAATCCCCCTTGTCCGCGCCGGTTGTCACCGAGGGAACCCGTTGGGTTTTCTTGAACCCCAGAGGCTATGCCGGCAGCCAATCCCTGCTCCTGACCAACCACTCTGATTATACCAAATGGGCGGTTGCCGCAATTCCCGCACCGACAAACCTCGTGGTTATCGTCGATCTGCGGGCGCAGACAAACAGTTCGGATTTTGCGTATGGTGGCACGGTGCGCGCCAAGGGCTTTTCCGGAAATGCCGGCGGGCTTACCCTGACCAACGCGGCCGGAGCCAAATTCCAAGTGCTGGTCAACTCCGCCACTAACGGGTTGATTTTTGTGCCCCAATAATTTCCGCCCACGGCAACCTCCCGCCAGAAATCGTTGGGCGCAAAAAGCGGAACGAAGATGACACCCTGTTTTTGAAGTTTGGGCCGGTTCGCCAAACGCACCCTTCTCACCAAACGCGACGAACCGCACCTTCAGTTCATGCAACCCGTCTATGCGGACTGTGCCTCCATTCTGTCCACTTATACGCGAAATGAGCCCTGTCTTCGGGTTGTCCTTCGCTTTCGGATGAATCGTTTCCACCCACCGCCCGCCGTCCATGTGCCTCAGGCCATTCGAGATGCGAAACAACACCCAGTTCCATTTATGGTTGTCTATCGACTTTGGCAGCATCCCGCCATCCACCGCAATGGGCTCGGGCAATGTCCCCGTCAGAAAATCAAAGCGGCGAGCCGCCCCTTTTCATCCACAAAGGCTCCGTCGCCAGTGACCTGCATCAAAATATCAACCGTGGCTTTGTCTGCCCAGAATGCAAAAGCGCTGGCAGCATTGTTGAATTTGATTCCGCTGACACTCACGCCCGTATATCCTCCAACGGTCACCGGCGCGGTGGTGTGATCACCGCCCGTCAGGGTTTCCAAGCAGGGCAGCCAATTGGAGTTTGGCGCCTGAAACAAACCGTCAATGGTCACAAAATGCACCTGACACGCCGGGTTGATGGTTGGCGGCAACGGTTCCGGATCAAACGGCCCCTTTTGCGCATGAATATTCCCCGCCAATGCCAAGGTTGCTGAAGAAGTCCAAAAAACGTTTCATATTGGTTCGGATGAAACCCTGCGGTTCCACTCAAACCTTGTTAATCCAATCGGACCCAACCGGAATCGCGCGGGTAAAACTCGAGGCAAAGCATGCGGAGCCATTCCAGGTGCCATCCGCCGCCGGACCGAGGGCCGGTGGTTGCCTTTTCGAGACTGAAACCACCCGGTTCGCGCAGCCTCCGTCCCAAACTGCCATCTGAAATGGCGCTGCTGATCAACGCCACGCAACCGGCGGCTGCGTCGGCCTCCTCAATTTAGGAACGTATCGATTTGAAGGGACTTGGGAAAATCACCCCCGAAAATTCGGTTTCCAATTGCCCCCGACGCTCAACTCCGCCTATGATGCGCGCCCAATCGACTATGTTGAAACGACTTTTTGGACTGAAGACTGCCAATAAAAGCGCACCTGCTCCGCCCGAGCCGGGCAAGCCCGCCCCCGCAGGAGCCTCCAGTTCCGGAGGGCGCCAGGGACAGACCTTCTCCAAAGTGTTTCGCTGGCGTCTGCCCGACCCACAAATGGCAACACCCGCATCCGTGGAGGTTGTGGGCTCTTTCAACCAGTGGCAGCGAGTGTCATTGCAGAAAGACGCCACCATGGACGCGTGGCATGTGACTGTCCACCAGATCCCAGGCAACCGGACGCACCATTACATGCTGCTGGTGGACGGGGAACCGGCCCACGACAAGAACTGTGACGGCTTAGCCGTCGCGCTGGGTCCCCAAGAGGAGCGCTACGCCATGCAAACGGCGCGCGGTCCCCGGGTGTTCATGCTCTTCGCCCAAACCAAATAAAAACCCTCAGATCAGGGTCCCATGCGGCACGATGCCGTTCTTGGGGATAATCACGATGCCGTCGCGGATATAGTACAGGGGGTGGTCGACGTTTTCGGGCTTTCCAACGGGTGAAATCACCACGTTGTCCCCGATGCGGGCGTTTTTGTCGATGATGGCATTTTCAATCCGCGTGTTGCTCCCGATGCCTATTCTGGGCCGGTTGGCCGCCTCATTGGCCTGAATTGATTCGAAGGATTCATAGTAGTCCCCCCCCATAAGAATGACCCGCTCCAACCGCGTTCCACAGCCAACAATACTGCGAACTCCCACAACGCTGCGCTTGATCCGGGCCTGATTGATAATACAACCCTCGGAAACGACGGCATGGTCGATCTGGGCGCCATTGATTTTAGAGGCAGGCAGGAATCGCAGTCGGCTGAAAATGGGGGCCGACATGTCAAAGAAATTAAAGCGGGGCAATTCGGAAGAGACGTCCAGATTCGCGTCAAAAAACGACCGGATGGTCCCAATGTCCTCCCAGTAGCCCTGGAAAACGTAGGAGAAGACCTTGTGCGACTCAATGGCCCCTGGAATGATGTGTTTGCCGAAGTCGGGCCGGTCGTTGTCCAGCAACTGCCGCACCACGTCGCGCTTGAAGATATAAATGCCCATCGATGCGAGATAAAGTTCGCGCTCGTCCGTGATGCCCAGATTGGCATAAGCGCTCTTCTCCAGATGAAGCGAGTCCAAGACCGCGGCATCCTTGGGTTTTTCCACGAACCGGATGATCCGGCGCTCCGCATCAATCTGCATGATGCCCAGGGATTCCGCATCCTGCCGGGGCACGGGAATGGTGGCCACAGTGATGTCCGCGCCCGTCTCGCAATGCTGGCCGAGAATCTCCCGGAAATCCATCCGGTAAAGCTGATCCCCGCTCAGGATCAGGAGGTGCTCGAAGTCGTGATTGAGAAAATGGATGAGGTTTTTGCGCACGGCATCGGCCGTGCCCTGATACCAGCTGGTGTCCGTGGCGGTCTGTTCGGCCGCGAGGATTTCGACGAAGCCGCCGGAGAAATGGTCGAATTTATAAGCCTGCGAGATGTGGCGATGCAAGGATGCTGAGTTGAACTGTGTCAGCAGATAGACCCGGCGCAATCCGGAGTTGATGCAGTTGGAGATGGGGATGTCCACCAGCCGGTACTTGCCCGCCAGCGGCACGGCCGGCTTGGCCCGTTCCTTGGTGAGCGGAAAGAGCCGCGTCCCCTGCCCGCCCCCCATGATGACGGAGAGCACATTGCTTGTGTTGAGGGATTGTCGTCCGGTTAATGACATAGTTAATCTCAGTTCAGAAGCCTGGGGGACTTATACGCAGGGCGTTCGGCACGGGCAAGCGCCAAAACCGGAAAACACGCAATCCCCTTCCCCAGCGAGCCTCTCGACCTGATACCCTAGGCTAAAATGCGCCGGAATCCGCTCGAACAGGCCGACCATTGGGTTCCCGGTAAAAATTCGCGGAATCTTGAGGAGCTGGATTTGAGGCAAGCCCATTGAAACAGCCCTTTTGCCTCTCGGATTTCCGGGGTTCTTGCCGAGGCGCATCGGTTCTATTAAGAAAACCGGTAAAACGGCTGAGCGAAAGTTGAGCTTGCCTCAGGAAGGCTGCGACAGCTCCGTTTATAAAATATTAGCTGCCAGTTCGGCTAACTCGGAACGCTCTCCTTTTTGCAGTTCCACATGAGCTGCCATCGCCTGGGATCGGAAACGGCTGACCAGATAGTTGAAGCCGTTGGAGGACGAGTCGACGTAAGGATTGTCAATCTGATAGGGGTCGCCGGTGAAAATAACCTTGGTCCCATGGCCGGCACGGGTAATAATGGTTTTGGCTTCCAGCGGTGTGAGGTTCTGGGCTTCATCAACGATCATGAACTGATTGGCTATGCTGCGCCCCCTGATATAGCTCAGGGCTTCCACCACAATCATCCCCGACCGCATGAGATCTGCACTGCGTCGATGCTCATGGCCCATGTTAAGGTCGCTCAGCAATTCTAATGCATCATGGATCGGCTGCATCCAGGGCGATAGCTTCTCCTCCAGCGAACCTGGAAGAAACCCCAGCTCTTTGCCCATGGAAATGGTGGGGCGCGCCACCACGAGGCGGCGGAATTCACGATCATGAACCACTCGCTTTAGGCCTGCCGCCATTGCAAGTAGCGTCTTTCCGGTACCGGCCTTGCCCATGAGTGTGACGAGCTTGATGCGGTCATCCAGCAGGGCATCAAACGCGAAGTGTTGCTCGCGGTTGCGTGGCTTGATGCCCCAGACAGGTTCGCGGCAGTCCACAATTGGAATGAGTTTAAGACCGCTTGCATCCACCTTGGCCAAGGCCGTTCGTTTTGAATTCCCCTCCTCGGTGAGAGTGTAATATTCATTCGGATAGCGCTTCTTGCCGGACGGTAATTCCAGTTCACCTTTGGCCCGAAACGCTGTGAGCTGAGCCCCGCTGATCGTCATTTCCAGCATTCCGGTGTAGAGATCCTTGATCAGCACCCGGTCCGTCTCGTAATCCTCCGCTTGCAGTCCCAGTGCGTCTGCCTTGATCCGCAGATTGATGTCTTTGCTGACCAGGATGGTCTCGCTTTTGGGATCGGTTTTTTGAATGCCGGCCGCCAGCGAAAGAATCCGATTGTCCACCGTATCGTTGCCAAACGCCATACGACCGGTTTTGGCCGCAGTCGGCTTTTGAAATACGATTCGCAACTTACCTCCGTTGGGCAGCCCTACTCCGGCGCTGAGGCTGCCCGCCCCCCGAAATCCGTCCAGCATCCGAGAAACAGCCCGGGCATTCTGTCCCAACTCAGTGGACTCGCGCTTGAACCTGTCGATCTCCTCAATCACTTCAATCGGAATAACTACGGCATTCTCCTCGAAATTCAGGAGCGAATCCGGATCATGCAGCAGAACGTTGGTGTCGAGAATGTAGTTCTTCATGGCAGAAGTTGAAGTGGGGGTGTCAGAGTCGCGCGTTACGGATTACAGCGAGGTAGCGTCGGGCGGGATTTTACATGGGCAAATCCACATTGCCTGATCCGGATTGAACATGGTGAAGCAGGTAGCCGACAGTGAGACCAATCTAAGAAGCGTTTCTAAAACTGACAAGAGAAAACAACACCGCATCGCGAAAACTGGAATGGCCACCCCGCCCGAAGCGGCCATGCCCTTCCAAAAGCACGCCAAGAAATGTGCCGCCCCGGGCAAAAAAGGCAAAGCCCCAGCGGCCGCAACGCTCTTAATTTCCAACAGTCTTCCGGCCGGTCCCCCGGCCAAGACCGGACCTTTGATGGCGGTGAATGGCATTTTGAATATTTCCACGGCGCGGAAACGGACCGGCTCGGCCGGTCAAAGAACGGACAGCCGGACTGCGGCCTGTTCGCACTGCGGCGAGCCGTGCCCGGAACCCCTGATTGCAGAGGGGCGGAATTCGTTTTGCTGCCGGGGTTGCCGGACGGTGTATGAGCTGCTGACCGGAAATGGACTTGGGCTTTTTTATGAGTTGAGCGAGCAGCCTGGCGTGCGAATCCGCAAAACCCCGCCCCCCCACCGCTGGGCCTATTTGGATGAACCAAGCCTGCGCGAGCGCTTGCTGGATTTCAGCGGCCCCAAAACCAGCCGCGTCACCTTCCATGTTCCCGCCATTCACTGTGTGGCCTGCGTCTGGCTGCTGGAAAACCTGTGCCACTTGAACCCTGGGATCGGCCAGGCCCGGGTGGACTTTTCCCGGCGCGAACTGGCGCTGTGCTTTGACACCCAGGCCCTCAAACTGAGCGAAGTGGTGGAACTGCTGGATTCCCTCGGCTACGAGCCGGAATTGACCCTTGAGAAAACAGACAAACCCGCCGTTCAGACGCGGCACCGGCGGCAGTGGATTCAGATTGGCCTGGCCGGCTTCGCCTTCGGCAACATCATGCTCTTGAGCCTGCCGGGGTATTTCGGGCTGGACAGTTTCAGCGCGCCGGTTTTCCAACGGCTCTTTGGCTGGCTGAGCCTCGGACTCGCTCTCCCGGTGCTGACAATCAGCGCCGCGGATTATTGGAGTTCCGCCCGTCTGGCGTTACGGCAGAAACGCCTGACTCTGGAGGTTCCGATCAGCGCAGGGCTGGCGGCCATTTACGCCCAGAGCGGTTTTGAAATCATGACCGGCCGCGGCGGGGGCTACTTGGATTCCATGTGCGGACTGGTTTTTTTCCTGCTGTGCGGCCGGGCGTTCCAGCAGAAAACGCACGAACGCTTGGCGTTTGACCGCGATTTCAAGTCGTTCTTTCCGCTCTCCGCAGTCCGTAAAACCTCCTCCGGCACCGAGGAGCATGTCGCCCTCTGCCATCTGTCGGTCGGCGACCGGCTTGTGCTGCGGCACGGCGAACTGCTCCCTGCCGACGCCAGGCTGGAGGAGGGTACCGCGCTGATCGATTATAGTTTTGTGACCGGGGAATCCGAGCCGGCCGTGAACAACCGTGGCGATCACCTCTACGCCGGAGGCCGCCAGATGGCCGGAGCCATAGAGGTTGTGACAGTAAAACCGGTGTCTCAAAGCTACCTGACCTCATTGTGGAACCATGAGGCTTTCCAGAAGCCGCGCAGTGATGATTTCACATCGCTAACCAATCGATACAGCCGTCGCTTTACGCGGGTCGTCCTCACCGTGGCGTTTGGGGCCGCCGTGTTCTGGGCCGCCACCGGCCAGCCGTGGCGAGGGCTAAAAGCTTTTAATTCCGTGCTCATTGTGGCCTGTCCCTGCGCACTGGCACTGGCCGCGCCCTTCGCTTTGGGCACGGCGCATCGGATGCTGGCCCAGCGGGGGGTATTCCTGAAAAACGCGGAAGTGGTGGAGCGGATGGCCCGGGTAAACGCCTTGATGTTCGACAAAACCGGCACGCTCACCACAGCCGCCGGCGGAGCGGCTGAATTCACCGGCACGCCTCTCTCGACGGCGGAACGCAGTTGGACCCATTCCTTGGCGCGGCACTCAGCCCACCCGCATTCCTCGCGGATCGCCAGCCAGATGGCCGACGACATCCAGGCAATGCCGGTCACCGGGTTTTGCGAAACCGTCGGCGGCGGCATCTCCGGCTTGATCGAAGGGCACCAGGTGCTGCTGGGGTCAATGAGTTGGCTGGCCTCCCAAGGAATCCACCCGGACCGCGCATTGCCAAAGGCTTCCAGCTCAGTGAGCCTGGCCATCGATGGTCTTCACCGTGGGAGCTTCGACGTGGAAAACAACCTCCGCCCGCGGACGGAGCTGCTCGTCAAAAGTTTGCAACCCCGATATTCCCTGGCTCTGTTGAGCGGTGACAACGACCGTCAGCGCAGCCGTTTCCGCGGACTGTTTGGCGCGGAGGCGGAACTCCTGTTCAATCAAAGCCCTCTGGACAAGCTCAACCAGGTCCGTCGCCTGCAGGCTGCCGGACAGACGGTGTTAATGGTGGGGGACGGATTGAACGATGCCGGCGCGCTCAAGCAGAGCGATGTTGGCGTGGCGGTGGTGGAAAAGACTGGAAGCTTTTCACCGGCAAGCGATGTGATTCTGGAAGCCGGCCTTGTTGAACACATAGACAAGATTCTGGGGTTTTCCCGTCGCGCCGCTCTCATTGTGCGCGTCAGCTTCGGTATTTCCTCCGCCTACAATCTCGTCGGAGTGGGGATCGCGGCGGCGGGACTGCTTTCGCCGCTGGTTTGTGCCGTGCTCATGCCCATCAGCTCCATCACCGTGGTCCTCTTTGCCTGCGGCGCCACACGCTGGGCGGCCGGTCGGGCCGGTTTTGCCAACCCAACCACACAGCCATGAGTGTCCTTGTCATTCTCATCCTTGCGAGCCTGGGACTGGCCCTGCTTTTTCTTGCCGCCTTCATCTGGTCGGTTCAGACGGGGCAGTTTGAAGACACCACCACGCCTTCCCTGCGCATTCTTGGTGGAGATCCCGATTCCTCGCCTCCGGCGATAAAGTCCTTGAGGACCAAGTCCAGCCCATGTCCGGAAAAAACGAATCCAACCCAAACCGATTAAACCCCTTTATGAATAATGGTAAAACTGTGACCGCCGCAATGATGGCGGCGGCCTCCCTGCCGGCCCTCGACGCGCAAGAATCAAGCCCCTGTTGCAGCGGAAATGATTGGAAAGAGCAGCTGATCGCGCCGATCGCCAACCCGATTTATTTCGAGTATGCCCGGATCACGAGCGAGGTGCGCCCGATTTTCATCGAACAATTTCTGCCCGAACAATTCAAATATGCCGGGGGGGAATTGCCTTTGGGGGGTGACACCCAGGTTTACGCGCTGCAATTGCGCTATGCCTTGACCGAACGCCTAGCCTTGATCGCGACAAAAGACTGCTATGTGGCCTTCCGCCCGGACCACACGCTGGCCCACAGCTACGGTTGGGCGGATCTGGCGGCCGGTTTTAAATACGCGTTGGTGGAGGATAGCAGCAGCCATTTCCTGCTGACGCCTAGATTCACAGTGACGGTTCCGACGGGAGACGAGCGGGTCTTCCAATGGCACGGTTATGGCGAGGAAAATCTTTTTGTTTCCTCAGTCAAGGGATGGGACAGCCTTCATTGGACCGGCAATGCCGGCGGCATCATCCCCAACAATTTCGACCGCAACACGGCCCGGCTGCATTACAGCGCCCAAGCCGACTATTCCCTGTGCCGCTATTTTGTTCCGTTCGTCGTGTTCAACGGCTGCACGATTTTGAGCAACGGAAAGGATGATGCTCATCAATCGCTCAATGCGGTCCCGCTCAACGCGGAGGGCTATGACCTGATCAATTTCGGCGCGAGCCAGGCCCGGGGTAGCACCCAGCTGACGGGAGGCTGCGGCTTGCGCTCCAAACTGGTGAACCGGGTTGATCTGGGGTTGGCTTGGGAACGGGGCGTGAGCGAGCAGAACGGTGTTTTTGAAAGCCGCGTCACCGCCGACCTTATTTTCAAATTCTAAAACCTCCTCTGACTTTAACCGCATGAATATGGAGAAATTCAAATACGACAACAAAATCGTCCGGGCCTTCGCGCTCGCCACCGTGGTCTGGGGTCTGGTTGGATTCGGCGTGGGGCTGCTGCTGGCCTGCCAGCTGTTCATTCCGGCCCTGAGCCTAAACCTACCCTACCTGACATTCGGCCGGCTTCGCCCATTGCATACGAATGCCGTCATTTTCGCCTTTGTCGGCAACGGCATGTTCATGGGCATTTACTATTCGCTGCAGCGGCTTTGCAAGGCGCGCATGTTCAGCGATTTTCTGAGCTGGTTCAACTTCTGGGGCTGGCAGGCAATCATTGTCAGTGCCGCCATCACCCTGCCGCTGGGCTTCACCAGCAGCAAGGAATACGCCGAACTGGAATGGCCCATCGACATCGCCATCGCCGTCGTTTGGGTCGGATTCGCGGTGAATCTCTTCGGGACCATCGCCCGGCGGCGGGAGAAACACATGTATGTGGCGATCTGGTTCTATATTTCCGGAGCCATCACGGTGGCGGTGTTACACATCATCAACTCGCTGGAGATGCCAGCCGGTTTTTGGAAGAGCTATTCCGCCTATGCCGGCGTGCAGGATGCGCTGGTGCAATGGTGGTATGGGCACAACGCCGTCGCGTTCTTCCTGACCACGCCCTATCTGGGCCTGATGTATTATTTTCTGCCCAAGGCCTCGGGCCGTCCGGTGTTCAGCTACCGGCTTTCCATCATCCATTTCTGGGCCCTGATCTTTCTCTACATCTGGGCGGGGCCGCATCATCTGATTTACACCGCCTTGCCGGATTGGGCGCAATCGCTTGGCATGGTGTTTTCGCTGATGCTGATTGCACCGAGCTGGGGTGGCATGCTGAACGGGCTGCTTACGCTGCGGGGCGCCTGGCATAAGCTGCGCGAGGAACCCATGCTCAAATTCATGGTCGCGGCGGTCACCGCCTACGGCATGGCCACCCTCGAAGGCCCCATGATGTCGATCAAGTCGGTCAATTCCCTTTCCCATTACACGGACTGGGGCATCGGCCATGTGCACAACGCAGCGCTGGGCTGGAATGGGTTCCTGACCTTCTCCATGCTCTACTGGCTCTTTCCCCGGCTCTACAACACGAAACTCTGGTCCATCAAGATGGCAAACTATCATTTCTGGACCGGGCTGCTGGGCATCGCCTTCTATGTGATTGCCATGTATGCCTCGGGCGTCACCCAAGGATTGATGTGGAAACAGTTCACCCCGGACGGGTTCCTGCAATATCCTAACTTCTTGGACACTGTGCTGCACGTCATCCCGATGTACGAGCTGCGGGCCGTGGGCGGAACGCTTTACATCGCCGGCGCGGTCATGATGGTCTTCAACCTTTATATGACCGCCAAGCAGGGCTGCTTTGTGCCGGAAGAGGAAGCGCAGGCCCTACCTCTAATAAAGGAAACAGCCAGAGGGGATATCACACACGCCACCAGCAGATGGCACACACACCGTTTCCTTGAGGCCAAGCCCCTTTTTTTCACCGCGCTCGCCCTGGTCGCTGTGCTGGTTGGCGGCATGGTGGAAATCATTCCGCTCTTCCTGGTGAAGGAAAACATTCCCACCATCACCTCGGCGAAACCCTACACCGCGCTGGAAGTGCTCGGCCGCGACATCTACATCCGGGAAGGCTGCGTGGGCTGCCACTCGCAGATGATCCGCCCCTTTCGTTCGGAGACGGAGCGCTACGGGGAATACTCCAAAGCCGGGGAGTTTGTTTACGATCATCCGTTTCTGTGGGGGTCGAAGCGCACCGGACCGGATCTGCACCGGATTGGCGGCAAGTATCCTGACGCCTGGCACTACAACCACATGGACGACCCTCGCTCGACCTCACCCGGCTCCATCATGCCCCGCTTTCCCTGGCTTCTGGCGGACAAACTGGACACGGATTGCCTGTCGCCTCGGCTTCGGGCTTTGCGCAAGGTGGGCGTCCCCTATCCGGCTGGATACGAAAATGGTCCGGCGCAAAAAGAGCTGGCCGCACAACAGGAAAAAATCGTCGCCAGCCTCAAGACCGGGATGATCAGTGCCCGAGCGGACCGCGAAATTGTGGCCGTGATCGCGTATCTCCAACGTCTGGGCACGGACATCAAGACCGCGGGATCAGCGCCCGCTGCCGCATCGACAACCCTGAACGCAAAGTGAACCTGATATGATCAAGAATGTCATTGAACACCTGGCCACCGTGGACACATACGGAGTGATTTCGATCCTCCTTTTCTTCACCTTCTTCATGGGGATGCTCATTTGGGCGGTACGGCTGAAGAAGGATTACTTGAATTCGATGAGCAACCTGCCGCTGGACGGCGGCGAAACAACTCCAACCCATTCCGGCCATGAATGAGGAAAAAGACCCCCTGCTCCTTCAACACGAGATGGATGGCATCCGCGAACTGGACAACCAGCTGCCGCGCTGGTGGGTTTGGCTCTTCAACCTGAGCATCGTATTTGCGGCCGGTTACCTCGCCTACTACCACGTCCTTAAGGCGTCCGCGTTTGCCCAGGAGGGAGGCGTGGCGGCCTTTGAATACAAGGCGGAAATGCAACGCGGCACCGAACTCAAATCCGCCGCCATGGGCAAATTCGAGGCGGGCATTCCGAACCTGACACCTTCGCAGGATCCCATCCTCCTAAACAACGGGAAGCAGATTTTCCTGACCAGTTGCGCACCCTGCCACCGCAGCGACGGTGGCGGCCTTGTGGGACCAAACTTATGTGATGAGTATTGGATTCACGGATCCAATTTCGCCGATACTGTCACCACCATCTGGAACGGCGTTCCGGCCAAAGGCATGATCACTTGGAAAAACTATTTGAATCCCGACCAAATCAAGTCCGTCGCCAGCTATATCCACACCTTGCGCGGCACCCATCCGCCGAATCCGAAACCGCCGGAAAACCAGACTCCGGTCAGCACCGCGCCGAGCCAGTTCGAATAAACCAATGAAACCTCCGGTTTGAAATTTGGACTAATGCCCACTCCCGCTGAAAACAACCCCCTGCCGCCGGGCAACCCGGGACCCGCGTCGAAACCCGACGCCCCGGGCGACTACCGCAACCACCTGGCCACAGCCGACCAGGAAGGCCGCCGCCTGTGGGTTTACCCGCGCAAACCCGCCGGCCGTTTTTACCGCGCCCGGACCTACGTCAGCTGGATCCTGCTGGGCATCATGTTCATGGGCCCATTCATCCGGATCCGGGGCAACCCCCTGCTCCTGCTCAATGTTATCGAACGCAAATTCATCATTCTGGGCAATATATTCTGGCCCCAAGACATGATCCTCTCGGCGGTGACGCTGTTGATTTTCGTGACAGGAATCCTGATTTTCACGGCGGCTTTTGGCCGGCTCTGGTGCGGCTGGACCTGTCCGCAAACCGTGCTTATGGAAATGGTTTTTAGGAAGATCGAATACGCCATCGAAGGCGATGCCGGGGCGCAGCGTCAACTCGACCGGGCCCCGTGGTCGCCCGGGAAGGTTTTCAAGAAAACCACCAAACACCTCGTTTTTTTCGGACTCTCTTTCCTGGTCGGCAACACCCTGCTCGCCTATGTCATCGGCACCGAAAAACTTTTTATGATTGTCACAGACAACCCGGCCACCCACCACACGGGCCTGACCTTCATGGTTCTTTTCTCCGTCCTGTTCTATGCCATCTTCGCCCGCTTCCGCGAGCAGGCCTGCACCTTCATCTGCCCTTATGGCCGCCATCAGGCCACTGTGATGGACGAGAACACCATCCTCGTCGCCTATGATTACAAAAGGGGCGAAAACCGCGCGCCCCTTCACCGCAACCAATCCGCCCCGGAGCGGAAAGCCTCCGGTCAGGGCGACTGTATCGACTGCCACCAATGCGTGGCGGTCTGCCCCACAGGCATCGATATCCGCAACGGGACGCAGATGGAATGCGTCAACTGCACGGCCTGCATCGATGCCTGCGATGCCGTGATGGAAAAAACCAACCAACCCCGCGGGCTGGTCCGGTTCGCCTCCCTCAACGGCATCGAACGCGGGGAAAGCCTACGCTTCACGCCGCGTCTGGCAGCCTACTGCATCGTGCTCTCCGGCCTGATCGGTCTGTGGTTGTTTCTGGTATTCACCCGGTCGGATGTCGAGGCCACCGTGCTGCGGGCCCAGGGGGCGTTGTTTCAACAGATGCCCGACGGGCGCTTCAGCAACCTCTACACCGTCAGAGTGATCAATAAAACCAGCCACCCCCTGCCCATCGAGTTGAAGCTTGAGGAGCCGGCCGGTCAGCTCCAGGTGCTGGGACACGAACTGCTGGTTCCGGGGGAAAAACTCGTTGAAACCTCTCTTCTTATCGAACTGGAAAACACCGCGCTCAAACACGGCACCACCCCCGTCCGGATCGGCGTCTACTCCGGTCCCCGGAAAATCAGCACGGTGAAAACCGCCTTCATCGGACCGCGTAATGACACCCCCCAATAATCCCATGCCAAAACCAAAATCCCTCTGGCCTCTCGGCATCACCTGCGCGGCCCTGCTCTATCTGGGCGGGGTCGGCATGTGCTCCTTTCTGGCCTGCACCCACAAATCCGAGCTGGTCAGCGAAAAATATTACGACCAGGAAATCCAATACCAGGCGCGCATCGACACCGCCGGCCGCACGCACAAACTGGCCACCTCCGCCATCGCAACCTATGAGGATTCAACCCGGCACCTCTGGATTGCGCTGCCTGCGGAGCACGCCGGTAAAACGGCCCAAGGCGAAATTGAACTCTACCGACCCTCGGCTGCCGGACAGGATCAACACTTCAAATTGGAAGCGGACGCCTCGGGCCGCCAGTGTCTGGATGTTGCCGCCTTGCGTCAGGGTTTTTGGAAAGTCCGGATCACGTGGAATGTCGGGGGCATGGATTATTTTGTGGACCAGAAAGTCGCCATCGGTCCGGCCAGCTTGCAGGCGAAACTCACCGCCCTTGATCAGCATCCTTACGCCAGATTAAAACCCTGATGGAACTCTGGACCGCTTTCGCTCTGGGAATGGTTGGCAGCCTGCACTGCGCCGGCATGTGCGGCCCGCTGGCTCTCGCCCTCCCGGCCACCGGCAACTCCGCGCTGGGTTTCACCACGGGCCGGGTCCTCTACAATTGCGGACGCATCCTGACCTATTGCAGTCTGGGTTTTATTTTCGGACTGTTCGGCAAATCCCTCCTGCTGGCGGGCATTCAGCGCTGGATTTCCATCGCCCTGGGCCTGGCTCTCATCACCGGACTGTTCGCCTCGCGTAAAATCGCCCTGGGTAGGCCGCTGACCCGGTGGGTCAACACCCTCAAATCCGGCATGTCGCGGTTGCTGGGCCGGCGTTCGTCCGGCTCCCTGCTCCTGCTGGGACTCTTGAACGGCCTGCTGCCCTGCGGTCTGGTTTATGTGGCCTGCGCCGGGGCGGCCATGACCTCAAGCGCCCTTGCCGGCGCCGCTTACATGGCCTCTTTCGGTGCCGGCACGGTGCCCCTGATGCTCACACTAGGTCTTTCAGGCAAACTCGTCCCCCTTTCGCTGCGCCTGAAACTGCACGCCGCCATCCCGGTTTCCATCCTGTTGCTCGGACTGCTGCTGATTCTACGCGGCATGTCTCTGGGTATCCCTTACCTGAGCCCGGACCTCGCCGCGGGGAACTGCTGTCACAAATAACCGCTTGCACCGGGCTTCGGCTTGTGACCTTTTTGTAGGCACGGCTATGAATTTACGGATCATTCTCGCGGGGGGCAGCGGTTTTTTAGGCACCGAACTCACACGCCATCTCCTCGCACAAAAACACTCGGTCGCCATCCTCACCCGCTCGCCCCGCCTCCGCACCGACGGAGCCACGGAAACATTCTGGGACGCCAAGTCGCCCGGACCTTGGACATCGCTGGTCGACGGGGCCGATGTGCTTGTCAATCTCACAGGCCGCCCGGTAAACTGCCGCCATACCGAGGCCAACCGCGCGCTTCTGATGTCGTCGCGGGTGGATTCTACCCGTCTGCTTGGCGAGGTGATTGCCGGTTGTGTGCGACCGCCCCGTGTCTGGTTGAATGCAAGTTCTGCCGCCATTTATCCATCCGACACACAGCAACCCGTGGACGAAGCAGCGGCTTTGGCCGAACCGGTCTTGGTCCGCGCCGGTTTTTTGGGCGAGGTCACCCGCCAATGGGAGCTGGCGCTTTTCGGGGCCCCCGCCCCGAAAACGCGCAAGGTGGCCCTGCGCATCACCTTGGTGCTGGGCCGCAATGGAGGAGTCTTCCCCGTGCTCCGGCGCCTCGCACGCTTTGGATTGGCCGGCTCCTTGGGGGGAGGCATGCAATATGTCTCCTGGATCCACCTCGCTGACTTTCTCCGCGCCGTTGACTGGATCATGACCCGGACGACTCTGGATGGACCGGTCAATCTGGCTGCGCCGAACCCGGTGCGCAACTCCGAGCAGATGCGCGCCCTCAGAGCAGCCTGCTCAATGCCCATCGGTCTGCCAGCCACAGACTGGATGATCCGGGTGGGCGCGTTTTTACTGCGCACGGAACCGGGACTCCTCCTGGAAAGCAGCCGCGTTCTACCCGGACGCCTGCTCGCCTCCGGCTTTGAATTCCAATATCCGGAATTGAGCGAGGCGCTCAGCGATCTACTGCGTCCGTCCGTTTCCTGAATTTGGCGCAAAGTTGCTTGCGCGCCCGAACCGTTCCTGTTTTCTGGTGACATGAACCGCGTTTTTTTACTGTGTCTGGGTTTACAACTGGCCGCTCTGGGCGCTGGCGCCCAAGACTACCATGTTTATTTCGGCACCTACACCGACGGGCAAAGTCGCGGCATCTACGTCTCGCAATTTGATTCCAAGACCGGCAAGCTGACTCCTCCGGAACTGGCGGTGGAAGCGCGCAACCCCAGTTTTCTCGCGCTCCATCCGGGCGGAAAATTCCTCTATTCCAGCGCCGAAATCAACTCGTTGGACGGGCAGCGCGGCGGGGCCGTGGAGGCCTTCTCCGTCGACGCCGCCACCGGAAAGCTCAGGTCCCTCAACCACCAAAACTCCGGCGGCAGCGCTCCCTGCCACCTCTCGGTCGACGCAACAGGCCGCTGCCTGCTGGCCGCCAATTACGGCTCGGGCACTGTCGCGGCTTTCCCCATCCATCCGGACGGGTCGCTGGGCGCTGCGTCCACCACATTGCAGCACACCGGCTCCAGCGTGAACACGGCCCGCCAGTCCGGCCCTCACGCCCATTTCATCTGCCCGTCGCCCGACAACCGCTTCGCTCTGGCCTGTGATCTGGGACTGGACCAGGTCCTGGTCTATCACTTGAATGCCGGCTCTGCGGTGCTAACCCCCAACACCCCGCCGTTTGCCACCGTGCCGCCCGGTTCCGGAGCGCGGCATCTGGCCTTCTCCACCGATCACAAATGGGCCTTCGTCATCAACGAAATGACACTGACCGTCAGTTCCTTCCGCTATGACGCGGCAAGCGGCACGCTCACGGCGGTGCAGACCCTCTCGACGCTTCCGAAAGATCATCCAGCCACGCCGGCCGATTCCTGCGCCGAAATCCGGGTTCATCCCAACGGCAAATTTGTTTACGGCTCCAATCGAGGTCACGACAGTCTCACCGTTTTCGCCTTGGACCGCCGGCATGGGAATTTGAAATTCATCGAGAACCAGCCAACCGGGGGTAAGACACCCCGCCATTTCGAACTCTCTCCGGACGGCCGCTGGCTCATCGCTGAAAACCAAAACTCCGACTCGATCACCGTCTTTTCTATCAATACCTCCACCGGCCGACTTACGCCCACCGGGCAATCGGTGGCGCTCGGAGCGCCCGTCTGCTCCGTGTTCCTCCCGAAAAAATAAGACAACTGCACATTCCTCCGTAACACCAAACCGGCTTCGGCGTCACAATCGATTTCTTCACCGTTAAAAACCTTACATGTCTCAGCTAAAAATCGGCATCATCGGCGGCAGCGGCCTTTATCACATCGAAGGCTTCACCAAGCAGAAGTGGGTCAAAGTCAAAACCCCGTTCGGGGATCCTTCGGATGAGTTTCTCACCGGCAGCTTGGCCGGGCGCGAAGTGGTCTTCCTGCCACGGCACGGACGCGGCCATAGGATTCTTCCCAGTGAACTGAACCACCGGGCCAATATCTGGGCCATGAAAAAACTCGGCGTCGCCTGGATCCTGAGCGCCAGCGCCGTCGGATCGCTTCAGGCGAAATACAAACCTCGCGACATCGTGGTCATCGACCAGTTCATCGACCGCACCAAACGCGATTTTGAACACACCTTTTTCGGCAGAGGCATTGTCGGCCACGTGGCCTTCGCCGATCCGATCTGCGAGGAGTTGCGCCAGTTGCTGGTAAAAAACAGCCGCAAAACCAAAGCCCGCATCCACGATGGCGGCACTTACGTCAACATGGAAGGCCCGGCCTTCAGCACCCGCGCAGAATCCATTACCAACCACAAACTCGGCTACGATGTCATCGGGATGACGAATCTCGGCGAAGCCAAATGCTCCCGCGAAGCGGAGATTGCCTATGCCTCGCTGGCACTGGTGACCGATTACGACTGCTGGAAAGTGGACGAGGCCCACGTGACGGTGGAGATGATCATCGAAAACCTCCACAAAAACGCCGCCATGGCCAAAGCGATCATCGCCCAAACCATTCCGCAGATCCCTGCGGAGCCGAACTGGCCCTGCCACTCGGCCCTGCGTAGCGCCATCATGACCGAACGCAAACTCTGGCCGAAAAAAACCATCGCCGCTCTCAAGCCGATCATCGGCAGATATCTTTGAAGCGTCATCTGCCATTCGCCCTGACCACCTTTCGACTGCTGCTCGGACCCCTAGCGCTCGGCTGCGCCTCCACCGGTCAACCGCGCTGGATTTTCCTACCCATACTCGTCGCAGGCGCTCTGTCCGATATTTTCGACGGCGTTCTGGCCCGCCGCTTTGGCATCGCCACCCCCGCGCTGCGACGGTATGACAGCAGCACGGATCTCATCTATTACCTCTTCATCCTTGGCGCACTCTGGAGATTGTGCGCTCCGGTGGTGTCGGCCAACTGGCCGGCCGTCGCGCTTCTGCTGGCCGCCGAACTGGCCACCCTTCTCACCTGTCTCCTGAAGTTCGGCAAATACCCGGCCACCCATTCTTGGATGGCCAAGACCTATAGCCTCTGCCTGCTTGGCGGCTTGACCGCCCTTCTGTGCTTCAACGCGGGCAACTGGGCCATCCTCGGATTGACTCTCATTTCGCTAGCCACCCACGGCGAGATTATCGCGATGCACCTGATTGCGCGCCGGCAGCCGGTAGACGTGCGATCCGTCTTTCAGTTAATCCGGCAACAACGCCAATCCAGCCAGACAGCACCATGAACAAGCAGGCTCTCCTAAAAAAAATCATCGCCAAACTCACCGGCGAGCTGGAGGTCTATCTTCGCGCCGCCCAAGCCTCGCGAGACGAAGCCACCCACGAGCAAAGCCGGGCCGAGAGCAAATATGACACCCGAGGTCTCGAAGCCTCCTATCTCGCCCGGGGACAATCGAAGCAGATCGCCGAACTCTCCAACGCACTCTCCGATTTTCAAAAACTCTCCACCCGCCCATTCCTACCCGGTGCACCCATCGAGTTGGGTGCGCTGGTGGAACTGGAACTGGGCGGCGAAACTTCGTTTTATTTTCTCGCCCCGCGCGCCGGCGGCACCGAGGTGCTGGTCTCCAAACGTGAAGTGCTCGTCATCACCCCCGAATCCCCTCTGGGCCGTCAGTTGGTCGGATTGAAGCAAGGCGACCGACCCAAGCTCACCCTCGGCGGCAGAACACAACAAGCACACCTCGTCAGCATCCGATGAACCAAGCGTATTGCTGCCGCTCAGATCTGGGCGCGGCACCCAAAAATCAGGTGGATACAGATCGATTCCCCCTGCGCTGCACGGCTGAATCAACGCCCTGCCGGGCACTCTGAGCGCCGTTTCAAAAAACGGTTCCACCGCGAAAACTCAAGATTGGCAACCACCCGGCGGCAATTTAGTCTCTCCCCCATGAACATTCTGGAAGAACTGCAGTGGCGCGGCCTGGTGGCCGATTGCACCGACGCGGCCGAGTTGACGAAGAAAATCGCCGCGCCGCTGACGCTCTATTGCGGTTTCGATCCCACCGCCGACAGCTTGCACGTGGGCAATCTGGTGCCGCTCCTGGCGCTGCGCCGATTTCAATTGCTCGGACATCACCCCATCGCCCTGGCCGGCGGGGCCACCGGCAGCATCGGGGATCCCAGCGGCAAATCGGCCGAGCGCCAATTGCTAACCCAGGAGGTTCTCGACCACAACATTGCCAGCGTTAAGGTGCAACTGGCAAAACTTCTCGATTTCGTCACAACAACCAATCCCGCACGGCTTCTCGACAACGCCTCTTGGACGGCAGGGATTTCATTCCTCGATTTCCTGCGCGACATAGGCAAGCACTTTTCAGTAAACCAGATGATCGCCAAGGAATCCGTCCGGGCCAGGATGGAAGACCGCGAGGTGGGCATCAGCTATACCGAATTCAGCTACATGCTCCTTCAGGCCTTTGATTTCATGGTGCTCTACCGGGATCAAAACTGCGAGCTCCAGATCGGCGGCAGTGACCAGTGGGGCAACATCACCGCCGGGCTTGAGCTGACCCGCAAGAAAATAGGACGCCAGGTTTTCGGCCTCACCCTTCCGCTCATCACCAATGCCGACGGATCCAAGTTTGGCAAGACCGTGGCCGGGGCCATCTGGCTGGATCCCAAACGCACCAGCGTCTACCGCTTCTACCAGTTCTGGGTCAACACCGACGACCGCGACGTGATCCGCTATTTGAAATATTTCACCTTCCTTTCCTTTGAAGAAATCACCGGATTTGAAGCCAAGCACACTGCAAATCCCGGAGCGCGCGAAGCCCACAAAGCCCTCGCCAGAGCGGCAACCGATCTCATCCACGGAACCGCAGCTACTGCCGAGGCGATCCGGGCGAGCGAAATCCTCTTCGGCGGCAATCTGGAAGGCATCTCCGAAAGCACCTTCAACGACATTGTCGGCGAAGTCCCCACCAAGCCCCTCGATCCGCAACTGTTGGCCGATTCCGGAATCCCGCTGGCGGAACTTCTCGTCCACTCCGGACTTTGCCCCTCAAAAGGACAGGCCAGAAAGGACATTGAAGGGGGCGGAGTCAACGTGAACAATGTCCGCGAGCCTAATGCAGCCCGTGCCATCACGACGAACGACCTTCTCTTCGGCAAACATATCCTGCTGCGCAAAGGGAAAAAGAATTACGTCGTCGTCACTGCAATGCAGCAGCCGACGTGAGCCTCTAAAAGACGGCGAATCTCATCACATTCGCCGCCAACCGGATTTGCCTACACTCGGAAACTTCCTTTCCGCATAAGCCTGTCTTTCCATGTTGCCCGGGTGTCGGCAATGTCTGTGCCGGCCGACTTAAGGAGGCGCTCACCGGGGTGCGAGCCATTCGAGGGGGGGCATCCGTGGTTTTGCGGTCGATCAGGCGCAGAAAGTAGCCGGGAACGAGGGTTGCTGCGCCTGGGACGGGCGCACTCCGCAAACCAAAACCGTCGCCGTGGGATTCCAACTCCGGCGCAGTTGTCGCCAACCGCGTCAGCAGCCGCTCGCAGCGGCCTTTCAATAACTGCCACCACTCCCCATTCACCGCCATAGAGCAGTGCCACCTGTTCGGGCGTTGCCACGCCCCGATTCTGGTCAGCACATGCACCACGATTTCATCCCCGGGCATTTCTCAGAACTGATCCTGCGGGTGATCCCGAGGTGCTTGAGAAAGCCGCGCCACGCGGCCAGGCCGCCTTAAGGCGTGAGCACCTCTTTTATTCGTGTGACCGTAAATTTTCCCGGGAAGGTGTCCAAGGAAATCTCATCCTTTCCTTCACCCGCCAGGTGAACCGAAACCAGCGATGCAAAAGTGCTCATCGCCCCCCGGTTTTATTCACTCATTCACCCCTTAACCACCACTTCAATGTATCCGACCGGCGGATCCATGCCTCAGGGTGCGCAGATTTCCTGATCAAGAAGGTTCGGATGTCTTGGCCCGCTACCTGACCCAGGCTTGCGGTGT
>CAIQOK010000076.1 GCA_903873415.1 uncultured Verrucomicrobiota bacterium | reverse complement strand
AGATTTGCCCCGTCTTAAACCGGCTTCATCCGCATCAGCAGATCCTTGCTCTCCACGGTGTCGCCCACCTTCACGGGAATCTCCCCGATCACCCCGTCGCAGGGGGCGTAGATGGTGGTTTGCATTTTCATGGCTTCCATCATGGCGATGCGGTCGCCCTTGGTGACCTTGGCCCCCACGCCCACGGAAAGGGCGGTGATGAGGCCTGGGATGGGGGCGCCCACTTCGGTGGGGACCGCCGGGTCGGCTTTGATGCGGGCTTTGGTTTTGGGTGTGACGGAGCGGTCGGCGATGGTGGTTTGGCGGGTCACGCCATTCAATTCAAAGAGCACCACCCGGCGCCCGTCGGCATCCACCTGGCCCACATTGATCAGGCGGACGAAGAGTGTTTTGCCCTCCTCAATGTTCACGCTTATTTCCTCCCGCTCCTTGAGTCCGTAGAAGAACGCCGTGGTGGGAAGAGCGGAGAGGTCGCCGAAGTCGCGGGTCTGTTTGGCAAAGCTGGCAAACACCTCGGGATACATGAGGTGGCTGTAGAGGTCGTCGGCGCTGGCCTCGCGTTTGAGTTTGGCGGAGAGTTCGGTTTGGGTCTTTTTGAGGTTTAGCGGTTTGAGCGATGCCCCGGGCCGCCCGCGCAGCGGCTTGCGTTTGCCCAGAACCACCTGCTGCAGTTTCTTGGGCCACCCGCCCATCGGCTGGCCCAGCCCGCCCTGCAACATGTCGACCACCGACTCGGGGAATGGGGTCGTGCCCGGTTCCAGATTGACCACGTCGGCGGGTTTGATGCCGCGGGTAACCAGAAACATGGTCATGTCGCCCACCACTTTGCTGCTGGGGGTCACTTTGACAATGTCGCCGAAGAGTTCGTTGACCTCGGCGTAGGTTTGGGCAATCTCCGGCCAGCGGCTGGACAGGCCCATCGAAGCGGCCTGTTCCTTGAGGTTGGTGTATTGCCCGCCGGGCATTTCGTGCAGATAAACCTCCGCGCTGCCGGTCTTGGGCGCCGTGTCGAACGGGGCGTATATCAGGCGGACCTGTTCCCAGTAATCGGAGAACTCATTGAGTGCGGCCAGATCGAGGCCCGTGTCGCGGCGGGTGTTTTGGAGTGCCGCCACTGTGGAGTTGAGGTTGGGCTGGCTGGTGGAGCCCGACATGGAGGCCAGAGCCAAATCCACCACATCTACCCCGGCGTCGCTCGCCTCAAAAATGGATGCGGAGGCTATCCCGCTGGTGTCGTGGGTGTGGAAGTGGATGGGCAAGCCCACTTCGTTCTTGAGGGCTTTGACCAGGGCATGGGCCGCGTAGGGTCGGCACAGGCCGGCCATGTCTTTGATGGCGATAAAGTGGGCGCCCATCTGCTCGAGTTCCTTGGCGAGTTTCACATAGTATTTCAGGGAATACTTGGTTCGGCGCGGATCTAGAATGTCGCCGGTGTAGCAGAGGGATGCCTCGCAGATGGCGTGGGTGTCTTGGACGGCCTCCATGGCCACCTTCAGATTCGGGAGATAATTCAGGGAATCGAAAATGCGGAAGATATCCATGCCGGCCGAGGCGGAATGCTTCACAAAACCCGCGACCACATTGTCGGGATAATTGGAGTAGCCCACGGCGTTGGAGCCGCGGAAGAGCATCTGGAAACAGACGTTGGGAATCCGCTGCCGCAGTTCGCGCAGCCGCGCCCAAGGATCCTCATGCAGGAAACGCATGGTGGTGTCGAACGTGGCGCCGCCCCACATTTCCAGACTGAAGAGGTTCGGGGCGCGTCGGGCCAGGGCATCGGCCACCCGGATCATGTCATAGCTCCGCATCCGCGTGGCCATGAGGGACTGGTGTGCGTCGCGGAAGGTGGTGTCGGTGACGAGCAGTTGTTTTTGTTTGAGGGTCCACTCGGCGAATTTCTTCGCGCCAAGTCGGAGCAGCAACTGCCGCGTTCCTTCAGGCGGAAGCTGCTTGGGGTCGAAGGCCGGGCTCTCCACGGTCGGCGGGTTGGTTTTAGGTTTGTAGCCCTTGGCGGTTGGATTGCCGTTGACCACCACGTCACCCAGAAAGGTGAGCAGCTTGGTGGCCCGGTCCCGCCGCGCGGTGAACTTGAACAGATCGGGCGTGGTGTCGATGAGCGTGGTGGTGGCCCCGCCGCAACGGAACGTGTCGTGGCTGATCACGTTTTCCAGGAAGGGAATGTTGGTCTTGACCCCGCGGATCCGGAATTCGCGCAGAGCCCTGTCCATGCGTTGCAAGGCCATCTCAAAGGTGCGGCCGGAGGCGGTGACCTTGACCAGGAGCGAGTCGTAGAAGGGGGTGATGACGCTGCCGCCCGCGCCCATTCCGCCGTCGAGCCGGATGCCGAAGCCGCCGGCCGAGCGGTAAGTGAGGATTTTGCCGTAGTCGGGCGTGAATTTGTTTTCCGGATCCTCGGTCGTGACGCGGCATTGGACGGCAAAGCCGTTGCGCGGCATCTCCGCTTGGGGCGGCAGGCCGATCTCCGGTCCGAACAAGGTATGCCCCTGCGCCACAAGAATCTGCGACCGCACCAGATCCACGCCGGTGATGACCTCCGTCACGGTGTGTTCCACCTGGATGCGGGGGTTCATCTCGATGAAGAACCATTCGTTGGTGTCCAGGTCGAGCAGGAACTCGACGGTGCCGGCGTTGTCGTATTTGATGGCCCGGGCGATTTCCACCGCCGCCTGGCACAGCTCGCCGCGCACCTTTTCATCCAGTGCCACCGATGGGGCGATCTCCACCACCTTCTGATGCCGGCGCTGCACGGAGCAGTCGCGCTCGTGGAGGTGGAGGACGTTGCCATGGCGGTCGCCGAGGATTTGGACCTCGAGATGTTTGGCGCGGGGGATGTATTTCTCCAGGAACACGGCGGAGTTGCCGAAGGCGCGGCCCGCCTCATTACGCGCCTCGTCGAGCAGATCCGCCAGGTCGGCCGCCTTGGTGACGACGCGCATGCCGCGGCCGCCGCCGCCAAAGGCCGCTTTGATGATAAGAGGGAACCCGATTTCCTTGGCGATCTTCAGCGCCTCAGCGCGGTCTTCCACCGGGTTTTCCGTGCCCGGCAGGATTGGCACGCCGACCTTGCGGGCCAGATCGCGGGCGGCCACCTTGTCGCCCATCAAACGCAGCAGTTCGGGGCGCGGCCCCACGAAGGAGATTCCAGCCTTTTGGCAGGCTTCCGCAAAATCCGCGTTCTCGGACAGGAACCCGTAGCCGGGATGGATCATCTCCACACCCTTGGCCTTGGCCAGGGTGACGATGCTTTCGATGTCGAGGTAGGCCGCGACGGGGCCTTTGCCTTCGCCCACGAGATAGGCCTCATCGGCCTTGAAGCGGTGGACGGAGAGCTTGTCTTCCTGGGCGTAGATCGCCACGGTGCGGAAGTCCAGTTCGGTGGCGGCGCGGAAGACGCGGATCGCGATTTCGCTGCGGTTGGCAACGAGCAGTTTTTTATTTGGCAGACTCATGTTGGTGCTCAAATTATCAGGCCTTTAGCCGGGTGAACGGGCATAGTATTGCCGGGAATCTCCGGGCCGATCAATCAAACAGTGGGAGGCAAAGGGGTTTTCTAAGGGGGCTCAGCTGAAAAACGGGTTGTGGGCCTTTTCCTGCGCGACGGTGGTCAGCGGGCCGTGCCCGGGGCAAAGCACGGTGTCAGCCGGAAGGGTGAGGAGTTGTTCGCGCACTTTCTGCCGCGCCAGATCCCACGATGTGTTGCCGCGTCCCATGGACCCTGCAAAAATGGCATCGCCCACCAGTGCCACATGGGGGGCGTCTTCCTGCCAGTTGCCGACCAGATAGGTGACGCCGTCCTCGGCGTGACCGGGGGTCTCGCGGTGGGTGACCCGCAGGCCTCCCAGATGGATGATTTCGGCCGTCTTGTTGCGCTGATCGACCGGGGCGGTCTTGGAGCCGGAATGCACCCGGGCCTTGGGCCAGACCTCGCGGATTTTCGGCAGCGCTTGAACGTGATCCCAATGGGAATGGGTGATGAAAATATGCCGCAGTTGGAGTTGGTTTTCCGCAAGGCAGTCGAGGATGGGTTGGGCTTCCACTCCGGTGTCGAAAAGCGCCGCGTCGCGTGTGACTTCATCCCAGACCAGATAGCAGTTGACCGTGAGGCCCTCGGCGCTGGAAGTGAAGGGGCGCAGTTCGCGCCACTGAGCCAAATCTGTTTCCGCAGGGGTCCAGCCCTTGGCGATGGACTCGAGTTTTGCGGCGTCTAAACCGAGCAGCGGGGCGAGAGCGGAAAAGTGAATTGCCCGGGCCGGTTTGCCGGACTGTTCCAAGGCCGCCCATTCTGCCTCGGTCAATCCTGCGGCTTTGGCGGCGACAGTGGTCGAAACGCCCGTCATTGCCCGTGCCTTGCTGAGGATATCGCCCAAATGGTCTTCAAGATGCATGCAGCCACGGTAGCGGCACACCCGTTCCACTCGCAAGTCCTAGCTTGGAATTTCAGCGTTTGGCTGCGGTTCTTGGGGATCGGCCCGGCGTGGATGGTTTGGGTGCGGACTCGGCGTTCAATTGCAAGGCGCAGCCCCGGGTCAGGCGCTTAAGCCAAAGGGCCGGCTGGGCCTGCGCTTGCGCCGGGTCGGTCAGATCCGTCAGCGCGGCAACGCGGGTGAAGATGCGCTCCAGTTTTTTGGTGTCGGCTGTCTGTCCAGCCAGCCCCAGGCAGGGGATGTTGAAGTTGAGGCAGGATTGAGCCAGTTGTCCCACGCCTTTGCCCATGAGGCTGGAGTTGTCGAGCCTGCCCTCGCCGGTGACGACGATGTCGGCATTGCGGAGGTGTCTGGCCAGAGCGGAGTGTTTGGCGAACAGTTCAAAGCCCGGGGTGAGCCTGGCGCCAAGGAACGCGGGCAGGCCGAATCCCAGTCCGCCCGCCGCCCCGGCCCCGGGGCTTCGCGCGTAGTCGACACCCAGCTCGGACTGAACCACCTTGGCCAGACGCCGCAGGCAGCGTTCCGCCAGGGCTTGGTCCTCGGGGCGGATGCCTTTCTGGGGGCCGTAGGTACGGGTTGCTCCGCTCATTCCCAACAGCGGATTTTGCACGTCCACGGCGACCAATAGCTCTTCAAACCAACGTCGCTTTCCGGGTGGCATGATCCGGGTGAGCGCCTGCAAATCCGTCCATTTCTCCAGCGGGTTGCCGGCGGAGTCGAGAAATTGCCAGCCCAGCGCGCGGGCCAGGCCGAATCCTCCGTCATTGGTGGCGCTGCCGCCAATGCCGAGCAGGCAACGGCGGGCGCCTTTTTTTGCGGCGGCTTGCAGGGCCAAGCCCAGCCCGAAGGTGTCCAGTTGGAACGGGTGAAATTGTTTCGGGGGCAGCATAGCCAGTCCGATCACATTGGCTGATTCCAGAATGGCCGTTTTCGACTCGGGCGCCCACCACCATTTGGCCCGATGCGGACGATGGGCGGCATCCAGGGTGCGGAGGTTGTTGGGTTTTGCGCCAAGAAGTTGGCTGAACACTGCGCCGAAACCGTCGCCGCCGTCGCTCATCGGCAGCAGGGTCAGCGTGTCTGTAGGTCGGGCCGATTGCCAGCCTCGCGCCATGGCTGTGGCCGCTGCGGCCGAGGTGAGCGTGCCTTTGAACTTGTCTGGGACAATCAGGACGTTGAGTCGCACGCCTCTTTATGACCACTGGGAGGAGGGTTGCGCAATCTCAAAGCAAGGCAATAGGTCGGAGGTCAAACCAATACACCGCCGATTTGCCGCAGAACCCAAAACGTCCCCTAACGCCCCTACGGAGCTTGGATTTTCTTTTGGATCTGGGTTGCTATAGACAGGTCGCTCCTCTGGAACTTGACTGCGCAGGGTAGGGCGGAAGGACGAGACTTGGAACTGGAAAATGCGCGCGGTCAAGGGGCAGGATTCGAGATCGAAACCTGTGGACGCCGACGTAAGGAGGCGTTTATCACAGCGCCAAGCGCGAAGGGCAAAGGGGTAAATCCAGCGCCGGAGGCGCGGCATGTCTATAGAAAGGCGTCCTAAAATAAATCCCCAGCCCCGCAGGGGCGGCACAGGCGGTTTCTCTGCAAATCGCCCTTCACCCGGCCTGCGGTCACCCTCTCCCCGCCCGGCGGGAAGAGGGTCGGGGTAAAGGTCCACTTGCCTATAGACAGGTTGCTGCCCTGGAGCTTGAAGACAGGGGGGGATTTAGGTAGCCCAACCGCCAACAGGCTTTTGAAAACTGATTTTTCAGGTGGAAAATGATGCCGAAAAACCAATGGTTCTTGAGCGCTATTTTTCAAAAAATGCCCTTTTGAAGAACCTGCTCAGGGGGGCAATACTTTAGCGCCGGTCTGTGACCGCCGAGCCTCGAGCAGAAAAAACGGGGCTAAATTGAAAAGGCAAAGCTGAGAGTTATAAAAACCGCGCAAATCAAAAGCCTATGCTCTTGCCCCTTTCAACTTTCAACTTCCCCACCTTGGTTAGAGCGGCTTGGCCGAGGTCTTGGGTTTGGCGTAAAAGGAGTCGTCAGCCGCGCTGGTTGCAGGCTTGATATACATGGAGTCATCGGCGGCACTGACGGGCTTTTGGGCGGCAGGTTCCTGGACGGCCGGGTCTTTGGCGGCGGATTTCTTGCGTTTGGCATTCTTCCGGTTTTCAGCGTCCATGATCTTTTTGTCCTCATCCAACTCCCGGTTTTCTTCGGTCTTGAGTTCGGCTTCGGCACGGAGGATTCCGGGCAAAGTTTGTTTCTGCTCATTACTGGCGATGGCCGCAAGTTCGGGGGTTTTCAGCACTTTGGGGCGCATGAGAACCATCAACTCTTTGCGGTCTTTCTGATTTGATTTGCTTTTGAAGAGATTACCCAGAAGCGGGATATCCATCAGGTAGGGGACGCCGGAGCTGCTCTTGGTCTCGTCGTTGCGGATAAAGCCGCCTAGAATGATTGTTTCGCCATCCTTGACGGCGACTTCGGCGGATAGCTTGCGGCTGGTGGTGGTAGGGACGGCGCCGACCCCCTGGATTTCCTGAGAACCGCTGATTTCGTCAATGGTTTCATCGATTTGCATGACGACTAGGCCCTCCTGATTGATGTAGGGGGTGACTTGGAGTCCGATACCAACTTGCAGCTGCTGATAGGAATTGCCATTGCCATAGGCACCGCCGTAGGAACTGCTGGTGACATAGGGAACGGTGCTGCCGACAAAGATGGAGCCGGGCTTGGCATGGGTGGTCAGGATTTGGGGGCGTTGCACGACGTTGACCCGCGAGTCAGAGGCCGCAGCCTGAACGGCGACATCGAGGTTTCCTTTGTAACGGCCGAAGTAGCTCAGGCCGGAGGATGCGGGGAAGCTGGCAGTGCCGGAGGAATTGGTTCCTATGGGGATGGCGCCACCGAAAAACTGGCCCAAAGTGCCTAGCGAATTTCCTCCGTTGTTGGCCACGCCTCCGCGTTGAAACTCACCACCCTTGGGGTTTTGTCCGGCGCTGACCCCGAAATTCCATCCGCGTCCGACCTGCACATCCAGGATGAGGGTTTCGATGAGGACTTGGGCCAGAACGACGTCGAGCTTGGCGATGACGCTCTTGAGCATCTCCATGTCCTGTTTGGATGCGAAGACGAGCAGGGAATTGGAGCGCTCGTCGGCGAGCATTTTCATTTGGCCGAAAATCTGGATGTCGCCGGAGCCGGAGGAGGATGCTTTGCTGACGAGGCTTTTCAAGCGGTCGGTGAAGCTGCCGCCGGTGGAGCTGCCCAAGGTTCCGGCCGCGCCGCCGGAGATGCCGGCAGTGCTGCCGAAGGGCGAGTTGCCGGACTGCATGCCGCCGACTGAGCCGAATCCACCGCGGTTTATGCCGCCCATGCCGCCCATGCCTGAGCCGCCTGTGCGGGCACCGCTCATGGCCGTGCCGCCAACACCGCTGCTGCGGGAACCCATCGTGCCACCGGTCACCCCGCCCAGACTGTTGAGCGCATCGGAAATCTCGCTGGCCTTGGCGTATTTGATCGGGATGACCTCGGAGACCCATTCGGAGGGCACAGTCAAGTCGATGCGGGCGATCATTTCGAGCATGCGCTTGACGTTTTCGGTGAAGTCACGGATGACGATCATGCCGCTGCTTTCAATCGGGAGGATTGAGTTGGGGATTTTGGCGAACTGCTGGAGCACGGGGATGACCTCGCTGGGCTTGGCGTATTTGAGCTGGACGACATGGGTCACGTATTGCCCGAACTCAGGCAGGTCTTTGGCATCCATCAGGTTGGGTGGTGCGCCCTCGGTGTTTGCCTGGCCTACCGGCACGGCTTTCACGAATTTGTCCCCGAAATTGATCATGGTGATGCCGTTGAGGGCGAGCACGGCGTCGATAGCCTGAATGGCCTCGGTGCGGGTCAAGTCGGTCTGGGTTTTGAGAACGATTTGGGGGGCGGGCAGGGCGGCGGGGCGCAGGATGGTGCGTTGGACTAGGTTGGCGTAGACCTTGAGGACGTCATTGAGATCCACAGCCCTGAAGTCGATCATGCCCGCCGGGATGATTTCATCGGTGGAAGTGGTGCCGGGGGCGATGGCGATGGTTGGGGCGTTGGCGTTTTTGCTGTTGGCACCAGGAGTGGCGGTGGTGGGGGTGCCGGTGCCGGTGCTGCTACCGGCAAAGGGCGTCATGCTTTTCAGGGCGTCTGTGGCGGCTTTGGCGGCTGTTGCGGAGTTGGTCTGGCCGGAGAGGTTGGTGCGCATGCGCCTCAGAAAGGCCTCCCCCCCCCGGTTGGGGGCGGTGGGGCTGGTGGCGGGCGGGGTGGGGAGTTGAGCCCAAGCACTCAGGCCGGTGAGCAACAGGACGAGAAAGGTCGTTTTCATTTTTTGATCGGCGAGGCGGCTTTGCCCGGCTGGGATTTGGCCGGCGTTTTCTTCTGGTAGCTGGCCATCAGGGTGATGCTGGCGTTCAAGGTGTAGTGGTTCGGGTCGGGGCGCACGGAGAGGTCGCGCACCCGGATGAGGGAGTTGCCCGAGCCGAGGGTGTAAAGGAAGTTAACCAGTTGTTGGTCGGTGGCTTGGACCTGAATGGTCTGGCGCTGCTCCATGAAAAAGAGGTTGGTGCTGCCGATCTGGCGCGAATTGCCGACAAACCCCACCCCGGTCTGCGCCATATGCGCCTGAATGGTGCGCAGGAAATCGGTGGCCTGATCTTCCGGGGGGACTTCGCTGCCTTCGCTCTGCATTTTTTTGACCTCCGCTTCCATGCGGGGGACTTGGTTGATGGCGGTCTGATAGGTGGTGAGTTTGGTTTGGGCCCGGGCGAGCCGGGTTTGGTACATCTCCCAGTCGGAGAAATGGGGCCAGACGAAAAAGATATTGACCACGAGGAAGAGGACGGTGGTGACGCCGACGACGAAGCGGCGCTCGCTGGGGTTGAGTTTGGCGAAATAGCTGTTCATCAGTCTTCGGTTCGCTTGAGGATGAGGCTGAAGCTCCAGCTGACGGTGTTGCCGCCGGGGTTGACATGGGTCTGCAACTGATCTCCCTCCGTCGGGTCGAACAGGGGCTGGTCGTTGCGCTTGGCCTTGCGCAGCCGGGAACTGAAATCGATCACGTTGGACACATCCACAGCCGGGGCGGTACCGTCGAGTTTGAGTTTGCGGCCGTCGCCGAAACTTAGGGAATCGAGGGTCAGCCCGGTGGGCATAAGTTCGGCGGTGGAGCGCCAGCAATCCAGAGCTGCGAACTTGAGATCCTGACGGTTTTTGAGCACGTCGAAGCGCGCCTTGAGCTGCATGGAGTTGGTGAAGCCCGGGCCGCGGGCGGTCACCTGGCTCTCGACACTATCGGTCTTGAGATAGGCGATGGAGACCATGATGAAATAAATGGCGACGCCGGCCAGATAAGTCGCGCCGACCCAGAGCAGGCCGTGGATCCAGAGGCGGTCGGTGAACTGTTGCCGGTAGCGGGTGCCGAACTCGGCGGGCAGGAGGTTGTTTGGGGCGCTGGATTGTGCGGCGCGTGTGGCGGTCAGGGCGGCCAGTTCGGCGCCCGCCCGCGGGGCGGAGAGTTCCAATGGTTGTTCGAGGCCTTCGCGCAGCGCCGGTTCCCATCGGGATGCGGTGGCCGCATCGGCCAGAAGATGCCAGCGGGGCGGAGCTTTGAGCCAGCCTTCCAGTTCGCCGGCCCAAGCCATTTGAGCGAGTTGATCGCGCAGGTTGGCGGCGCGGTTGGGGCTGGGCACGGCCGTCAGGAGGGCGAGGTTTTGGAGGACACCGCCGCACCACCAAGCCACGAGGGCTGAGTTGGATGCGCTGTGGGGTTCCGGGCAGACCCAGGCACCGTCCTCTTGGGGCGACATGGTGCCGAGCTGGTCGAGCAGCGGGACCTCCAGCCGGTCGGCCAGGAAACCGGCCGCTTCCAGACGGCCGAGAAACTCTTCCACGACTTTGCGTTCGGACACGACCAGAACCACGGTCTGCATGCTGCCCTGGGCGTGGGGCAGGATATGCATACTCCAGACCGCCTGGGTGAGTGGGATGGGGGATAATTTTTCGAGCTGGAGCTCGACCATGGAGCGGGTTTCGTCCGGGGTGCTGAGTGGGAACTGTGCGACCCGGATGAAGACGGTTTCCGGGGGGAGATAGGCGACGTTGAGTTTGGGCTGCCAGAGAGCGCTCCAGCTCTTGGAGACCATGGCTGCAGGGAGGGGCAGGTTGTCGGGGATGTTCAGTTCGCGACCGAGCTTGAACCCGCCGGATTTGGCATCAAACTGCCACAAGCTCCGGGAGCCCGGGCCGACGTGCAGCACATTGCAAGAATTCCAGCGTGCCATTAGGAAATGGGGGGTTGCGGATTACGGTTTGAACACGGGGCCGGAATCATTTCTTGGCCTCCATCAGGGCGTCGAGATGCTCCTCAATCTGGGTCACGCGCAGGACCTCCTCGATGGTGGTGACGCCGTTCATGACCTTGCGCCACCCGTCCTCGCGCAGGGTGCGCATCCCTTGCTCGACGGCCCGCTGGGCAATGGTGGAGGAGGCGGCCCGGCTCAGGATCAAGGGGCGGATCGCCTCGTTGAGGACGAGCAGTTCGTAAATGGCCAGACGTCCCTGGTAGCCGAGCTGGCGGCAGGCCTCGCATCCCACGCCGTGCATGAACCGCGTCGTCGCCACCTGATCCTCGGGGAACCCGATCTTGGTCAGGAACGAGCGCTCGACCTTTTGCTCCGTCTTGCAATGGGGGCAGATGGTGCGGACCAGGCGCTGAGCCATGATGGCTTCGACCGATGAGGCGACCAGGAAGGGTTCGATGCCCATGTCGATCAAGCGGGTGAATGCGCTGGGGGCGTCGTTGGTGTGGAGGGTGGAGAAGACCAAATGCCCGGTGAGCGCGGCCCGGATGGCGATTTCCGCCGTCTCCAGATCGCGGACTTCGCCGACCATGATCACGTTGGGGTCCTGGCGGAGGATATGGCGCAAGCCCATCGCGAAGGTCAGGCCGATCTCCGGGCGGACGGCGATCTGGTTGATGCCCTTCAACTCGTATTCCACCGGTTCCTCGATGGTGATGATGCGTTTCTGCACCGAGTTGATGGTGCTGAGCATCCCGTAAAGGGAGGTGGACTTGCCCGAACCGGTGGGGCCGGTGACCATGAGGATGCCGTGGGGCTTGATGATGATTTCGCGGATGGCCTTCTCGTCGGGGGGTGAAAAACCCAGTTTGTCCAGACTGAGAAAAATCTTTCCGCGGGAAAGCAGCCGCAGGGAGACGCTCTCACCATACACCGTGGGGACGGTGGAGACGCGGATGTCGATCTCCTCGCCTTTGATTCGGACATTGATACGGCCGTCCTGTGGGAGGCGTTTTTCGGAGATATTCATCCCGCTCATGACCTTGATGCGGGAAATGATGGCGGCCTGAAAGCGCTTGAGCTGCGGGGGCATCGGCGTCTGATGCAGGATCCCGTCAATGCGGTAACGGATCCGCAGTTCGTCCTCCTGCGGTTCGAGGTGAATGTCCGTGGCCCGGTCCTTGAAGGCCTCCCAGATCACCTGGTTGACGAACTTGATGACGCTGGCTTCCTGGTCGCCTTCGGTGATCTCCTTGTCGCCGACGAGCAATTCGATGGGTTCGTCCTCGTCATTGCCCATTTCGTCGAGGGTTTCCGCGCCGACGCCGTAGTATTTTTTGAGGGCTTTTTCGATTTCGATTTTTGCGGCCAAGGCGAACTGCACCGGGCCGTGGGCGTCAAAGCGGACGGCGTTGAGCATGGCCGCGTCGAAAGGGTTGCTGACGGCGACCTGCACCGTGCCGTCGAGCAGGTCGGTGGGCATGACGGAATATTGGAAGGCGACCTTGGTGGACACCTTGCTGCGGGCGGAGGCGGGGATTTCCAGTTTGCCCATTTCCAGATAGGGCCAGTTGAGGGCTTGGGCGAGTTTTTGGAGAAAGACGTCCTCGGCCAGTCCCCGCTCGCGGCAGAGAAAAGCCAGGAGCGGTTCTTGAGACCCATTGTCGGCAGCCACACGCCAGGCACTGGTCAGTTCATCGAACTGTCCTGGTGAGACCAGGCCGAGCTGCGCGAAGAATTCTTTTAGAGATACAAAGGACGCCATTACATCAAACTGTTTCCATTACCGAACACGGGACAGTAGGGAAAGTTGCGCGCGCGGTCAAAATTATTCATTGAAAAAGGCGGCGTCGCTTTTTGGGGCGACCGGCTGGCGGCGGCGAAGGAAAACGTTGCCAAATGCGGGCCCTGTGTCATGTTGGAGACGGATTTTGTGCCGAAACAGAGAATTCCAGAGAACTTTATGCAAAAACCGAAAATCATTGCCTATTTAAAACCCAGTTGCGGATGGAGCCAGGGAGTGCGCGCCATCATGCGCAAATACGACCTGCCGTTTGAGGACCGCGACATCATCAACAACCCCCTGCAACGCCAGGAAATGATCGAGAAAAGCGGGCAGATGCTCAGTCCGTGCGTCGAGGTCAACGGTCACATGCTGCCGGATATCAGCGGCGACGAGGTGGAGGCTTATCTGTTGGCCAAAGCCTTGGTGAATCCCTCCTCGGTTCAACCCGATGCCCCGACCAACCAGCCTTGCGCGCATGAGATGCCTGTTTCGGCCCCTCTGCAGTTCCGCCGCTAATCGGTTTCTCCATTCTCCATTCCAACTGGCGCGAGGGATTTTTTTCCTTCGCGCCTTTTTCTTTTTCTGGTTCCAATCCCGTCATGCAAAGGCGGGATTTATGCAGGCGGCTTGATCGTCCAAATGAAATGGCGGGCTGCTTGAAGGATGCGGTTCAACTTGGGCGGTCTGGCTGGAAACCGCTGCCAGAGTGGATCGACTTTTTCCCTTCGGATTTTCAAACGATTTGGCGGTGGTCGATTTCATCGGGACTGCACTCGGGTTTGCGGCTGGCCCTTATGAAAAGAAACTCAAAGTGGAGGGCGGCTCCGTGGCGTAGGAGTGGCGGATGCGTTTGAGGTCGTGCATGGCTCCGTCAAAGAGCATCAGGACAATCCGTCCGGGCGGGGAGGTCAGTGTTGCGGTTTGCCGGAAGCATTCCCAAGGGTTGCAATCGCACTTGGAGGGGAGGCGGGATGGTTAGTCGGTGGTGAGGTGTGAAGCCAGGAGGTTGGCCAGGGCACGCATGGTCTGTTCGGGCGGGAAGACCGGGCTCTTTAAGAGTTCTACCGTCTTTTGGATTTTGTCGTGGCGGAGCAGGGAAAGGGTTTCCAGTTGAGGGTTGAGACTGCCGGTGGAAATGAAGCCCGAACCCGGCTTGTTGCCGGCGGCTGGGCCGGGGCGCGGAAGGGCGGAGGACGGTTCAGGGTGGGTGATGCGGCTGGCATTAAAATCTATTTTCATGACGCCTTGCTCGGCTTTCTGTCAGGCGGGGGAGGCGGACGTTCCACCTGACACATTGTCATCGGGAAACGGGTGGGGAACATTAGCTGCGTTTTCAGCGCAGAGGCAAGGTGCTTAACACCTCAGGGAGGGTGTGTTCTCCGAAGGTGCGGGGTGAATGGAGCATCAGCCAGTCTGCGTCCGGTTGCCTGCGGCCGTTTTTGGCTTGGGTGTTGTGCAAGAATCGCCGGGCTTGGCCGGACACAACAGGGTTTACGGCGTCGAATATTTCATCCACCGCGCAAAGCGTCCGGCAGGTCTTGGTATCGATCATGCGCAGGCGCCAGCCGAAGGCCAGCGGGGCGCAGGCGCGGTAGGCGGTTAACTCGCAGAATAGCGCCGCGTCGCAGGCTTATTGGGCGGTGAGGGCGGTGAAGAAACCTTCGGGCAGCAGGTCTGCGTCGGGGTCCAGGCCTGCCGGCCGGTTAGCCGGTGAAGGCACTCGCCATTAATAGGGCGTACTTCGAAACGACGGGATTTTATCAGTTCGTTTTGCAGGAGCGGAGTCAGCAGATCCGGACCGGCTGAGTTGTCGGGCAGTTGTTCCAGGCAATTGATCGGCAGCGCCACGATCCGTTTTAGGCCGGGTGTCAAGTAGCGGGAGTATGAACCGTTTTTTCGGGGCTGGATTTCGCGGGAATTCAGGAACGTGCTGTATTCAAACGCGGTTTTGCGATGCCGGCGCGGGCTTTGCCGGTGAGAGATTGCCTTCCAACCCCTTCAAATACGCGAGAATCAGGTCCGGCAAATCCCGGCTGTATCCTCCTTCCAGCACGCTAAAGGAAGGCACGCCGAGTTGGCGAATCTGCTGCCCCAGCCAGTGGTAATCCTCAGCCTCCAGAGTGCCTTGGGCCAAGGGATCCCGCGCATAGCCGTCGAAGCCTGCGGAGACAGCGACCAGTCCGGGGTGGAACTGTTTGAGATCCAGCAGCGCACGGGTCAGCACTCGGCGGTAGTCGAGCCGGGGCAGTTGGGCCGGCACGGGGTAGTTGAAACAATTGTTTCCCACGTTGCCCGACCCGGTGCCGGGATAGCAGGGATGCTGGTGAACGCTAAAAAAAGCGGCTCCAGGATGGTAGAGCAGAATGTCCTCTGTTCCGTTGCCGTGGTGGATGTCAAAATCGAAAACCGCCACCCGCTCCAAGCCTGTGGCCAAGGCTTCCAGGGCGGCGATGGCTACATTATTCAGGAAGCAAAACCCCATGGACTTGTTCCGGGTGGCGTGGTGTCCCGGCGGGCGCATCAGGCTGAAGACCGTTTCCCCATTGCGTGCGGCCCGCAAGGCTTCCAGAGCGGCCCCCGCCGAGGATCGTGAGAATCCTGCGATCCCCGGATAGCTTGGCGTGTCGGTGTCGAAATCCTCCGGCCCGGACAGCCGGGCGATCATCTCGGGGCAGTGGGCTCGAAGCAGGCTGCTTTCGGCTATTCCGCCCGGGGCAGCCCACTGAAGCGGCAACTCGGTTTGGTTGCGCAGCCGTTCCAGAGTGCGGGTCACCCGCACCGGTTTTTCCGGATGCCCCGCCTTGGAATAGCCGGCGCATGCTTCGTCAGTAATGATTTTCATCGGTGCATGAAAGGGGTTTTCCTGATCGCCCCCAGACTGTTTCCAGCTTAGGAAGAGGGCAACCAATGAAAAGCACAATCGCCCTTCTTCAGGGCTGCCGGTGGAAGGACGCTCAATTCTCAATCCGGAAAAAATCCGCGTCCTAAAGGGGCGCCGGCGGCATCCGGCTTGGTGCGGCGGTGTTTCCACGAGGCCTCAAGCCGTAATGCGGGTTCTGGATTCCTGAGTCTTTGGCGGCGGATGCTTTTGACTTTCAACGGGGCTGGGGTTTTTCTAATCTGCCCGAATGGAACGATTGCCTGGTTTCCGCGATTTCTATCCCGAACCGCTTCCGCACCCCGACGTGTGGAGCGCCGATGCGCGCCAGTATATTTTCGCCAAGTGGCGGGCCACGGCTCGCACCTACGGCTTCCGCGAATACGACGGCCCCCCCTTGGAGCCCCTGGAGCTCTTCACCACCAAGAGCGGTGAGGAAATCGTCGGCCAGCTCTACAACTTTGCCGACAAGGGGGAACGCTCCGTTTCGCTGCGGCCTGAGATGACGCCCACTCTGGCGCGGATGGTGGCGGCGCATGAGCGGAATTACAAGAAGCCCATCAAGTGGTTCGCCGTTCCCCAGCTCTATCGTTACGAACGCCAGCAGAAGGGCCGCCTGCGGGAGCACTTCCAGTTCAACGCCGACCTCATCGGCGAGTCCGACCCGGCGGCGGATGCGGAATTGATCGCGCTGCTCATCGATTCATTGCGCGCCTTCGGCTTGACTGCGGAGGATTTCGTGGTCCGGCTCAGCAGCCGCAACGCCTGGCACGAGTTTTATCACCGGGGTCGTCAGGATTCCTCCGAGGCGGATGCGGTGCATGAATACCAGTTTTTTCAGGTGATCGACAAGCTGGAGCGGGCGTTGCCGGAGGAGAGCGCCAAGAAGTTGGCCGCCCTGGGTTTCAAACTTGACGATGTCAACGCCTTCATCGCCGGGGGCAAGCCCACCGCCCAATTGCAGTTCATTCTAGACAACCTTGCCGCTCGCGGCCTGGGCGGGTTTGTGAAGATCGACTATCACGTGATCCGGGGACTGGCTTACTATACCGGCGTGGTCTTTGAGGCGTTTGACCGGAAGGGGGAGTTCCGGGCGATTGCCGGAGGCGGTCGTTATGACAACCTGGTCAAGCTCATCAGCGGCGGCAAGGTGAACCTGCCCGCATTGGGGTTCGGCATGGGGGACGTGGTGCTGCTGGAGCTGCTCAAGGCCCGCGGTTTGTTGCCGGCGTTCGATGCCAACGTGGATGTCTTCTGTCTGATAGAAGAGGAGTCGTTGCGGCCGGCCACTCTGCAGTTGGTGCAGAACCTGCGCCTCAGCGGGCGGGCTGTCGAGTTTCCCCTCACGCCGACCAAGCCTGACAAGCAGTTCAAAAGGGCGCAGGAATTGAAAGCATCCTTCACCGCCAAGCTCGATAACGATTCCTATGTGCGTATCCGCAACCTGAAGACCCGCCAGGAGGTGGTTGCCGGGGTGCGGGATGCCGCAAATCATCTGACCTGAGCCCCTGATGGTTCGCTCTCAATCCGCCCCTGCTGGTGCTTCCAAACTGAATGAAGGCCGCACTTAAGACACGGGTTTGCAGCCATCGGGAGTGTCAGCAAAAGGGCGGTGCCCCTGACTCTGGAATCGGCCCTTTCCTAATCACCCCGCACAGAGTGCGGTTCTCAAGGTCATCGGGTTCGGGTCGGGACTGATTCGGCAACCACTTCAGGCGCAATTGATTGAAAATCGGGTTTGTGATTTTTTTGTTGTCCGGGTCTGTAGAGATGCCTCGTCAGCGGCGATTGAAAGGCAAAGCAG
The DNA here is from genome assembly GCA_903873415.1 of uncultured Verrucomicrobiota bacterium. Taxonomy (GTDB): domain Bacteria; phylum Verrucomicrobiota; class Verrucomicrobiia; order Limisphaerales; family CAIQOK01; genus CAIQOK01. Next base: position 15,775 of record CAIQOK010000076.1, on the reverse strand, counting down.
AAAATAGAAAGTGGAAGGCAGAAAAACGGTGAGCCGGCACCTGGGTGTTTTGAGTTTCCTCTTCCATCCCAGACGGATTGGGTTGCGCCTTCGAAAAATCATTCATCCTCACTTTATGCCCTCCATGGGCTTTATGGCAAACATACCGCCCCGAGCCAAATCGACCCTGGAGTTCATGAAGACCATGGAGACGGAAAAAGGTTGGCAATTCTTCGGCCTCACACAGCGCTTCATGCGCGATTCAGTTTTCTCTCAAAGGTGGTTTCGGGTTGGAGGAGATCTGTGGCTGGTCCCAAGTGCGGGTTTTAGGTTTAAGGCGTCAAGAGCATATGCACAGAGGGTTGAATGATTCACATGGTGGTTTTTCGTTTCACTCGCGGTCCCACATCCAGCGGGAATCGCTCACGCCGTTGCCGCCCCATTTTGTGTTGCCTGTGGCGCCGTTGGCGCCCGGCATGAACTGGAGCCCCATGACGCTGACCCGAAGCGCCGCGGCATGGCCGTCGGCAAACCCCATGTTGGCCCGGTTTCCGTGACGGTTCACCGGACGGGTGGGGGCTGAGTCGTAATAGTTCCAATTGTTGGGCGTGCGGTAAACCATGTTGAAGGTCTGATCTTTCACCTCCCTCCAGAGGTCCGGGTTCTGTTCAGCCGGGTTTTCAATCAGTCCGGTGTCGGCAAAAGGCACCGTGTCTGAGGGGTGCTTGATGCTGCTGATCTTATCCGGATTAGCCAGCCAGCCGCCGATTTCAACGTGGTTGAAGCCGATCCCGAAACCCTTTGAATAGCTCGGGCAGGCGATGCTGTTGGTGGTGGACATATAAGGCCGCAGCAGGTCCGGCCAGAAGGTGCACACCGCATTGGGAATCCACGCTCCGGAAGGTGAGGGTTTGTCCAAGCCGACCAGAACGATTAGATCGTTGTTATCCTGGCCATACATGACGAAGCCAATCCCGATTTGCCGGAGATTGTTTAGGCAGTTGATCCCCTTGGCTTTTTCCTTGGCCTTGGCCAATGCGGGGAGAAGGAGGGCGGCGAGAATGGCGATGATGGCAATAACAACCAGGAGTTCAATCAAAGTGAAGCCGCGGGCCGGAGTTTTTTTTGCGGGATGAGGATTGGGCACGGTGGTTAAATTGTGATGCGGTAATGTTCGTTCTGGGTGATGGAAAGTCAAGTCCGCTTGATCAAAAGAGCAGGGGATCCTTGGAGGCTGGGCAGTCCTGCGTTTTCTGGCGGGCAGGGGGCCGGGGAGCGGTCAAGGTGACACCGGGTTATTCCACCGTCCCTCCAACGGCTCTGAGCAGGGCATATTGAGCTTTGTCAAAGCCGGCGACCAAAGCCAGATAATCGGACCGCGCTTGGGTGATATCCTGTTGGGCCTGGAGATCTTCCAGGACAATTCCCACGCCGAACTGTTTGCGTTCCTGTGTCAGGCGCAGACTTTGGGCGGCGGTGACAAGGTTTTCCCGCGCGGTGGCGAGTTGATCCCCGAACGACTGCATTCGGGCCTGACATTCCACCACTTCGCCGATCACCTGGTCTCGCTCTTTTTGTGCTCCGAGCCGGGCGCTTTCAAAGCGCGCCGCGCCGGCCCGGACCCGGCCGGGATCAAACAAGCCGCCCGGTCCGATGCGCCAGGCCAGAGCGAACAGATAATCCTGCGCCGCCCCGAAATGATCGGTGCCGCCGTCCGGTCCGCCGCCAAATCCGCCAAGGAACGCCTGAGCGTTCAGGGATGGAACAGCCGCTCCATAGAGCGCGCCGTTTTTGGCGGAACGCGCCGCGGAAACCAGCGCCTGACGCTGTTTGAGTTCGGAGCGGCACTGCAGGGCCCTTTGCACCAAATGATCCAAGGCCGAGTTGGTGCCGATGAGTTTCAGGGGCGCCAGGTCCAACTCCTGAGGGAGAAGTTCCACCAGCGGATCGAGGTGCAGGATTTGAGCCAGACGGGCTGAATTAACCCGCTGTTGTTCCTGGGCCTGACGGAGGGCGAGTTGCCGTCGCCGGGTCTGCACCTGAACCCGGAGTTCGTCGCCCTTGAAGGCGATGCCTGCGGCGACGGCTTGGTGGAGTTGGTCTTGATATTCCCGGGCCAGTCGCACGGATTCCTCCAACACGCCGACTTGCGCCGCGGCGTGGACCAGGTCCAGATAGCCCTGGGCGGCGGCAAGTGTGGAGTCTTGTGCGCGGGATTGGAGGGCGGCGGCGGCGGCGGTGGCGAGTTGCCTGGCTGCCAGCGATTTATAATAGGCGTCGCCAAGGTCGAGTTGCGCCGTCAGCGTGCCGCCCGGGGAGTAGGATTGCAGGCGGGCCTGGGATACCGTTCCGCCGGGGACGGCTTGCGCCATTCCATTGCGGCGATGATAGCCTGCGCCGGCGGAGATCCACGGGAAAAACTGCTCGAAGGTGCTCTGCTGGTTTGCGACTGCCTCGCGCTGCCCTTCCCGGGCGATCTGGACATCCAGGTTTTGGGTGTGCGCCAGGCGCAGCGCCGTGGGGAGGTCGATAGGATAGTTTGTTGCGCCGGTCGGCTGCGCAGCGCCGGGCAGGGCGGTGAGAAACAAGATTGACAGGACCCAGAGCGGGCCCGGTGATTTTCGATTTTGAGGAGGTGTTTTCATTTGCCATCCCGAACGGTGACGGTCTGGCCGGAGGTCAAGGAACTTTTGCCGACCAAGATGAGGGGTTGCTCCGGCTTGAGCCCGCTGAGAATTTCCACGCTGGTGCCGTCGCTGAACCCGGTCTGCACCGGGGTTTTTCTGGCTTTCGATTCCTCCACGATGAAAACAAAAGCGCCTGTCTTGTCCGTAACGACCGCGTCGGCGGGGGCCAGAAGCGCGCCGGTTTTCTGCTCGATGCCCAGTTTCACGTTGGCATACATCCCGGGTCGCAGGTCCAGATGCGGGTTGGGGATTTCGATTTCGGCGATCATTGTTTTTGTGGCTGGGTCCAAGGCGTATTCAAAGCGGGTGACGTTGCCTTTAAAGCTGCGGCCGGGCAGCTCTTCCAGGGTGATCGTGACCGGCAGCGTCAGACGGATGAGAGGCGACTCTGATTCGGGCGCGGCCACGTCCACCCGCACGGAGCTGAAATCCATGAGTGTCACGACGGCGGCCGCGCCGACGGCGCCGGTGGCTGCTGGAATAAATGCGCCCGGATCCACCCATCGGCGGGTGACGATACCGGAGAATGGGGCGGTGATTTTGGTGTAGGCCAGCAGGTCTTGGATTCGTTTAAAGTTTGCCCGGGCCACGTCGTATTTGCCCCGGGCCTCATCCACCGAAGCAGGTGTCACCAGATCGGGTGCTTTCTTTTGCGCCTCGACGGTGCGGCGGAATCCCGCCTCGGCCACTTCCATCTCAGCTTGATATTTAGGCGCTTCGGCCAGCAATTCGGGGGCCTCGATCTCAGCCAGGACCGCCCCAGCTGTAACGCTGTCGCCTTTGTCCACGCTGAGTGTCTTGAGGTATCCGGGGGTTTTTGAGCAGAGGATGGCGGATTGGCGGGCGTTGATGGAGCCGGGCAGGGAGATGCTGCGGGTGATGTCGCCCCGGCGCAGGGGCGCGCAGGAGACCGCCACGGGCGCCGTCGCTACGGGGGCGGATGTTGGGGTTGGTGCCGGGTTGCAACCGCACAGCAGTCCGCACGCAAGGCCGAGGCACACGAGCAGGGGGGTGGGAGTCAAGGCTTTCATCGGTTGTTATAAATCAGTTTTAAGCGGCCCTGCCGTTTAGTTCGTAACAAGAACCGGTCCGGTCTTCCGGGTCAAGCGAGGCGGAGCGGCGATGGGCGCCGGCCTGGATGAGTGCGAACACTGCGGGCAAAACCAGCAGCGTGGCCAAGGTTGCCAGAGTTAGTCCCCCGACCACGGCCCGGCCCAGCGGGGCGCTTTGCTGGCTGCCTTCGCTCAGGCCCAGGGCCAGAGGCAGCATGCCCGCAATCATGGCCAGGCTCGTCATGAGGATGGGGCGCAGTCGGGATTGCGCTCCATCCAGTGCGGCCGTGGGGGCGTCGTTTCCAGCCAGTCGGCTGCTCTCGGCCGCCGTGACCATCAGGATGGCGTTGGCCACCGCGACGCCGACGGCCATGATTGCGCCCATGAACGATTCGAGGTTCAGCGTGGTGCCGGTCAGTTTGAGTGTCAGCACCACTCCGGCGAGCACTGCGGGAATGGGGGACAACACAACAAGGGAAAGTTTCAGGGATTGGAAATGGGCTGCGAGCAGCAGGAGGATCACGACGATTGCCACGAGGAGTCCTGTGCTCAAGCCCTCGAGCAGTTGTCGCAGCGGCACGGTCTGGCCGCGGAGGGTGACGCTGACTTTGGGTGGCGGGGTGCCCAGCGAGAGCAGGGCTTGCTCGACCTGTCTGCTCACGCTTCCCAGGTCTGCGCCGTTCAGGTTGGCTGTCACCGTGATGAGTCGCTGCATGTTGTAGCGCTCATACTGGCCTACGGCCGTGCCTTCGGTGAGCCTGGCCACGTCGCGCAGGAGGATGGATTGCCCGTTGCGCGAGCCCACCGGCAGATTGCGGACCTGTTCGCTGGAGTTCATTGCCGCTTGGGGGATTTGGACTTGGATTTGATAGGCGACGCCGCTGACGGGGTCGGCCCAATAAACCGGGGTCACAAAGCGGCTGGAGGCAGTGGCGGTTACCAGCGAGCGCGAAACATCGGCCATCTTTAGCCCCATCAGTCCGGCCCGCTCGCGATCCACGGCCACCTCCACGGTGGGGTAATCCAAGGTCTGGCCGAACTGGATGTCGCGCAGGCCAGTCAGAGTCTGGAGTTTGTTTTTGACCTTCTCCGCAAACTCGCGGTCGGCGCCCAGGTTGGGGCCGCTGATGGCCACCTCAATGGGCGTGGGGGCGCCCAGGCTCATGACCCGGCTGACGATGTCGCCCGGTTCGAAAGAAAAGGTTGACCCGGGCATTAGGGCGGCGAATTTGCGGCGCAGCCGTTCCTTCAGTTCCTCGATGACAATCGGGGCGCCTTTTTTCAATTGCACTTGCAGCACGCCTTCTTCCTGGCCGCCGCTCCAAAGGTGGATGAGATTGATGGGGTAGTTCGGGGCGTGAACGCCTACCAGGCCGAGGGTCACCTGGATGTTTTCCGGTCCCGCCTCTTTTTTGATGAGCTCCAAAACCTGGAGCGCCAGCGCCTCGGTGCCGGCCACCTGCGTGCCTGCCGCCGCCCTGATCCGCAGTTGGAGCTGGCCTGTTTCGACGCTGGGGAAGATTTCCGTGCCGGTGCGGCGGCCGACGAAAAACAGCAGGGCTGCGGCTCCCCCCAGATACACCGGCACGAGACCCCGGCGGATCCTCAACAAGCGTCCGGTCAGTCCGGCATAACCTTTCTGGAATCGGGCGAAAGCGCCCGGCCCTTGCGCCGCTGTTTTGTCCGCCCGCTCGTGGCCGCGCAGGAACCAGATTGAGAGAATGGGGACCAGGGAACTGGAAAGCAGGAAGGAGGCGACCATGGAGAAGCCCACCGCCAGGGACAGGGGCAGGAACATTGCCTTGGCCGCTCCCGTCATAAAGAGGGCTGGAGTGAAGAGGGCCAGGATGCAAAGCATGCTCAGGAACCGCGGGCCGGCTGTTTCATTTGAAGCGTCCAAGGCCGCCCGGGCCAGGGATTTTCCCCGGGCAAGATGCGCGTGAATGCTTTCCAGACAAACCGTGGATTCATCCACAAGGATTCCCACCGCCAGGGCCAGCCCGCCCAGAGTCATCAGATTGACGGTCTGCCCGGTGAGCCAGAGCGCCAGCAGTGCGCTCATCAAAGCCAGCGGGATGTTGACCACCACCACGAAGGCGCTTCGCCAATCCCGCAAGAACAATAGGATCATTAAGCCCGTCAGCACGGCTCCCAGTGCTCCCTCAAGCGTGAGGCCGGCGATGGCGCGGGTGACATAGGGCGACTGGTCGAATTCATAGCCGACCTTCACATCGGAGGGGAGCACGCTTTGGAATTTGGCCAGGTTTTGTTTGACCAGATTCACCACCGATAGGGTGGATGCGTCCGCACGCTTGGTCACCGGAATGTAGACGGTTCTTTTGCCGTTGATCAGGGCGTAGCTGGTGACCAGGTCGGAGGCGTCGGTCACTGTGGCCACATCGCGCAGGAACACCGCCGGATAGGTGCCGGTACGGATCGGGACGGCCTCCAAATCGTGGATGTTTTTCACCGTCGCGTTGAGCGGCACCATTGGGTATTTGCCGCCCAGCGCGAGATTTCCGGACGGGCTGATCAGGTTGGCCGAGGCGATGGCTGAAACGAGGTCGTCTGGAGAAAGGTTGCAAGCCCGCAGACGGTCGGGTTTGGCGTTGACGACAATGCTGCGGGCGCTGCCGCCGAAGGGCGGGGGGGCGGACACGCCGGGCAAGGTGGCAAAGAGAGGTCGCACCAGATTGAGGGCGGCGTCCTGCATCTCGCCCACCGTCCGCGTCTCGCTGGAGAAGACCAAGTTGCCCACCGGCACGCTCCCCGCGTCGAACCGCATGATGAAAGGGGGGACTGTGCCGGGCGGCATGAAGGCCCGGGCCCGGTTGACATAGCCCACGGTTTCGGCCATCGCCTGAGCCATATCCATTCCGGGATGAAATTGCAGTTTGATCAGGGCCGCGCCTTGGATCGACTTGCTTTCCACATGCTCGATGCCGGTGATGTAGAGGAAGTGGTATTCATAGTAGTAGGTGAGAAACCCCTCCATCTGCGCGGGATCCATTCCGCCGTAGGGTTGGGCGACGTAGAGGGTGGGGATGCCCAGGGCCGGGAAGACATCGCGCGCCATGCGCTGCACAGCCACGCCCGCGCCCAAGGCTGCCGCAAGGACCACTGCCACAACCGTCCAAGGTCTGCGGAGGGCGAGGTTGACCAGATTCATGTTTGTGTGTGTTAAGAGATTTGATCCGGCCGACGGCTTCTCGGTCCAGGGGCTTCCGGCTCCTGCCGTATCCTTCGCCCAAGCGGGAGGACCGGACGTTGGCTGCGGGAGATCGATTAGCCAAGCAGGTCGATTACCTGCCGCCACCCGTGATGTCAATGAATTATCCAATTTAACTCGGATGCCCGGTGCGGCAGGCGTGTTCGGTCGCCCGCGATGCGTTGATTTGATGGCTTGCAATCTTTTCTGATACCCGGCATTATTCAGACTCGGTTAATCGAGTCCTTTAAACAACGGGACTGTCGTGATGGAATGAGCACATTGCCTGACAACGCACTGGATCTGGAAAAACTCTTTCTGCCCGCATGGGCGCAGGAGTCCGCTACCCCTAAATCTTATGCCCACTTCGAGGGTGGCGACGAGCGCCCTAGGCGTGGCGACGACCGCGACCGGCGCGGTGGTCCGCGGCCTCCCCGGAGGGAAGGGGATCGCGGTGCCGCTCCACGGCGCGAGGGCGACCGCAACCGTCCAGGCGGTCAGGGTGGCCGTGGCCCAATGGGCAGTGGGGGCGGGGACCGTCCTGAGAGGCGCGAGCGTCCGGAGCCGCCGCCCGCGTTGCCGGAGGTGAGTGTGACTCTGATGCCGGAGGAAAAAGGGGTTGAATCGCTGGCCCGTCAAATCAAGTCCACGGGCCGGGCGTTTCCGCTGTTTGACATCGCGCGGCTTATTCTGGAGAAGCCGGAGCGCTACGTAATTTCCTTTGCTTTGGAGAAACGGCCTGACGGCAGCGTGGCGCAGCAGCTCTTTCTCTGCGCCATGGACGACACACTTTGGGTTTCTGAGAACGAGGCTGTGACGCATGTGCTCAAGAAGCATTTCGACACCTTCTATCAGTCCGAGCGCACGGCCACCGAACCGCCCAAGGGGAGTTATACTTTCGTGGCCCAGTGCGGCTTCAGCGGCGAGATTCTCGGTCCGCCCAATTATCACGATTACCAGAACCAATTGCGCAAGCTGCACGCCGAGCGCTTTGCCCGCATGCCCTTCGACGCCTTCAAGGCCCGGGTCCGCATCGTCCGCGACGAGGAAGTGGTCAAGAAGTGGGTCGAGGGACTGAGTTGGAAGACCGAATACATCGGGCTGAACATTCCCGAACCGCTGCGCCTTCACAGCTTGGAGGAGGTGGAGAAGCATTTCCGCGAGGTGCACAAGGACGCGATCATCAAGCCGGTGGACCGGGTGAAGCTGGGTGGTGTGGCGGCGCGTAATCTGCGCAGCCCGGGCCTGCTCCAGTTGGTTCGTCAGGCCTGCGAGGATCAGCGCCGCTTCCCCCTCCAGTTGGCCACCATTCTGAGCCAGCAATTTGCCGGACACGGATTGCAGTTCTTCAAGGTCAACAAAACCTTGACCCATGTCTCGGTGGCGCGTCCGCATTTCCTCGATCTGGATTCAACTCCGGTTTCGGAGATGATCAAGCAAATCATTGCCTTCATTGACAAGACGCCCAAGTGCACCCGGCGCAAGCTGCTTGAGGCCTTGGCCCCGGTCACTGCCCCCGCCGCTGCGTCGGAGGCGGCGTCCGGAGAGGTTCCCGCCCCTGCGGAGCCTGCTCAGGCCAGCCCACAACAGTCTGCGGTGATCATGGATTTGCACTGGCTCATCCATCAAGGCCATGTGATTGAATTTGCCAACGGCACGCTGGAGACTGCCAAGAAGCCGCTGCCCAAGCCGCCTCAGCAGCCCCGCCCGCAACCCAAGAAGTCTCCCGCCGCTCAAGCCAAGCCGGTGTCTGCGCAGGAAAACATACCAGCCCATCCGGTTCCGGTTGACGCTCCCCTGACCGAATCGTCGGCGGAATTGGATGCCGTTGTGGAGCCCCTTCCAGCCGAGCCCGAAGCACCTGTGGCTGTGCAAGTTTCGGCTCCCGCCGAAGCGGCTCAACCACCCGCGGTGGATGCCCCTCACACCGGTGAAGCCCGGTCCGAATAATCTCTCTGTATCACGAGCAGCCGGTGGATCTTCAACCGGCTGCTCTTTTTCTGAAAGCCTCGGGGAATCCCCCCTTCAGGTTTTGATAGAGTCCTTGAGCTTCCAGTGATTGCCCCTTAAAGTCCTGCGCAATGAACACAGTGTTGAACGAAGAAGTTCAGGCGGCCCACGTCTGGATCAAGAACCTGCGGGAAGAAATCGGCCGCGTGATTGTGGGCCAGGAGCAGCTGGTGGACCGCTTGCTGGTGGGGCTGCTGGCCAACGGCCATGTCCTTCTGGAAGGGGTTCCAGGGCTCGCCAAAACACTTTCCGTGCGGATGCTTGCCTCCGCCATACACGCCACTTTCCATCGCATCCAGTTCACTCCGGACCTGCTCCCCGCCGACATTGTAGGGACATTGATTTATAATCCTCAGGACGGCAAGTATCATGCCACGCGCGGGCCGGTGTTTGCCAACCTGCTGCTGGCCGACGAAATCAACCGAGCGCCGGCCAAGGTGCAGTCGGCGTTGCTGGAGGCCATGCAGGAACGACAGGTCACGCTGGGCGGCGAGACCATGCTGCTGCCCTCGCCTTTTCTCGTGCTGGCCACAGAGAATCCCATCGACCAAGAGGGCACCTATCCGCTGCCCGAAGCGCAAGTGGACCGGTTTATGTTCAAGGTCCTGCTGGACTACCCTTCGTTCGAGGAGGAGCGCAAGATACTGGACCGGATGGCCTTCACGGCGCCTGAAACCAAAGTCAAGGCGGTGGTGGGGTTGGACGAGATATTGCGGACGCGCAAGCTGGTGGATCAGATTCATGTGGATGAGAAGGTGCGTGATTACATAGTGCATTTGGTGTTCGCCACGCGGCAGCCGGAGAAATACAAGCTTGATCTCAAGCATTTCATCCAGTTCGGAGCCTCGCCGCGGGCCACCATCTTCCTGACGGTGGCCGCCCGGGCTTGGGCCTTGTTGCAGGGGCGCTCCTATGTCACCCCCGAGGATATCAAGAGCATCGGTCCGGACGTCTTGCGGCACCGGGTCATTCTCACCTATGAGGCCGAGGCGCAGGGGGTGACAAGCGATGCGATCATCCAGAAGATTTTCAATGCGGTGCCCGTGCCGTGAACATGCCTGATCAGCCCCAAGCTGGAGCTTGTCCGGGGCATTCCGGCTGCGGTCGCCAGGCGAAGCTCCCGTCCTTGAACCCGGTCACTTGGATGTCATGACGCTTGCCGAGTTGCTCGAATCCGTCCGGCGTGTCGAGGCCCGCACCAATCGGTTGGTCAACGACATGATGGTGGGGGCGTATCTGAGTCATTTCAAGGGGCGCGGCATGGATTTCGAGGAGCTCCGGGAATACATGCCGGGGGACGATGTGCGGACGATTGATTGGAATGTGACCAATCGCATGGGGCGGCCTTTTGTGAAACGCTACCGTGAGGAGCGCGAGATGACGGTGGTGTTGGCCGTGGATGTTTCAGCCTCCTCGGCCTTTGGTTCACAACAGCGCAGCAAGCGGGAGTTCGCCGCGGAAATTGCGGGGACGCTGGCCGTTTCCGCGGCCCGCAGCAGCGACAAGGTGGCCCTGTTGCTTTTCAGTGAGACGGTGGAGTTGTTTGTTCCCGCCCGCAAAGGGCGCCGGCATATCCTGCGGATTTTGCGCGAGCTGCTCGCCTTTCAGCCCCGCCGTCCGGGGACGGACATTACGGCGGCGCTGACCTTTCTCAACCACGTTTTGCCCCGCCGTTCCATGGTTTTTCTGCTCACGGATTTCCTGCACAGTGTCGGGCCGGAGGCGGCGCGCTCCAGCGGGCCGCGTGATGCCATTCAGGAATTAGGCCTCACCAACGCCCATCACGATCTGGTTTGCCTGCACCTGCATGATCCCCGCGAGAATGTTCTGCCCGCCGCCGGGCTGCTTGGAATTGAGGATGCCGAAACGGGGGAGCTGCTGGAACTGGATTCCAACCGGGCCGCCGTGCGGGAAAAGTTCGCCCGCATCAACTCAGAGCGACTGGCCGGACTGGACCGCGCTTTCAACCGGGCCGGGGTGGATACACTTCGGTTCAGCAGCGCCGAGCCGTTTGCCCAGAAACTCCAGCATTTCTTCGAAACCCGGCGGGGAAGGAGGCGTGGATGAAGCCCTGGCACGGGGGGGGATTTCCGGTCTGGAGTTGGATCCCGCGCTGGGGGGCGGGGCGCTTGATGTTTCTAGGTGTGATGCTCCAAGGCGCGGTCGACGTCCTGATGGCCGGGCCGGCGGGCGGCGGGGACGAGTTGCCTGTTTTGCGTCCGCCCAGGCCGGAGATTATTCCCTCGTTTGGCGAGCGCCATGCCTGGACGCTGACGTTGGCGGGACTCTCGCTGGCCGTTGGGTTGTGCATCTGGCTGAGATGGGTGATGCGTAAAGCGAAGATGATGCCTGAGCCTGCGGAGATGGCCGCCCGCAAAGGGTTGGAAGCGCTGCGAGGCGAGCCGGAAAACGGCCGGGTCTTGAGCCGGATTTCGCGGACGCTTTGCCGGTATTTCGCCGTCACTCTGGAATTGCCTCCCGGCGAGCGAACCACCGCCGAGTTCTGTCGGGACATCGCCGCGCGCAACCGGCTCGATCCGGGGCTGGTGTTGCAAGTGGGGGATTTTCTGCGGCGCTGCGACGAGCGGAAATTCGCCCTGTCGGCCCCCGCGCAGGGTGGCAGTGCGGCGGCTGGTGCGCTGCACTTGGTTGAACTGGCCGAAAGCAGCCGCGCCCAAAGAGCCTCCGGCGGGGGGGGCGGCCCGGGACCGGAGCAGAAACCATGAGCGGGAATTTTCAGTTTCAATATCCGTGGTTGCTGCTTCTGCTGGCGCTGCTGCCGATCTATGCGTTTTTGCGCGGAAGAATCGGCCGGCCTTCCGCCTTGAGATTCTCCAGTTCGGATTTGGCCCGCGCCGCCGGGGCCAAGGCCAGAGGCGCGGCAGGGCGCTGGATGATGTTCCTGCGATTGCCCGTGGCCGGGCTGTGCATCGTCGCATTGGCCGGTCCGCGCTTTGCCAATGACCGCACTGAAACCAATACCAGCGGCGTTGATATCATGCTCGTGCTTGATTTGTCCTGGTCCATGATGGCCCAGGACATGAGCGGCCCGCAGGAGCGGGTGTCCCGATTCGAGCTGGCCCGCGAGGTGCTGGAAGATTTCATTCACAAACGGCCCAATGACAGGCTTGGGTTGATTGCTTTCTCCGCCGTTCCTTACGTCGCCAGTCCGCTGACCCTCAACCACGATTGGCTGATCCGGAATCTGGATCGTCTGTTTGTGGGGTTGATCCGGGATTTGGGCACCGCGATCGGGGACGCGACGGCCTGCGCGGCCAAGCGCCTGGCGGCAATCAAGGAGGGTAAGAGCCGCATTATCATTCTGCTGACCGATGGGGACAATAACCGCGGTGACATTGATCCGGTGCCGGCGGCGCAGCTCGCGGCGGCACTGGGTGCGAAGATTTACACCATCGGCATCGGGATTGAGGAGCCCTGCCAGCTGCCCAAATTCAATCCGGCCAACGGGAAGCTGGAGCTGGATGCGGCGGGCAACTTGATTCCCACCATGACGCTGCAGCCTGCCAACTACGAGGTTCTGGGCAAAATGGCGGGGCTTTCGAAAGGCAGGTTTTATCGGGCCACCAACCGGACCGAGCTGCGCCGGATTTATGACGACATAGACCGGTTGGAGAAGACAGAGGTCAAGCTTAAGCGTTATACCACCTACACGCCGCTCTTTGAGTGGCCGCTTCTGGCGGCGCTGGCGCTCTTCGCGCTGGAGCTTGTTCTCGCCAACACCCGTTTTCGTCGCGTGCCATGATGGATTTCGCCCAGCCCCATTTCGCCGACCCGCGCTGGCTCTGGGTGCCGGCGCTCCTGCCGTTGCTGCTCATCCTTCTCCACGGGTATGCGTCCCGGGCGCGCCGCCGGCAGCTCACCCTGCTTGCCAGCCCCCGGTTTTCGGCGGAGCTGACCCGCTCCCACAGTCCCGCGCGGCGCAGGATCAAGGAGGCTTTGCTCGTGGCTGCGGTGGCCGGCCTTGGCCTGGCGCTGGCCCGCCCGCAATGGGGCGAAGAGGCTTCGAGGGAACAGCAGTTGGCCGGGGAAGATGTCGTGTTTGTGCTCGATTGTTCCCGGAGCATGCTGGCCGCGGATGTGGCACCCAACCGGCTGGAGCGCGCACGCTACGCCCTGCTGGATTTTGTGCGCCGCCGCGGCACCGGGCGCGTCGGCCTGGTGGCCTTTGCCGGACAAGCCTTCTTACAGTGTCCGCTGACCTTTGATTATGGCGCGTTTGAGGACGCCCTTCGTGCCGTGGATGAGAGAATCATCACCGTGCCCGGTACGGACGTGGGTCGCGGGTTGGAGGAGGCCTTTCGGGCCATGGACAAGGACAGCCGGCGCAAGTTGATCGTTCTGCTCACCGACGGCGAAGATCTGGAGCAGGGGGGGGTGAAGATGGCCGAATCCCTCGCCAATCAGGGTGTCGTTGTTTTTACCATCGGGGTGGGAACGCCATCGGGGTCGGAGATTCATTTCATGAACGAGGCCGGGCAATCTGTTGTGGCGCGGGATCGCAAGGGTGGGATTGTGCACAGTCGTTTGGATGAGCAGATTCTGGGGCAGATCGCCCGGGCCACCCGCGGTGACTATTTTCCGCTCGGCGGTCCGGGGCAGGGTCTGGCCAAGGTGGAGTTGGCCGTCACGGCGTTGACAGCCCGCGAAGACGCCGCCCGCGAGCGCAAGTTGGGGGTTGACCGGTTTCATTTCCCGCTGGCCGCCGCGCTCTTGATCCTTGTCGTGGAACCGCTGCTGGGCACCCGGCGCAGGGAGGGCCGTCCATGATTTCCGGGTCTGTCATCAGCCGGGTCAGTTGCCATCCCGTCCGCCGGCCCCGCCGCATGATTCTTTGCGCCATGGTTTTTTGCCTTGGGTTAAGTCTGCAGGCGGAGCAAGTTGGGTCTCAAGAGGCTGCGCTGCGGTCGCCCCGTGATTTTTTCAATGCGGGCACCCGCCAACTGTCAGCGGGCAAACTGCAGGAGGCCGAGACTCTTTTGCAAAACGCGGTGGCCACCCAGAATCCGCAAATTCAGACCCGCGCACTTTTCAATTTAGGCAACGTCCGCGTGGCCCAGGGGGCGGAGATACTAAAGAAGGAACCTTCGGGCAGTCAGGTGGCGGGGCGCGGGCAGGACGCCGCCGGCAACGCCCTCGAAACGGCACGGCATGCCGGGGAAGCTCTGGCTTCCAATGAAGTGGAGAAAATGGTGGCCGCCTATGTGCGCGGTCGCGGCAGCCGGCGGGAGCTGCGCGCCGCCACCGAAGCGGTGGCTCGCGCCCTCAAAGAGCACGGAGCGGTTCTGGTCAAGTGGCAGCGCGGCGCGGCGGATTTTAAAAGTGTGGTGGAATTGCAGGGAGTGGATGAGGACGCCCAGTTCAATGCCGATGCCACCGATCGTGCGATAGCAGGGCTGGTGGACAAGATCAACCAGCTCCAGCAGGCCGGGGCCATGCTGGCTGGGGCGAAGGGGAAGCTGGATGAAAAGATGGAGGGGCTCAAGGGGAAGATCCCCGCCCCGAACATGCCGCCCGGGGCGCCGGGGGACGAGGAGCAGGACGAGGACTCACCTTTCGGGCCCAATCCAGGCCAGGAAGAAGGGATGGGCCGCGAGGGCAAGGAAATGCCCATCTCGCCCCAAGAAGCCGCGGACATTTTGGCTGGATACAAGCTCGGGGCCGGCCGGCCTTTGCCCATGGGGCAGGGAGATCAGAAGAAACCCCGCGACGCTTCGCGCTCAGATTGGTGACCGGATGAACCCTGAAAGTTTCATGGAGAAGACCAAAGAAACAACCCGAGAGCAGCACGTCCATGGCGCGTTGCGCGAGCCGGGGGCGGGGCGGTCGCGTCTGTTTTTTTGTCTTTTCAACCTTCTGCGGTGCGCTCCGCTCTGCCTGTGGATCCTCCCGGCGGCGCTGCCCGCCCAGTCCCCGCCTGCCCAGGATCCGCTCATGTCGCTCATGCTTTCGGCTCCGCAGTTGGATACCGCCGCACCGGTCATAGCCTCGGCCGGATTTGATCCCGCCCAGATCCAGCCCGGCGAATCGGCAGTTTACCGGGTCACACTTAATGCCTTGCTCACTTCCGTCACCGGCTTGCCCACCAATCTTGTGTCTTTGTCGGGGATAAAACTCAAGCGGGGTGCCAGCGGCGAAGTGATGCGGATGGCCGGGAACCGGATGCAGCCCGTCACTGTCTTTAATTATCATGTGTCTCCGTCTGCGGCCGGGGTTGTGGTGGTGCCTGAATTCGAGCTGGAAATTTACGGTCGGCCGGTGAAGGTGCCGGCGGCGAGCCTGGAAGTGTTATCCCGGGGACAGGCGCCTGCGCCGCAGCGGCGGCTCTGGTTTGAGCTTTCCGCCACGAATGCCTATGTCGGCCAGTCATTGCGGGCGCGGGTCATTCTTCCGGGCAACGCCGGCGGGGTGCAGGGTGTGGCACAGGTTGAGCTCAAAGGCGAGGGATTTCTGCTGGATCGCAGTGATGTCCGTCAGACGATTGCGCCCACCTTGCTGCCTGACGGGCGGCAGGTGCCCGCATTTGTTTATGACGCCGCCATCACCCCCTTTGTCCGCGGCGCAACGACACTTTTTGCGCAGGGGTTCACCGTCGGCATGCGTTTTGGCGCCCAGATCACTCTGCAGGGTGGCCTCCAGCCGGGCGGGGTTCAGGAATACCTGCTCTTGGAATCCGACCCGGTAACGATTCAGGTCCGGCCTCTGCCGCCGGAGGGGCGATTGCCAGGGTTCAGCGGGGCCATCGGCAGGTTCACCCGGGATGAGCCCAAGCTCTCCACCAATAGCGTCCGGGTGGGGGATCCGTTGAAGCTCACCCTGGT
>CAIQOK010000075.1 GCA_903873415.1 uncultured Verrucomicrobiota bacterium | reverse complement strand
GGGGGGGGGATTCGACCTTGATGTTCGGGTGGTGGAATTCCGGTTTGCAGGCATCTGCTCAATTGCCCAACCTGCCCCGGACAGATAGAGTGTCCCCCTGTGAAATTAAAAGGCAAAGTTTATCTCGTTGGCGCCGGGCCGGGTGACCCGGGCTTGATTACGCTGCGCGGTGCGGAACTGCTCCGCCGCGCCGAGGTGGTTATTTACGACATACTGGTCAATCCGGAGCTGTTGCGTCTGGCTCCGCTGAGCGCAGAGTTAATCTCGCGCGGCAGTCAGGGCAAATCGGAAGCCCTTTCACAGGAGCAGCTCAACGAGCTCATGCTGTTCAAGGCGCGGGAAGGCAAATGCGTGGTGCGCTTGAAGGGGGGCGATCCTTATATTTTCGGGCGTGGCGGCGAGGAGGCGGCGGAGTTGGCACGGGCGGGAATTGCTTTTGAGGTGGTGCCGGGCGTTTCCTCCGTGGTGGCCGCACCGAATTATGCGGGCATTCCGCTCACCCATCGGGATCATTGCTCCACTTTTACCGTGCTCACCGGCCATGAGGATCCCGAGAAGCCGGATTCAAATCTGAATTTCGAGGAGTTGGCCCGCATTCCCGGGACAAAAATTGTACTCATGGGTCTGGAACGCCTGCCGGAGTTGACCGCCACACTGGTCGCCAAGGGCATGCCCCCTTCCACACCTGTGGCAATGGTGCGCTGGGGCACAACCGGCCGCCAGCAATCCATCGTAGGCACTCTTGCCACTGTTGCCGGGCTGGCGGCGGCGGAAAAAATGACCGCGCCGGTCATCACCGTCATCGGCAGCGTGGTCAACTTGCGCAAGGAACTGAACTGGTTTGAAGGCCGGCCGCTTTTCGGCCGCCGCATCGTCGTCACCCGTACCCGGGAACAAGCCAGCCAGCTTTCCTCTTCCCTGGCCGATCTGGGGGCGGAGGTGCTGGAAATCCCCACCATTAAAATCACCGCTCCTGAAGTGAAGGACGGGATTATCGACGTGCTTCTGGAGTTGGCCTCCTACAACTGGTTTGTGTTCACCAGCCCCAACGGGGTAACCGCGTTTTTCGATTTGTTTTTCAAGCGCTTCCAGGATTTGCGGGATCTGGGCGCCGTGCGTCTTGCGGCGATCGGTCCGGCCACAGCCGCCCGGCTGCAGGAATTGCATTTGCAGGTGGATGTCATGCCCGAGGAGGCGCTGGGTTCCAAGATTGCCGCCGCGATCAACAAGTTTGAGAACGTGGAGAATCTGAAGGTGTGTCTGCTGCGCGCCGAGGTGGCGAGCCGCGAATTGCCCGAGGCCCTCGAAAAGCTGGGTGCCATTGTGGATGATATTTCGGTCTATAAAACCGTTCCGGAGACGGAGGATCGCAACGGCGCGGCGGCAAATCTCCTGGCGGAGGGTGCGGATTGGCTCACCTTCACCAGTGGATCCACGGTGGAGCATTTTCATGCGCGGTTTGATTTGCCGAAGCTGCTGAGGAGTTTTCCCCTGGCCAAGTGTGCGACCATCGGGCCGGAGACGAGCAAGGCGTTGCGGGTGCTGGGGGTGGAACCGGTGCTGGAGGCCAAAACCCATACTTTGGAGGGATTGGTGGCAGCTCTCTTGAAAGCGGAAAAGCAATGAAGTGCGAGCACGACTAAGCCCGGGGCGCCGGTTTTTTTCCGAACACATTTCCCCAAAGGCTGTCCATGAAGGTGTTGACCAGTCGAAACTTGATTCCTTGGGGCTAGCCAGCTCAGACTGGGCGAAGGTAGCAATGCAAAATTTGTGGTCTCAACGGAAAAGCGGCGGCCGGGTTTGGCGTCACATCGGGGCGCTGATCTCCTGCCTTGGCCTGTTCCTATCCGCGCTGGCGGGTTCCCTGTCCGCCGCGAGTTTCACCGCGGTTCTGGACCGGGACATGGTGAGCATGGGCGAAAGCGCCATGCTGACGCTGAAGTTTGAAGGCGGGCAGCCCAAGGGTTTGCCCGGCCTGCCGGCGATTCCCAATCTGCAAACCGCCGACCGGGGAACGTCCCAAAGCATTAGTTTGGTCAATGGGGCCATGTCCACCAGTATTTCCCAGACGATTGAACTGATTCCTCTGCAGCCCGGGGAATATATCATTCCTGCACTGCGGGCGAATGTGGCGGGCCAGAGCCTGAGCAGCCGGCCGCTGCGGCTCAAGGTCGTGAAGGATGCGGCTGCGGCCGGTGGGGAGGCTCCGTTGGCCTTTTTAAAACTGGTTCTTCCCAAGAAGGAGTTTTTTCTCGGGGAGGTGGTTGAGGTTCAGTCCCAACTCCATGTCCGGGACGGGGTTGCCAATGCAGACAACGTGTTCCGCTGGTTCGAGAACCTGGGCAGCTCGGTGCTAAAGGCCGAGGGATTCAGCGTTCTCAAGACAGCCCAGTCCCAGCAACTGCAGCGGGTGCAGGTGGGCAATGCGATTTACGTGTTTGCCACGCTCACCACATCCCTGACCCCGGTCAAAACCGGGGCGCTTACCCTAGGCTCGTCCAGCGCCATTCTGCCGCTGCAGATTGCCGGGCCCAACCGCCGGCGCGAGGGAATCGATCCTTTCGGCATGTTTCAGCAGTATGAGGAACGGCGCGTTACCGTCGTTGCGGAAAACATTTCTGTTAAGGCCATGCCTCTGCCGCGGGAGGCGGCACCCGCTGATTTCTCCGGCGCGGTTGGCAATTATTCCCTCGCCGTCACCGCCGGCCCCACTAATGTCGCCGTGGGCGATCCGATCACCCTGAAGATTCAAATCAGCGGGCGCGGCGCGCTGGAAGCCTTGGCGCTCCCGGTGCAGGGTGCCTGGCCAAAATTCAAGGCCTATCCGCCCACCGCCAAGGTGGAAACAACGGATCCGCTCGGCATCGAGGGAAGCAAGACTTTTGAACAAGTGGTCACAGCCGAAACTGCTGATATAAAGGAGTTGCCCGCCCTGAACTTCAGCTTTTTCGATCCGGACAAGAAGGTTTATCGAACCCTCACCCAACCGCCCTTTGGGTTGGTGGTCCGTCCCAGCAGTCCGGTCGCCCTACCGTCCGCCGCCCTGGCTGCCCGCACCTCCCAGAGCGAGCCGGCTCAGTCGCAGGACATCATTCATATCAAACAGAACCCGGGCCGCGTGCGCCGGTCTCTGGAACCTTGGTTGTCACGTCCTTTTTTTTGGGGGGTGCAGTCCGCACCCGTGCTGGCTTTGATGGTGTCGGTGGTCTGCCGCCGAAAGCGTGAGTCGCTGGCGAACAATCCCCGTTTGCGCCGGCAGCGGCAGGTGGCCCGGCTCGTGATCGAGGGGGTGGGAGATCTGCGGCGCTTTGCGTCGGAAAACAATTCCGAACTGTTCTTCTCCACCCTGGTCCGCTTGCTCCAGGAGCAGCTTGGCGAACGCTTGGACCTGCCCGCCTCGGCCATCACCGAGGCGGTGGTGGCCGAGCAGATGCAACCCCGCGGCCTGCCGGCGGTGACGGTGGGCGCGCTGCACGACCTCTTCCAGACCTGCAATCTGGCGCGGTATGCTCCCATTAAAAGCAGTCAGGAATTGGCTGCGTTCATTCCCAAGATTGAATCAACCCTCCGCCAGTTACAGGAGTTTAAGGCATGAATCTCGGCGGCAACTCTTTGATTTCCCTCTTACATCAGTTTGTAAAGGGCAGGCCCTGGCTCTTGGTGTGGAGCCAGATGCTGTTTCTAGTCGCACCTGTTCTGGGCTCCGGTTCCGGGCAGGGTTTTCAAGCCGGATTTGATGCGGCAAACAAGCTGTATGAACAGGGCCGGTTCACCGATGCGGCAGCCGGCTATCAGCAACTCGCCCAAGCTGGCACCGTCTCGGCGGCGCTCTACTTCAATCTTGGCAATGCTTGGTTCAAGTCGGGTGAAACCGGTCGTGCCCTCTTAGCCTATCGCCAATCCTCGCAACTGGCCCCGCGCGATCCGGATCTGCGGGCCAATCTCCAGTTCGTCCGGAATCGGGTTTCCCGCCCCACTCTTCAACCCGGTCCGGTGGAGCGGGCGTTGAACCACCTGACCATGGACGAATGGACTGGGGCAACGTGTGCCGTTTTTTGGATCTGGCTGGTAATGCTCATTCTTGTCCAGTGGCGGCCAAGCCTGAAAGCGGCTCTGCGCGGCTATCTTTATTCAGCCGGTGCGATTGCTGGAGGGCTGGCTCTTCTTCTCGGGGCGGCGTTTTACAGCTCCCATTCTGTCTTGCCGGCAGTTGTCGTTATGACGAAGGCTCTGGCCCACAATGGACCGCTTGAGGAATCCCCCGTCGCCTTCAAGCTCCACAATGGCGCCGAACTGGGGGTTCTGGATGAGCGGGATCAGTGGGTGCAGGTCACCGCCGGAACCCAGAGCGTCGGCTGGGTCCGGCGTGATCAGTTGCTTATGATCCCGCCCGGTTGAGGGGAAGGTCGGGCTCAAAGCCGTTTTTCGTCCACGTCAATCACATCCACAAAGGTTTTAATCTCGTCGCGTTTTCCCGCGCCGCATTCCTCCTTGCGCTGTTGGAAGCGGGCCATGGCCTGCTGGTCGCTGGCCAACGGACGGTGGAGCATGTCCTCCCAATGTGCCGCCTTTTCGGCTTCGCTGCGTTTGACGTGGCGGCGGATCCAGTCGCAGACCTCGCCGTCGGTAATGGAGTTTTTCACGGCCTCGACCAAGGCTGCGTGGGAGAGGCCTGCGGCTTTGAGCCACATCCCGTCAAAACCTTTGCCGAGGTTTTCCTGATAGTCGGCATGCAGCCGGCCGGCGAGGTGCAGGCGGATTTTGTCGATGTAGCGGGGCAGGTAATGCCAGCCGTCCATGGTTTCGCGAGGGCTCCGAGGATAGATGATATTGCTCATCCGCCAAGGATTGGTGGAGCCGGGGCGGCTGTCAATTCTGCGTGCTAAAAGCCGAGAGTGCTGGTGCGAGGGTGGGAGGTGTTGTTTTTCTGAAATTCAGTTGAAATTCCCGGGGACTCTCCCATGCTGCCGATATGGACCAGTTTGATTTTGACGTGGCGATTCTCGGCGGCGGGAGCGGTGGGTATGCGGCGGCGCGCACGGTGGCGGGTGCCGGTTTGCGCACCGCAGTCATTGAGGGCGGCGAAGAAGTCGGGGGCTTGTGTATTTTGCGTGGTTGCATGCCCACCAAGGCTTTGCTTTACGCGGCGGAGGTGAAGCATCTGGCCGAACAGGCCGGGAACTGGGGGGTCCGGGTCGACAAGGTCGGATTCAATTTCGCCCAGGTCCAGGCGCGGAAAAACGCCATGGTCAAGGATTTTGCCGATTTTCGGCGGCAACAGCTCATGGACGGACGTTTCAAATTCTACCGTGCCCAGGCTGCTTTTCGTGATCCTCACACATTGGCGCTAAGCCAGGGCGGAACGATCACCGCCCGCCATTTCGTTGTCGCCACCGGCTCCCGCGTGGCCCCGCTGCCGTTGCCGGGCTTGCGGGAAACGGGCTTTCTCACCAGCGACACCGCCTTGGATCTGACGCGTTTGCCGCAGTCGCTGATCGTGATGGGGGGGGGGGCCATTGCGTGCGAGTTCGCCCAGTTTTTTGCCAGGTTCGACGTGAAGGTCAAGTTGGTGCAACGCAGCGGGCATATTCTGCGCGAGTTTGACACCGACGCGGGGATTGAGCTTGAAAAGGTCCTGCGGCGTGAGGGGGTGGAGATTTACGCCGGCACGCGGATCACGAGCGTCCGGCGCGAAGGGGGACTCAAAACCGTCTCTTTCGAGCACCAGGGGGAAACCGTTTCCGTCTCGGCTGAGGAGATTCTGTTCGCGCTGGGGCGGGTTCCCAACACCGCATCGCTTGATTTGGCCAAAGCGGGAGTCGTTACCGAGCAGGGCCGGGTGATGACAAATGAGAAGATGCAGACCAGTGCTCCGCATATCTACGCGGTGGGGGATTGCGCCGGGCCTTACGAGATTGTGCATCTGGCGGTCCAGCAGGGCGAATTGGCCGGGCGCAATATCGCCGGATCGGGGGCGGCGCGGGGCATGGATTATCGGCTCTTGATTTCTGTGGTGTTCACCGAGCCGCAAGTGGCTTTTGTGGGGCTGACGGAAAAGGCGGCGGTGGCGCGCGGGGTGCCTTTCGTGGCGGCGGGCTATCCATTCAACGACCATGGCAAATCTCTGATAATGGAGGCGAAGGATGGTTTTGTGAAGTTGATCGCCAGCCCAACCGATGGCGAAATTTTGGGCGGCGCCTGTGTCGGTCCTGTCGCCGGCGAGCTGATCCACGAGATTGTTGTGGCGATGGCAAAACGGATGACGGTGCAAGAACTAGCCGCCCTGCCGCACTATCATCCCACCCTTGCCGAAATCTGGACCTACCCGGCCGAGGAACTGGCCGATAAAATCCGTCCCGGCCTGATAACCCCTTCGTAGCGCGGAAATGGCGGGGTGGTAACCCGGGGGGGCTGAGGAACTCCTCAGGTTGCTTTGGACAAAGTTGGATCCGCATCAGGCGGCTGGGCGGCATGAGGAAGTCATAGGCCACGAATGATTGCCGACTCCATCAAGATCTGAAAGGCTCGTGCCTTGAAAGTGGGAATCAAAAAAACGGCATCCTCGTTGGGTGGGCGACTGCTTACGGCTCGTTGGATGCGTCTTGGGCAGAGCCGCGGTTTTTAGGTTGAATGCAAAACCTGGTCGAAGATTTTCTCCAATACCTGCGCCACGAGCGTGGCCAGTCCGAAAACACGGCCAAGACCTACGCCGGGTTGCTGGGCAAATTCACCACATGGGCGGCGGGGCAGGGGTTGATGGATTGGACGGAGATCACCGCAGATCATTTGCGGGCGTTTCTGCGGCAGGAACGATTGCGACGGCTGGACTCTGAGCCCAAGGAGTCGACGCGCCGGCTCAGCGGCGAAACGGTTTATCTGGAGATCGCCGCCCTGCGGGCCTTTTACAAGTTTTCCGAGACGGAAAAACTCCTGCCGCTCAATGTCTCGGAAGACCTTTCCTTGCCGCGCCGATGGAAGCGCCTGCCCAAGGCGCTGAGCGATGCGGAGATTGCCAGGTTGTTTGAGGGTGAAGCTCTGCCGACACCCGGAGCCTTGTGCGATCAGGCCGTGTTGGAGCTGGCCTATGCTTCGGGCCTGAGGCTTTCCGAGTTGAAAAACCTGCGCTTGGAACAGCTTCATCTGGAGGCGGGTTTTCTCCATGTGATCGGCAAGGGGAACAAAGAGCGCGTGGTGCCGGTGGGGTCGAAGGCCGTGGCAGCTCTGACCCGTTATCTTGAGGCGGGTCGGCCCAAGTTGGTGACGCCCAAAACCCCGGCCAATGTTTTTCTCTCGAAGCGCGGCACCCCCTTCGCCGCCACCACGCTATGGCTGCGGATTAAGAACCGTGCGCGCCGTTCCGGCATCGAGCGCAACGTCACTCCGCACATGCTCCGCCACAGCTTCGCCACTCATTTGCTCGAGCACGGGGCGGATCTGAGGGTTATCCAGGAACTGCTCGGCCATGCCAGCATCGGCACCACCGAGGTCTACACGCACGTCACCGGGCCCCGCTTGCGGGAGATTCACCGCAAATTCCATCCCCGCGCTTAGGGACTGGTAATCCAGGGTGCTTGAGGAGGGACGGATCTTTTTGAGGGGAGGAGCATCTCATTTTTTCAATCAGGCGCTCGGCGGGGAAGCCGGGTAGAATGACCTGCCTGCAGACCGCGCAATGCGGCAGCCGGAACTGCTCTGGGAAATATTACGGATTTGAATGACGGTAAAAACCACATCTAGCAGGGCGAGGATGGGGTGGGTAGTGTTTTTCAGGGCCGTATAAAAACGGAAACCACCTTGCGCCTGCTCCGGTTTTGCGACCGGCACCGGCGCGGATTTTGAGGGACTAATTATGCCGAAGCAAATATCGGATGAAATCTGCATGACGCGGCTGTGTTGGCGCTCTCTGCTGGCTGCTTGGTTGCTCGCATTCAGCGGGGGTTTCTGTTCCGAGGGGCAGACGGCTTTTTTTGATTTCGACACCGGCACCCCTGCGCCGGCTGTGAATCAGGGGCTTCCGCTGGACCAGACTGCCGGAGGTGTGACGGCACACTTTGTCGCGGCCAGTGGTAATTTCACCGTTCAAACCGCCTATTTCATAGGGTATCCAGTCTCAAGTTTCAGCAATCAGTTTCTTTATCCGGCCGGATCCAAAGGCGCAGTATTGGAAATCCGGTTCAGCGAACTGCTGACAAACATCAGTTTTTCTTTCGCCACGATCCAGATCTCCGCCATCAGCGGCATGGAGACCCCCATTCAATTGGTGGCTTACACCAACTCGGCCGCCACCCCGCCGGTAGGCAGTGTGAGTGCCGCCGGCATTTACGGCGGCGGTCCGGATCCAACGGATCCATGGCCGCAGGGGATTATTTCCTTCTCATCGCCTGTCCGGTTCAATTTGGTCCGCATCAGCGTGCCCACCTTGGTGCCGGCCCCGGCGTTGGGACAGGCCACCGATTTTCTGATTGATAATCTCACGGTGCAGCGGGCCGGTGGGGCTTCGTGTCTGATTAGCTCAAGCGCCGCACCGATTGGAAGCGGGACCGTTGCGGGGACCGGGAGTTATTCGGCCGGGTTGACCGCGAGCCTGACGGCCACGCCGGCTTTGGGGTATGTGTTCAACAACTGGTCGCAGAACGGTGCGGTGATCAGTGCTGCCAATCCGTATTCCCTCAGTGCCATGACGAACCGGAATCTGACTGCGAATTTTGCGAGCGCCAATTACACGGTCAAATCGGGGGCTTCACCCTTTGCCGGTGGTGCAAGCAGTCTGGGGGCGAGCGGGTCGTATCCTGCGGGAACGAATCTGACGGCGATTGCCACCGCCAAGGCGGGCTATCAGTTTGTGAACTGGCTTCAGGGAGCAACTTCCGCGACGGCTGCGAATGTCGCGGGCACGTCGACGAATCTCACATTCACGGTTAATTCGAATTGCACCTTGATTGCCGTTTTTTCGCCTGAGAAGACAGTCTCCCTGACTGCGTCCCCCGCCGGTTGTGGTGCCACATCCGGGGCGGGGGTGTATACAGCAGGATCGACGGTGACGGTGCTGGCCAGTGCCAGTCCGGGTTATAAGTTTGTAAACTGGCAGCAAGGTGGGGCGGTCGTGAGTACAGCCTGTAATTACAGCTTTGCTGTCAACTCATCCGTGTCATTGGTGGCCAATTTCCAACCCGTCTCCAGCCCCTCCCCGGTTGTGGTCCTACTGACCAACCTCATTCAGACTTACGATGGCACGGGGCGCTCAGTTTTGGCGGTCACAACTCCGGCTAATTTGGCGGTGGCTCTAACCTATCAGGGAGGCACCCCGCCCACCAATGCCGGCAGTTACACGGTTGTCGGAACCATTCAAGACACAAACTATCCCGGAAGCGTGACCAACACTCTCGTGGTGAATCCAGCCCCTGTCACGCTGATTGCCAGCAGCCAGATGCGTGGCTATCTGGATTATAATCCGCCACTTACCGCCACCATAATCGGCTTGGCAGCTCATGGGGATGGGCTTAACTACTCGATCTCCACTCCGGCGTCATTCTATTCGCCCGCGGGAACATATCCGATAGTCGTGTCGGGCGGCAGCAACCCTAATTACTCAGTCACGGTTTCCAACAGTGTCTTGGTTGTGGTTCCGGCCCCGGCCACGGTGAGCCTGACGAATCTGTCGCAGACTTACGATGGAACGGGCAAGGCTGCGGTTGCGATTGCCACTCCGGCAAACATAGGAATTGCACTGACCTACAATGGCTCGGCGAATGCTCCGACGAATGTGGGGGTGTATGGCGTTGTGGCCACAGTGGTGGATTCCAACTACGTCGGCAGCGTCACCAACACGCTGGTGCTCAGCCCAGCGAGCCTTCCAGCCATTTGGGCGTATCAGGCCGGTGCCATTCAGCCTGGGGATGCCACCGTGCTCTCCTTGGCGGATGGCTTGGCGTCCATCCACGGACTGGCCTGTGACGGAACAAATCTTTATGTCAACACCGGCGGGGGGGCGGTTTCTGTTTATGCGCTGACCGGTTCGCTTGTCTCCCGGCATGCTGTCGACAACCTTTCGATGTTAGGCGATCAGATGGCTTGCACAAAAGGGTATGTCTTCGCCCGCAAGGACTCATTCCTTTACCGTATCTCCACCGCAGACTGGTCAAGCGCCCCGGTAACAGTGGATGCGGGCTATCCCCTCTTGAACTGCAATGGCTGGGTCTCGGGGAGCCTCTTTGACACCCCCGCCGGTCAGCTGGGTGTCATGGGAGACCCGGGGGATGGCAGTCTCACTGCCCGCCTTTACTCTGTTTCCAGCGATGGATTGACCCTGACCTGGGATAGGGACTGCACCTTGGAGGGCATTTGGACGCCTGACGAACGCGGTACCGCTTCGGATGGCACATTTCTCTATCGAATTTCGGGTGATATGGGTTATAAGACCTACAGTCTTTCCTCCGGTTCGGAATCTTATGATGGCAGCTCATGGATCTTGAGAACGCTCAACTCCGGGGATGGGATCATCAATCCGACTTTCATCACCCGCAATCCCGTCACCGGGCAGTATATCATAGGTGATTTTCAACAGAGTCGGGTTCTGGTTTCGGCCCCTGCATGCTGGGTCAGCTTTGTTCCTGCGGCGAGCCTCACTTATGACGGCGGTGGTCAGGCCTTTGTGGCTTCGGTGCCCGGGGCTGGCAGTTTCAGCTATTCCTATCAGGGAACGGCAGCCACCTCGTATGGCCCCTCTTCGATCCCGCCTGCCGCCTCAGGCAGCTACACCGTCACGGCCACTTCCACCAGTCCAAACTATTGCGGCAGCTTGACCAATGCCTTCACAATCCTTCCCGCCACACCGGTTATAACTACTCCCCCTTTGGCGGCGGTCCTGAGCCTGGGCCAGTGTCTGGCCGCTTGCAGATTGAGCGGAGGCGCGGCCACTGTGCCGGGTTCTTTTGTTTTCAGCAGCCCGCAGACGATTCCGCCCGAGGGGAGCGACATTCAGACCGTGGTGTTTTTACCAGCGGACAGTTTGAATTATACCACCGCAAGCACCGCGGTCACTGTCACGGTCAGCAGCTCCCCGCCCGTCGCCCCGCCGCTGCTCATGGATGCGGCATCGGTGAATAATCAGATCTTTAGCTTCACCTTCTCGAATAGCCCGGCCGCCTCGTTTACCGTCTGGACCACCACTGATCTGCTTTCGGCACCAGCCTCTTGGACAGTGGCTGGAACACCCTCATACCAAGGGGGCGGAGTGTTCCGTTTTTCCACGCCGGTCGCCACCAACGAGGTGCGGCGTTATTACCGGGTCAGTTCCCCCTAGAACTTGATTGGAAAGAATCCGGTCGTTCTTGGGTTGATTCTGGTGTTTCTGTCGCTTTTCGGCGTGGAGACTTTGGCCGGCGCCAGGTTGAGGAACCCGGGGAAGACCGTATCCGCCCGGCAAACCCATCTATGCGGAGTGAGCAGGGGCTGGCAGACTTTGCGGGATGAACTCCAAATCCATCCGTCTCGCCGAGGTCCAATTAGTGCGATCCTCTCATACCAGCTCCTCCACCCGCACCTCGACT
>CAIQOK010000074.1 GCA_903873415.1 uncultured Verrucomicrobiota bacterium | reverse complement strand
TCAGTCGAGGTGCGGGTGGAGGAGCTGGTATGAGAGGATCGCACTAATTGGACCTCGGCGAGACGGATGGATTTGGAGTTCATCCCGCAAAGTCTGCCAGCCCCTGCTCACTCCGCATAGATGGGTCTGCCGGGCGGATACGATCAATCGGCCGGCACTCTTGCGGGTCAACCCTCTTGAATCCCCTGAAACTCACTACTCCAGATTGCCGGCGCTCACGGGTTTCTTCACGGATGCGGGCACTGCGCTTTCCACAAAAGGCGGGCGCTCGAAGCGGGGCGGATGCTCAACCAAGCGGGGATCCTTCGCCTCGGCAAGCATCTTGGTCAAGCGGCTGGAAAGCTCCGATTTGATTTCCGCCAAGGCCGGGTCGCCTGCGAGGTTGTGCACTTGGTCTGGATCCTGGCGCACATCATATAGTTCCTCGCCCGGACGTTTCCCAAACGCAAAGTCATAATACCATCTCCACTCCGGCTCGTTGCGATGAGTGACGATCCACGCTTTGGTGGGGCTGGAATCCATGTCTGCAAAGCCGGCATAAGTTTCATTCTCAAGCTCGGAGAACCCGGGCGCATTGGTCGGCGTGACGGCTTTGGGCGACCCCATCGGCCACCGGTCCGGGGCGTAGTTGTGAATATAGACAAACTCCGGCGTTCGCAAGGCGCGCATCGGATAAGGAAGATTCCCCTCACGCGCGGATCCCACATGCCGCTCGCGTCCGGTGACAACCCAGTTGCGGGCGGGATCAATCCGCCCGTTTTTTTCTGAGCGCAGCAAAGGTATCAGGGATTTCCCATAAAGCCCCCCAGGCGGAGTCACGCCTCCAACCTCCATGAATGTCGGGGCAAGATCGGGAAGCCGGACATAATCATCCACAATCCGTCCACCCTTTCCGCCGGGCACGCGGACAACCAGTGCAACCTGCACCCCCATGTCGTAAAGGTTGCACTTTCCCGAAGGCACCCCGGGCATTCCATGATCGCCGCTCAGCACCACGAGGGTGTGATCGGCTTGGCCGTTCTCCTCCAACCTTTTGAGCAGGACACCGACATACGCATCCACCGCCTGACATTCACCGAGATAATCCGCCACATCCTCCCGGACCTCCGGCACATCGGGAAGGAAGCCTGGCAGCTTGCCCTTCAAGGAATCGGGATCGATTCCCCACAGCAACTTGCCGGACCCTTTGACCCATTTTCTATGGGTGGTTGTGGGGCCGAAGAAATAATGCCAGGGCTGCCCCGGCTTACACGCCGCGAGGAAATCATCAAA
This sequence comes from uncultured Verrucomicrobiota bacterium, assembly GCA_903873415.1. Classification (GTDB taxonomy): domain Bacteria; phylum Verrucomicrobiota; class Verrucomicrobiia; order Limisphaerales; family CAIQOK01; genus CAIQOK01. Next base: position 956 of record CAIQOK010000074.1, on the reverse strand, counting down.
GTTCCCGCGGACTTGGGCGAGAATCTTCTCGCGCGCCTCGGCCACGCTCGCCCCGTTCCTCACCAGAGGCATGGCGTTCTTTGAAAAATGCTGCGGCAAAGATCCGCGCTTTTCAAAAGCATACCGTTGCCCCCCAAATGGCGCGTCCGCAGGACTCCCCGGACTCCACACCTTATAACTCTTGCCAATCGAATAACCGGCATCGCGCAGCAATAGAGGGAAGGTGGGAATGGACTCGTCCCACACCGCCCCGCTGAGGATCGCGCCGCGGTTGCAGTTGAAAAAGTAGCGACCCGAGAGTAATGAGCTCCGGCAGGGGGTGCAGCTCGGCGCGTTGACAAAGGCATTCTTGAACAGCACACCCTCTCGCGCGACGCGATCCACATTGGGCGTCTTGACGACGTCGTTGAGCGTCGGGCGGCCATCCATCCCTTTCAAGCAGCTCGCATAGCGGCCCCAGTCATCGGCGAAAACAAAAAGGATATTCCAGCGCGGCGCGGGTACGGCGCCCTGGCTGGCAGGCATGCCAACAATCAACGCAAAGCAAAGCACCATCATTATTTTTTTCATGGCGGTGGAGATCATGCCGGCTAATTCATCGCAAAACCAGCCACGTTTACACAACCGCTTGAACTGATTTGCCCGGCTCGCGCAGCTCCCGTTTGTGCCGCTCCTACGGAACTTGGATTTTATTTTGGACTGGGTTGCTATAGACAGGTCGCGCCCCTGGAGCTTGAAAAAACCAAACGGGCGACATCCCTCTATCAAACAGCGCCACTCCTCTGGAGCTTCAGGAAAACCCCGTCCCGTGGTCCCGTAGTCCGTTGCCTGTCTTTCAAGCGTATCCGACCGGCGGATCCATGCCTCAGGGTGCGCAGATTTCCTGATCAAGAAGGTTCGGATGTCTTGGCCCGCTACCTGACCCAGGCTTGCGGTGTGAGGTTTTTCACCTCGGC
>CAIQOK010000073.1 GCA_903873415.1 uncultured Verrucomicrobiota bacterium | reverse complement strand
CCGCGAAGAATATTCCGCCCGCCGCCATTCCCCAACCGCCTCCCGACGTCGAAGCTTTGAAAGCAAAGGCCGCCAAGGTGGTAACCCGCCAACGACTTTTACAATTTGAGAGTTCCAAAGTTCCAACATCATCAGGGAATTAGGTAACGCACCCATTTGGCGGGTGTCGTAAAAAACTGCGATTTCCTGCCTATCAACCGGCCATCCGCAAACCAATAAGGCTTGCTAATAAAGCGGCGGATATCGGCAGTATCAGCGGAGCGAGTCCGCAAAATTGTTTGGTCTGGCACTTCGCCCCGGTCTTGGCGGGGGCGTGGCGGGGCATCGGCTGCGGGTGCGCGGCAGCCTGGCCGGGGCGTGGCGAAGCGCCGGCGCTCGGCAGTCCGTCCGTCTCCGGGCTCGCGGTTGTGCGGCCTTCCCGAAGGCTCCGTAGGGCTTGCACTTCAGTCAGGGAGACGCGCCAATGAGCGTTTACCCCAATCCCTGGCTTGTGTGCGGTGCGGAACCGTCCTTCATCACAGAGTTGCGCCAAATAGCGGATGCTCAATCCCGTGATGGCCCGCGCCTTTGCCAGGTTGATAAATTGGCCGCGCGGCTGTCTGGCCGGGGCGAGGATGATATCCCGCTTGCCGTCCCACTCGCAGGGGAGGAATGGCTCCGGTTTAGTATTTGGCTGGGAAGGCATTGGGCGTTTCAACTGGGCATTTCCCACCGGGGAGCTTCCGGGGCATTCAAGGGCGAAGGCGGCGCGGTGGCCACTTTGGACGCACTCGCCACGCCCGCCGGCACGGCCGCCGTGACCGGCTGCGGAGTCGGGGCTTGGACACTCGCGGATTGCGGGGCAGGCAGCGAGCGGCCGCGCTGGCACCGGCTCGGCTCTTCAATCGCTTGACTGAGCGCGGTATCGGACGGGATGACGCTGTCCTTGATGGCGAATCGGATGTCGTCAAAGGTCACCACAGAGCGGTTTTCCTTGCGAGCGCGGGCACGGGCGAGGCGCACGCTGGTTTCGATCCCGGCCAGATATTTCCGGGAAATCTTGGCATAGACAACCAGCGTTTCAATCGACCGGGCGCACCCTTCGGGCAGGGCGAACCGGGCGACGCCTTCCAGATCATCGTCGCAAATGGTGTCCGGCAAGCGCTGGTAATGCCCGATCCGTCCGGTGAATTGCTCCCCGGACCAGTGTGTCCGTTGCTCTAGCGCCAACTGGCTGCGCATAAATTGGGGCGTGGTAACCAGGGCGACGGGCACCTGGTGATTGACCAGGGCGGTCATGATCCAGTTGATCCGGGCGGGCAATGCCTGGCGATAGTTGCTTTGCGGCCAGAGGTAATGCGCCTCATCAAACACCACCATCAGCCCGCCGCGCTGCAATACATCTTCCACCCGGTCCCGTAGTTGCTGGGCTTTCGAATTCTGATTGATGCTCACCCCCAGGGCGCGGGCGATGGCGCGGAAAAAGCCAATATCATCGTTTGAGGAAGGCACCTGCACGTAACGCGCCCGGCCGGGGTGGAGTTCACACCATGATTTAGCGGCAAAGGTCTTGCCCGTGCGGGCCTTGCCGTCGATCACTACCATGCATCGGCCTTCCAGGGCGAAGTCCATGGCCTCCCACACCTGGCGGCCCAATTCGGTCACCACCAAGCCGCGCCGCTGTGTAGCGATCGCTTCCGCCTGCAGCTCCCGAAGTGAAGCCAGCAAACCGGGAAAATACCAGGGCTGCGTTTGGAGAATGGCCGGATCAGGGTCAAGGCAGAGTTCCCCAAGGTGGCGCTCCAATCCCTCTTTAGCCGCATCCTGGCAAACTTGAACAAAGGCACTGGCGGGATATTCGGTCGGGGCGGTGTCCGACACGGTCTGTCTCCGTGCCCGCTCATCGACTGTCCATTGCACCAGGTCCCAATCCATGGGCACTTCGGAAACCGTATCGTGGCGCAAGGGGAAAGCCTCGGGATTATCCAACTCCGGGCGGATGGCCCGCACTTCGTCGGCGGCGTAAATGCGGCCGGGCCCAGTTCCGATCCGCAGCATGGAAGGCGTGCCGATCCGCTCCGGAAAGCGGGCGAGCAAGCCGGCCGTGAATCCAGCCAGGCCGCCGGCCTCGTGGGATTGCGCCTGAATCCACCAAATCAAATCGCGGGCGTCGGCATCCTCCAATTGCTCGCAACGGCGGGCAACCAGGTTGCCCATAAGCCCGCGCTCGAATTCGGGGCTAGAGCAAAAACGTTCTTGCCGGAAGGGCGTTCCGGCCGTGGCCAATCGGGTGCTAGACATGGGGTTCCTGGGTGGGGGTTGAATCCGCGGCGAGCAACTCATTCAATCGCCGCGCGGTGGCAAGGGTGTCCGGATCGCGTTGCTGCTCCGGTGAAAGCCGCAAGTTCATCTTTTGCGCCACGCGCCGGGTTTGCGTGGCCACCTTTTCGTCCGCCTGCCGGCTGGCATCGAGCGCGGCCTTCTGCTCGTTCATTTCCGTGCAAAGTTCCACCGTCTCCCGATCCGCCACCATGGCGCGGAAGGGCCGCGCGAACTTGGCCTTTAAGGTGGAATAGAGAGTTTTTCCGTGGGATTGGTGCTGGCTGGCGAGGCGCATTTCCCGCGCCATCACTTCCGCCGGAGCGCCGAAATTGGGGACATCGTTGCTGCGCTGCACCAGCCGGGGGTTTTGGTCTTTCAAGTCGGTGATGACGATGGTGTCCGGCAATTCGGGGTCAAACCACACCCGCACTTGCTGGCCTCTTACCGCGCTGGTTTCGTCGTCGCGGAACACATAAGATTTGCCCGCCAGACTGAAGACAACGCCATTCTTATTGACCGTCGTCTCAAATTTGACGTGGGAGAAAAGCCGGCGCAACTCAGCCGGGAATTTGATGGGCGGGTCGGACGGATCGTCCAAGCCTTGAAAGGCGGCATCCGGGGAAAGGCCATCCAACATTTTCCCATCCTGGGGTTCCGCGTTGTAGTTTTCGCAGATGGAATTGAATCGCGCGTTCCATTGTTCCAAGGTCAGGAAGTGCCGGGCGGGATCTACTTTGCCGGACCTTACACCCTGCATCAAATCTTGCAGCTTTTCGAACCGCTCCTTTTTCTCATCCCGTCCGCAGTAGCCGGGGCACCCTTCCATGAGGTTTTGAAGCGTGCCTCCGATCCCCTCGACTACTTTTTGCCGCGCCTCCGTGGCATGCTCGAATTGCAATCCGAACGCCCGCAGCCCATATTTGCACTCTGCCTCCGACAATGACCCTTCCGATTCGCTCCCGGCGGAAGCGACACGATTCATGCCCTTGATTACTCGGGCCGTCTTCCACATCCCCCGTTCAAAATAAAATCCCTTGCGGGGCAACCCGTGCTCTTCGCAAACCTTGGTAATCAAGGTCCGGATGGCCAGCGAATTGTAATTGCGGGCGGGAATCAAACAAAAGCCCAGCACCCGGCGGGAACGAATATCCACCATGACCAAGATTTGACCGCGAATCAAATCGGTTTCGCCGTGCTCGTTCATCCCAATGAAGTAAACCGGCATGGTGAAGTCATCCGCCTGATACCAGTCGCCAGCGTGCGTGCCGTCATAACTCCGCTGCAGGTGCGGGCCTTGCATCTTCACCTGGTGTGGACCATACCGATAGGGTTCCAGGATTCGGACGTCCGTCTTGATCCGTTGCATCAGAGCGCGGGGCACATCGCCCTTGCGGGTGATCTTGGTGGCCAGCCAGACGGAGAGTTGCGCACTCAGCTTCCCGGCTTTCGCCAATTCCCGGATCGCCTGGCTGATCCGCCCGCCGTAATTCTGGGACGATTCCCACTTGATGAGTCCAAGGTCGTCTTCCGTGGCGGGAACCACAGCGCGGGGGGCTGCGATTACCGCCCGGCGGTCAAAGATGCCCACGGGCGAGCGGCCATTGTCCTGCCAGGATTTGTATTTAGTATGGAACTGGACGCGCAAGGATTCTGCCGCATTGGCCGCGCCGGGTGCCACGAGTCCGGGGACGTGGCGGCCAATGAAGGCCAGCAGGGATTGGCGGACTTTCTTGGGGTTGCGCCCGTTGCCCGTCACCCGTTCGAACTCCACAAAGAACCGTTCCCACAGAAAAGCCTTTTCGGCCGGCGTAAGCTGCAGGGGCGAAGCGCAGCCAGCAATATCGGTGTGCAGGACGTGGAAGTCCTTCTCCGTGGCGAGGGTCACCACGGGCAGCGCAGATTGCTTGCGGGCCAGCCGGTCGTCAAGGTAGAGCGCCAAGGGGGCGAAGTCAGCGCCGGCGCCGGCGCGTTGCCGGGTGCGTTTCAGCAACTCGCGGATGTAGCGCGGGGAAACGGCATGGCCAAAAACGGCGGTATAATCACGGCTCGCCATGCTCTCCAAGTCGGTAGCTGACCGCGCCGGGTCGTTGCCTAGCAGCAGGGTCGGCTGCAATGCCCTTTGAAGTTTGGCGGCCTTTTCCAAACATTCAGGGGCGATTTCATCCATTGGAATGGATGGCTCCCAGGTGAGCGGCCCGGCGGGGCGGTTGGCGGTCCGACCGATGGGGACGCCGGCCGTCCGATCCATGGGGCGGGCGATGCGGCCTTGTCCTGTGCTCCGGGGAGTTTCGCCACCACCACCACGCGCCACGGCCAGGGCCTGACCGCTCCGCGCGGGGGCGTCCATTAGCGAGCGTGCCCGATTGGGGGCGATGGATGCGCCGGCCGCCATGCGATTCACTCCCTGCAGGTGGTCGGTCTCCGTCGCGGCCCCGGTCCCGTCCGGGCCGCCTGGGGCGAGCGCGGGAATCCGATTGATGCCGCATTCCGCCTCTTCCTGGATGACGTGCCCCTCGTTCATTGGGTGCGCCCGTTTCCGGAGGCGAAGGAGTCGTTTAGCTTCCACCCCAGGCTGGCGGCGGGGGCCGCGCCGATGGTCAGCGGGACCAGGGCGGCGGTGTCGCCGCCGGCCGCGCTGCCAGCAAAGCGGAGTTCGAGCATCGCTCCGGGGACAGCGAAGATTTCCCGGCGGCGGGCGAGCTTGGGTTCGATGTGGGTGTGGAACCAGCGAAAGACCTGGCTATAGCTGGTGACAAAATTAAACCGGTCCCAAAGGCGGAACCGGATATCATTATAGCAGAGGCATTCAGCCAGAAACCAACTTTCGACGGCGGCTTGTTGGGCAGCGGTCAGCAATTCCAGACTTGGGGGTAAAGGGCGGCGGCGGTTATTAACGCACAGGGGTTTTTTCATGTTTGCACCATTTCTCTTGAAGGCGGCCGGGACGCGGTCCCCCGAGGTTAAACCCCCTGTGCAGGGAGACCGCGTCTCGACCAAAGTTTGCCGTTGGGCAGGGTGCAACTACCCAACGGTTCAGCACCGCCCCCGCTCGCACCGGATCAGGGCGCAAGCGTTGGATGGGGCCGGCTGAAAAGCGGACTAACACCGGAACGGGTCGCACCCCCGATTGTCCGGCAAAAACGAAATTGAATCCCCGCGACACGCCCGAGCCGCGAGGGGAAGCACACGCTTCCTGCCCATCCCACTTGCTCCCCACCCGAAACTGTAAAAGCGGGGGTGTCACGGGCCGGACAAATTGAATAAATGGGCGGAACTTGTCCGCCGGGCGGGATTGGGCCGCCAAAGGCGGGGTTTGACCACCGCCAAAACGGCCTTTCGCCGCAGTTGGCATAGGGCTAGGAGCGCTTGGAAGCGTTTTCCCCTGACATGGGAGCGCGGAAACGCTTAAAACCGAACTGGCGGGGGCGGCGGAAATGCCGGGCGGGGAAACCTTACCCGCCCGGCAACCGCAACCGGAACCGCGCGAAAGCACCACGGCACAACCGGTCAATTCCCCAAGGCGGGGCGGCTGTTTCCGAATGGTGCAAATTTTGGCCATGGACTGAATCAATTGGAGATAAGGCGGGTGTTCCGGTGGTTCGGTCGGATATCGCCACGCTTCCGGGGCTCGCCTGATTCGAAACGGGCAACCGTGTCCATGACGTGGGCGGCGTGGGCGGCCAAATCGGTCAGCTGGTCGAACTGGTCGAAGCATTCGACCCAGTCGGTCGCCGCAGAATGAAACACCACCGCGCGGGCGGCGAGCATGGTGTGATGTTTATCGTATCCGCAGACGGGCAGCAGTTCTTTCGTCATGCGGTCATGAAGTTCGACCGTTTTGGCGCGGGCGGCCCGGCCGGCGTCCCGGATGATAGTCTGACAGAGGCCGCGGATTTCTCCGGAAAGGGTGTCCACTTCCGCCATTTTCCGGTTCAAAACGTCCGGAATGATGCGCAGCTTTTGCTCGACGGATTCCGAGTCGGCAATCCGCACAGTGGCGGCGGGGCTGAATCCGGGGCGGCCGGGCGATACGGTCAGGAAGTCGGACGCGCTGAGAGTCTTGGCCTCGTCCGCCAGGCGCCGGCGCTCGGCCAGCAAGTCTTGGTGAACCGCCCTGAGTTTGATCAATTCGGCGGCGGCGTCGGTGTATTTCGCGACTCGGTTTTGTAAGGGCTTAAAATTGGTGGACATATATGGTCTATGTGGGTGGTGTTGGTGGTGGTCCGATTACTGGCTGGTGATGCACAGTCCGCCGCGTTTGTCCCCGACTCCGGCTCCCAGGATGGCGCAAAGCAACCACTGGGCATAGCCGCTTTGATGATTCACGAACTGGACCAGGAGCGCCGAAATCTCAGTGTCCGGATCGGTTACCACCACCGTAACACCGTTCCCTGCTGCCTTGCCGAGGGCTTCGACGTAATTCGACGGCAACCGCGAGGCGGCAACGACGCCACATTTATGCAGCGCCACCCCAACCAGGTTGGCCGTGGCGTTAGTGGCGGCCAAGTTTGGAGCCTTCAAAGGCTGGAATCCCGCCATCATCGGCAGCATTCCTTCTCCGGACACGATTTCTGGCGCACGCTGCGCGGCGAAGTAAGTAAGGGAGGGGTCCTTGTCCAACTGGCCATGATACGAGGAATTGAGCAGCACGGACCGCCCTTCGGACGGCACTTCGTTGGCGTCAAAGGCCGCCTGGATGTCCACGAGCGCGTTGCGCCCAAATTCCAAGGCGCTTTTGGGGAACGTGGCATAGGCCGTGGGGACCTTGGGCCCACTCACGGCGGCGTAGCCGTTGTAGTTGGCCGGTGTTAAAACGGCATAGACTTTCTCGACGAAATATTTCGACAAGGCGTAAGAGGCCGCCGGGGCTTGCTCTTCAAACAGCTTCCGGGCGGTGGCAGCCTGGGTGTCAATCCCGAACCGGATCGGAACCCCAATCAGTTTGTCCATGTTGATGGGGGCATCGGTGGATTGCGGGGCCGTCACCGTGCGCCAGCCGTTGGGCTCGCCGTCCGCATTGATCGTGGGATCATACTCGCGGGCTCCGGGTGTCACGATGATCCGCGTCGTCAAGGTCTGCTTCAAACCGATTTCTTCGTCAGAAAAATCCGTATGGATGCGGCCGAAAAGCGGGAATTGGTAGCGGAACAATTGGAGCGCTTCCTGCGCGACCAGAGTCCCGGAAAGGGTGCCCAAATTCCCGTCTGTATTATCGGCGGCGGCCAGGGCGCAAATGCGATCCGTCAAGCGGGCGGTTGCAATTTCGTCGCGGTAGAGAATGCCGACTTGTCGGGCGAGGTCCTGTTTCGCGGCCAGCGAATGGCGGGATGTGGATAGCCGCGAGTTCTGCGCGGCCAGCGCACCAAGGCGCTGGTAAATGGGGGTCAATCCTTCCCGAACTTCAATCGGGCGGCGGGTGGGAGCTTGCACAAGGGGGTAGGTCATACTTATAGGGTCGGGGTTTTGGTTTGGTGTCGTCCCTCGGGTGTGCGGGCCGGGGGCAAAGTGGGTGTTATCTATTCTACGTTGGCGTGGTGCCCGCTAAGTTCGCGGATCATTTTCGCTTGCTGTTCGATGACCAATTTCAATTGTCGGTTCATCTCCCTTTGTTCCTGCAACTGCTTTTCAGTATTATTCGCGATGGATGTTTGGGCATCGTTTCGACTGCCGCCAGCGTTGATGACAAACCCAATCCGTTCAAGGTCTGTGAACTTGGGCTTGTCATGCTCCGTATTCGTGGAATCGCCGGGGCCGGGGGGTTGCTGGGGGCCACCGTGGACAGTCGGAAGCGTGCCGAAGCTTTTCCAAAAGGCGGCCAGGGCGGCGGCGTTTCCGTGGGAGACATTCGCCATCACCTGGGAAAATCCGGCATTGAACTGACTGAGGATGTCCGGCTTGACGTTGGGCTGTTGGCCAAACGCGACGCCCGAATTCTGTTTCATGACGGCGATCTTTTCCGCCTGGGAAAGAGCGCCGGCGACGGAAGAGATTAACCCAATGCCCGCACCGCCAGGAATCAGGTTGGCCACCGTGCCGAGGGCCGATCCCGCCATGCCAAATCCGCCAAAACCGATGCCCTTGGCGATCTGCTTGGCTTGGGCGATGGTCTGAGGATCGGGCGTAAAACCGTCCTTGAACGCCTTGCGCAGCGCACCCGCAAACGTTTCGCCGAAATTCGTCGCCATCGTGTCCAGAGCGGCGGAGATGCCAACAATGGTGGCCAGGAAAACGTTGTTAATCTCCTCAATAGCGGCGGCAAAACTGAGCTTCAAAAACTCCCCCAGCTTGCCGTCCCGGATGATATTGGCAAAGTGGTCGATGGCCTTCCCAAACTGCACGCCGATGGCCCCGAAATCGATCTTTTCCAGGGCTTTTTCTACTTTGAGTATGGCCGGTGCGGCTCCGGATGCCAGGCCAGCCCAAAAGGTGGAGAGATGCCCGGAGATGATCCCCGCATACATGGCGATCTCGTGGAAAGCGTGGGCGGCTTCCTGCCAGATTTTGGCGTCCCTCGCGCTCAATTCCATGGCCAGATGGAATTCATGGGCCGAATTGGCGATCTGGATCATGTTCCCCGCGCCCTCGCGGCCGTAGAGCTTGCCGGCGATGTTGGCGGCCGTGGCGGCGTCGAGCTTGTGCAGCTGCTCCGCGACGACCGCGAACGTCTTGCCCGGTTCCAGTTTCCGCAGGCCGTCCAGAGTCAGCCCCAGGCGGGCGAGGATTTCATCGGTCTTTTCCCCTTCCTCCGTGATGCCGCCCAAAAACTTTTCCGTCTTGAAGAGCATGCCGCCCACGGCCCCGGCATCGATCTCCACGGCCTTGAAGGCTTCCTGCAGCTGGTAGAGTGAGCCAACGCTTTCCCCGGTGCGGGCGTGCAGCGCCTGCAGGGCCGCGCCTTTCTCGATGGCCTGCCAGCATTTCTCGAAGACGGTCTTGAGCGATTCCACGCCCACTTCGAGGGACACCATGACGCGCTCGGAAATGCCGAGTTTTTCAATAAACTCCGCGTTTTCGAGACCGAGGGTGAAAGCAAGGACGCCGGCCATATTGTTAGTTAGTCTTGAGGCAGCTGGCGATGATCAGCGATACCACCGCCTCGAAAAGGGCGTAAACGGCCGCGACGGACAGTTGCCCGCAAGTGTCTTCCGCGGCCTCGCGGTAAGCGGGCAGCCCCTTGGCCAGGAGCGCGGCGGCTTCCTTGCTGGGGACGGACAGAAGGAAAATGGCATCGAATGCGTTGTCAAGTTCCACGGGCAATTCGGCCCCTTCCCCATTCGCAGCGCTTTGCCCCTGCAATCGGGCCAGGATGGGGGAATTCAATTGGCGGAGAATCGCCATATCGCGCGTTGTAAACGTGCGGAGCGTGATGCCGGCAATGGGCATCGGGGTGGCACCCATCGCGGCGGCGGCGGCCTGCAATGCAGACGGGGAAAGGCGATCAGCGGGGGTGGCCTCGGGGGTGGTGGTGGGGATCGTGGTCATGGTGGGGTTTTGCGGCCTTACGAATTGCGCCAAAGGGGCAATTCCAGGAACCGGCCTGGGTGTTGATCTTCGGGCGCGAGCGTGTATTCGGCGTCGGTAACCACTGTGATGGCGGGGCTTTTGCGAGCTTGCAAATTGCGCCAAATGGGCAATTCCAGCAACCGGCCTTGGGGTTGAGCTTCGGTCGCGAGCGTGGTGTCAGATGCGGTAATCATTGGGTGGGCGGGGTTTTGCGTGACTGAAAGTTGCATCCTCGGGGGCAATGCCAGTAGCCGGCGGGCCGGGTTTTACCGAGTAAAGCAGCAGGAATCGTGAAAGTCGTTCCACAGGCGGCACACGCCACCACCGGGCCAGCGGAATCCACGATCCGGAGGCCGTGCGCGGCCAGTTCGCGGCGGAAGGAGGGCGTCAGAGCGTCGGTTTTGGTGGTGGGAGATTTCATTTTGCCGTGGTGGCCTGCTTAAGTTCAAGAAGCGCACGGAACCGGCTTGCGAGTGCTTTGCTTTGGCGGTGGCCATGGACAACGAGCGACAGGTGAGAGCGGGTCACGCCAAGAATTTTGGCGGCGTCGGTGATCGACATGCTAAAAGCTTTTGCCCTTTGATGCGTCGTTTTCAATCGTTGCGTGAAACGTAATGCGGCTTCTACGGCACAGCAAGAAAAAACTTTTGCCGTTGCCGTGAAAAGCGGGGTTGGTAGGCTCTTTTTCGTGCCAATTCGATCAAATTATTCCGGCCCAGTGAATGTGGATTTACACGCATTGGGCAATAGAGTGAAGGATGCCAGGCTCGCCTTGGAACTCTCCTTCCGGGGGTTGGCAAAAAAAAGTGGAATTTCCGCAAGCCAGTTGATGCGGATCGAGGCGGGGACGGTGGAATGCTCCGTTTCAAATCTCGTCCGCCTTTGCCTGGCAATTGGCTTGCCGGTTGGCGCCCTGGTAGAAGATGCGACACTATTGAATATCGGATTTAACCAGGCGCACATCCCGGACGAAGTGGGAAAGCTCTTGGCTGCCCCATCCAAGAAAGCCGCGACGCAGCGTCTCCGGCGGTATGAAGAATTCCTGTTTGCTCATTTCCATGCGGCTCGGCGAGTGGTGACGGACTCCACGCCCTTTGGGGTGGTAAGGGATTCTGGATTCACGCGCGATGACACTAAGGTGCGCTATATGGTCTTTGCCAGCATGGTGGAAGGATTTACCAATGTGGAACGCGTCGCGACCCTTTCGTCATTGCAGAATTCCCCTTACGCAAAATTAAAATCGTTGGCCTTAATCTCCACAGCAATGCTGGCTGATTTTCTCAATGGCGATGATTCCGCCTTGGGCATTCAGTTCAACCCAACGCCTGCCGCGATCAAACCGAATCCGCGCAAACCATTTTTGTTGGTGATCGATCCCGACAGAAAGCCGTCGTGATCGTTTGGTGCCTGTTTAAATTTGGAGAAATCCCTTGACTCTGTATCCCGGTGGGATATAGATAGGCCCACGAAAAGCCCGCCCCTGTTGTAGCAAGGACGGGCCATCAACCGCATAACAGTCAACACGTTCAAGCATCAGCATTATGCAGCCGACAAAGAAAACCCTAGCCGTTCCAACCAAAAAGGCAATCAAATGGAACTCGCCGAAAGAATCAAATCCGCCCGTCTCGGAAAAGGTCTCAGCCAGTCGCAAGCTTCCGAAGCATGGGGGATCGCCATCAGAAGCATTCAAAACTGGGAGCAAGGCGTCCGCAGCCCGAGCGGCCTTGCCCTCCGTCAACTCGAAAGCATCCTCGCGAAAGCGGAGCGCAGCGCCGGCCAGCCCGTCCGTCGCGGGGCAGGGAAAGCCCGTCCCCACGGGTGACCAGGCGCGGGAGCTGGCGGCCTTCAACGCCATGGCTTACGCCATGGTGCCGCAGCGCTGGCCGCGCGGGCGGGGTCGGAAGACGCCTTGCTCCGCTAATTCGGCCATCATGAAGGCGTTTGCCGCTTTGCTCGGGTTTTCCCGTGCGGAGGCGCGGGCGTTCCGGTTGCTGGCGGCCTGGGAGGGCACCACGCTGGTGGATTATGCCCGGTATGCCATTATCCCGGTGCTGGAATCCTCGTATGACGATATGAAGATGCTGGCCACGGGCCGGCCGAATCAGCAGCCGGATCGGGCGGAAGCGGCATGGGCGCGGCGGTTTTATCCGCAGTTGCGCCGGATCATGCCGGGGGTGTTGGCCAAGGACCAGAGAGGTGCAATTTGAACCGCAAAGCTAGCGGACGGGACGGCTTGACCCTATTCGAGCGGGCTGATCTGGATGATATGTTGCTGCAGCTGGCCTTGAAACTGTGGGCGGCTAAAGCGCAGACGGTGCCGGCGGTCAAGGTGGTGCCGGTCCCCAAGCTGAATCTGCCCCCGTGCAGCAATGCGGCCCGGCGGCGGGTGGCGGCCTTGAGTCCAGCGCAGCGCCGGGCGCTGGCGGGCTTGCTGGATCGGCATGCGGCGGCCTTGCAGGACCTGGCCAGGTAATTGCGGCATCCGGTGCCGTGCCTGGCAATCGGCGGACGGGAATCGACGAACTAAAATGAAGCCGAAAGCCTGCATTGCCATTTGCCAAGCTTACGAGGCGAAGTTCGGCAATATAAGCGAGATTGCCTCGGGGCAATTGCTGGGTGAAGCGGTGTTTTTTGACCTGTTGGCCAGGGCGATTGCCCAGGGCAAGCCGCTGGATCAGGCCGCCATCCGGGCGGCCATGCCGGATGCGACGTGGGACGAATGTATCCGGGATTGATGCCGCCGGGGCGTCTCTTTCTCCCTTCAACCCGGCCAGGCGAGAGTCTGGCCGGGTCTTTTATTGTCCGGGCAGGGCAGGGCGGGGGGCGGTTCCCCTACTCGCTTGCCGCGCCGATCTGCTTGGCGGCCACGCGCTCGCCGGCGCGGCGGATGAATTCTTCCGCCTTGGGGGTGAGCTTCCCATTTAGGACCGGGAAAAAGGGCCGGGGCGGCATGACGACCTTTTTAACGGTGATCCATTGCCCGCCGATCTGGAATCGGAGGGCTTTCTTGGCCTTGGGCAGGATTACCCCGCCGGTTTGGTGAATGCCCGCGTAGGGCATGGGGGTGCTTACCGTGGCGGTGCGCTCTTCTGCCTGCAGGTGGAAGGAATGTGCCAGGGTGGTGGATTTGAGCAGGTTGCACGCGGAGCCGTCCGCCTTGGGTTTCCAGGGCGTGGGACGAAACTCAGCGCCGGCGGAATTGAAGTTGCCTTCCGTGATCGATTTGAAGGTGGTTCCCATGGCGCGGACCACGGGCCGCGGGCTTTTGGCCATTTGCAGCATGCGGGTCAGCGCCGGGCTGATGTCGTTGCGCTTGATGGTGAGAAACATGGGGGCAGCCTGGTTAACCGGGCCATGCCGCCATTTTATCATAACGCGGGGGCGTTACAAGGAAGGCACGGCTGCCAGGGAATCGGGGTGCGGTCTTTTCCGGGTGGGGCAGGGCATGGCGGCCCCCTACCCGCCCGCCGCGCCTATCTATATGCAGGGGCATCCGCCTTCCCGGCCAAGTCCGGCGGGTAAAACCGCCGGGTGAACCACCACCTTGCCCACCCAATGCCGCAATCCCGCCTTCCCCTGCCCGAGGGTGAAGGCTTCGCAAAGGGGGAAACCGCCTCGGGCGGCCGTCCGCCTGGTCAAGGTGCCGCCAGGGTGCCGCCGATCCGGCGCGGGGTGCCGGCGGGGCCATCGCCGGAAGCTCGCCAAGGTGTGGTCACCGCCAATTTCCCCCCAGGCGAAGGACCCGCCCGCTAGGTTTAGCCAACCTAATGACCTTGAATTTCGGGGGTGTCGATTTCCAACGTCCGCTCGATTTTGGCCAAAAAGGGGTGTTTTTAGGCCTCCCTGCAGCCCGGCACCTAGTTTTACGGTTGAGAGTTCCAATCGTTGAGCCTCAAGCACTTACGCGCCTCCGATTTCGGAACTCTCAACCGTAATGACGGCGGATTTTGTAAAACTCGGTGTTGGGCTGTTTCCGGACCGGGAAAGGGGTAATCCTCGCAACTGCCTGTCCTGCTTGGGGTTAGGCCAATGAAAGCCGGGGAAGCCAGGTGAAGCCTAATAACCCAATCCGTAAGACTCGGTTGCAGGGCTTCAACCCGGATTACCAAATGGTACCGATGGAGGGGGTCGAACCCACACGTCTGTAAAGACACCAGATTTTGAGTCTAGCGCGTCTGCCAATTCCGCCACATCGGCTCACCTGAGCGTTAACGGAGGCTAATATGGCAGAATT
>CAIQOK010000072.1 GCA_903873415.1 uncultured Verrucomicrobiota bacterium | reverse complement strand
GGCGCCGGCGGGCCTCGGCGCGCGCGAGCGCTGGGTCGACGTCGACCGGGCGACGCAGGTGCTCGTCGCGCTGGAGGGCGGGGCGCCGGTGTTCGCGGAGGGAGGCGGCGAGGTCCTGGAAGGAGGTTTCGGATTCACCTTCGATGACGGCCATTTTGGAGAGGAGGCCGTGGCGGATGGCGTTTTGGGAGGAAATGGATTTTCCTTCGGGCGTGGCTGGGCCTTTCGACTTGGCTCCGTTGAGGCGGGCGGCCTCGATTTGGGCGTCGCTTCTTTTGGTCTCGGTGCGGGGTTTTGGATTGGAGATCATCGCGGGGGTAGTTTAGTGCGATGGGGGGTGGAAAACGAACAATGGGGCGGCATTACTACCTGAAGGAAAGTTCTGTTTTCGCTTTGGAATGTTGGGGTTGGGGGGAGAAAAAATATTTCAGGCCGGATTGTGACGGTTACACGTGGGGCGGATCAGGTTTTGTTCAAGAATGTAGGACTGCGGTGATCGAGGCCAGTCTGGCCCTTCGATTGGTGCCGGACAGTGCTGGTAGAGTTAGAAGAGAAGGCTCGGATGAAGGGAGCATTTTGGCCCGCACTATCTGCGAAACGCGTTCCGTGCTGAACCCGGCTGGGGTTACTTCAATCAACTTCGGCCTCAGTGAACTTTTGAGCCGGGCGACCCGACAATGATAAGCGAAACAGAGTTGCTAGCCCTATTGTCCGACCTTGAGTCCTTTCGCGTGGAGCGCACCGTCTCCATCAAGGACAGCGCGAAATTCTCCGAGGCCGTTTGCGCCTTTGCCAACGACATCCACGGCTCGCGTCTGCCCGGGTTTTTGTTGATCGGCGCGGATGACCAAACAGGCTCGCCGTGCGGGCTGGCGGTAACCGACGAGCTGTTGCGCAACCTATCCGGTCTCGCGGCGGACGGAAACATCCTCCCGCCCCCGGCCATTACGGTGTGGCGCTGCCAATTGGCTTCCGGCCTGGGCGATATCGCTGTCGTGGAGGTCCAGCCTTCCGACCTGCCGCCGGTTCGCTACAAGGGGCGGGCGTGGATCCGCCGTGGCCCGCGCAGGGGCATTGCGAACGACGCGGAGGAGTCCCTCCTAATCGAGCGCAGAACCGCGGCGGCGCGGACTTTCGACGCCCAGCCGTGCCCCGGTTCCACCTTGTCCGACCTCTCCTTGGGCCTGTTCACCAATGCCTATCGTCCGCTCGCGATTGACGCCGAGACCATTGCGGAGAATCATCGGCCTGTCGAACATCAACTGGCTTCACTGAGATTCTTCGATCTGGCCCGGAACTACCCGACGAACGCCGGGCTGATCCTTTTTGCCAAGGACCCGATCGATTGGTTTCCCAACGCCTACGTGCAATATGTGCGCTTTGACGGTGTGGACATGTCCGCCGACATTGCATCCGAAAAGCGGTTTCAGGGAGACCTCGCCACCATCGTCCGTGACCTGAACGCCTTTGTGGGCCTGATCACCTCCACCCGCCCCGTCCGCAGTTCTCCACTCCTGGAGACCATGGTTTCCGACTATCCTGTGGCGGCCGTGCGGGAGCTTCTGATCAATGCCATTCTGCATCGCTCCTACGAGGCCCCGGCACCGGTTCACTTCTACCAGTACTCGGACCGGATCGAAATACAGAATCCTGGCCCCCTGTACGGCGTGGCACGACCCGACAACTTCCCGACACAAACCAGCTACCGGAACCCGGTGCTAGCCGAGGCGCTCAAGACGCTCGGGGCCATCAACCGTTTTGGGCGGGGCGTGGAACGGGCCAAGGCTGTACTCGCGAAGAATGGCAATCCAGCGCCGGAGTTTGTTTTCGGGGACATGTACTTCGGCGTTACGATTCGGATCCGGCCATAGGAACGAAAGCTTCGCCCGCGGACTCTGCATGAACAAGCCCGCGCGGCGTGCTGAAGCCGAGGGCGGAGGTAGAGCTACCGTCTGTGACAGGACGATAACCCGGATCGCTGGACAAGAGAAGGGTGCGGGCGCTTATGCCGCTTCGCGCTCGAAAAACTGTGGACCGTTCTCGCGGAAGTCTTCCAAGTGTCTGGCGTCAACTACTTTTCCCGTTCAACGACAACTATTTCTCCCGACGACGACAATTACAAGCTTGCTGACGGGCCGATGTTTTTCTATACTGATCCTGACCGGAGCAGAGGATAGGGCTCTGCAGGGATGCAACCTGAGCGCTGACTCCGGG
>CAIQOK010000071.1 GCA_903873415.1 uncultured Verrucomicrobiota bacterium | reverse complement strand
TGACATCTGGCGGCGGGCGGTGATGCCGGAGGATATCGCCGAACAGGAAGCCAACCTGCAGGCCGTGTTGCAAAAACGCCGGCACGGCTTGCGGGAATTCCATATCCGAAGGGCATCGGACGGCAGCATCCGGCTTATTCAAGCAGTGGACACCCCCCGTAGCAACGCCCAAGGCGTGGCCGAATGGGTCATGGGAACGAATCTGGACATCACCGAACGCAAAGCGGCAGAGGAGGAAATCCTCAAACTAAATCAATCCCTCGAGCAGCGCGTGGCTGAACGCACCCGCCAGCTCGAACTGGCAAATAAGGAACTGGAATCCTTCAGCTATTCCGTGGCGCATGATCTGCGCTCCCCCTTGCGCAGCATCGACGGCTTCAGCCGCATCGTCATGCAGGACTGCGCCGGCGCGCTGCCAGCCGGGGGCCGGGAGAGTCTGGAACGCATCTGTGCCGCCAGCCAGCGGATGAGCCGTCTAATCAGTGATCTGCTGGAACTCTCCCGCATCACCCGCAGCCCGCTGCACCAAACCCGGGTGGATTTAAGCGCTCTGGCATGGGAGATAGCCAATAACCTGCAGCAGACCGAACCTGAACGAGCGGTGCAATGGGTCATCGAACCGGGCCTTTATGGGGACGCCGATGCCGGCCTGATCAGGGTTGCTCTTGAAAACCTGCTCGGCAACGCCTGGAAATTCACCGGCAAAACCGCCGCCCCAAAAATCGAGTTCGGCCGCAGCCTCTATCAGGGGGAACCGGCTTTTTTCGTCCGCGATAATGGCGCAGGCTTCGACATGCATTACGCGGAAAAACTCTTTGGCCCCTTCCAACGCATGCACAGCACAAAAGATTTTCCCGGCACAGGAATCGGCCTTGCCACCGTCCAGCGCATCCTCCACCAGCACCACGGAAATATCTGGCCCGAAGCCGCCGTGGGACAGGGTGCCACGTTTTATTTCACCCTCCCAAATCCCGTAAAACAGCCATGACCTCCCCCGCAAGCACCTCAACAAACGCGGCGCCCCAGGCCCCAAAGCAGCAGCCTCCGGCGCCCGCCCCCCCGGTGGATTCCCAATTCCAAGCGGGCTTGCTCGCTGCCATCGTCGAGTTCTCCGACGACGCCATCCTGACCGAAGACCTCGGCGGCATCATCACCAGTTGGAACAAGGGGGCAGAGCGAATCTTCGGTTACACCGCCTCCGAAATGCTGGGCAGTTCCATCCTCAAAATCATCCCCGCCGAGCTCCACCCGGAAGAGCTTTCCATCCAGGCCGGAATTAGATTCGGAAACCCCGCCGACCACCTTGAAACCCGGCGCCTCACAAAAGGCGGAAAAACACTCAACGTCTCCGTCACCGCATCCCCGATCAAAGACACCACAGGCCAGGTCATCGGCATCTCAAAAATCGCCCGGGACATCACCGGACGCAGTCAGTTGGAAAGAGAACTCAAATCAAAGCAGGAAGTCCTGAATCTTTTCATCGAACACACCCCCGCAGTCATTGCCATGTTCGACGAAGACATGAACTATGTCGCTGCGAGTCGACGCTGGCGCGAATTCTATCGGTTAAATGACCAACCCCTCTCCGGTCAGAGCCATTCCAAGACTTTACCCACCATACCTGACCCCTGGCGAGAGGTTCATCGGCGTTGTCTGGCCGGGACAGCCGAAAGCAGCGAGGAAGATAAGCTAACCCTCAGCGACGGTAGTATCGCATGGCTTAGATGGGAAGCTCTGCCTTGGCGTAAGGCCGATGGTTCGATTGGTGGGGTTCTTATGCTTTTGGAGGATATAACCGAGCGCAAGGAAGCCCGCGCAAAGCTGCTTCGTTTGAATGAAGAACTGGAGGACGCTGTCCTGAAACGAACCAAGGAACTCGCCTCCACCAACAAGGAGCTTGCTTCATGGAGCTATTCAATGGCCCACACTTTGCGCGGCCCGCTTCGAGCCATTGACGGTTTTTGCAAGCTGGCGCTCACGGAGCACTCCCAACAACTCTCCACAGAGGGCAAGAAGTATCTGGATAAAGTGCGCGCCGCGGCACAGCGAATGGATGAACTGATTAAAAAGCTGATCAAGCTTGCACAGCTCATACAAATGGAAATCCACCCAGCCTCCTTGAATTTGACCAGACTGGGGAGCGAGGTGGCCGCCACCTTGCAGCAGACCAGGCCTGAACGCGCGGTAAATTGGGCACTGGAGCCGGAACTCAGCGCCAAGGCCGATGCGGACCTGCTGCGGGAGGTGCTGACCCAACTGCTGGAAAACGCCTGGAAATACACCGACAAAGTTGAAAACCCGAGAATCGAGTTGGGTCGCATTTGGCAAAAACTCGAGCCGGTCTTTTTTGTCCGCGACAACGGCCCTGGATTCAATCCTGCCAACATTGACAACCTCTTCAAACCTTTCCAAGGATTAGGCTATGCGGAAGCATTTCCCGGGATGGGTATCGGACTGAGCATCGTCCAAATCATCGTCCAGCGACACGGCGGCAGGGTCTGGGCGGAGAACTCGCACGGTCATGGTGCCACATTTTACTTCACCCTGCCTTCAAGAACCCTTCCCGACATGAATTCAAAACTCATCCTTTTGGTCGACGACAACCCCGACGACGTGGAACTAGGCCGGAGCATCTTCCGCAAAAAACACCCCGACATCGAGCTCAAAGTCGCCAGGGACGGAGTCGAGGCACTCGAATATTTGGAGAACGCAGCAACGAAAAAAACCTCCTGCTCAACCCCCTCAGTCATCCTGCTCGACTTGCAAATGCCCCTGATGTGCGGACTGGATCTGCTGAGGCAAATCAAGTCCACACCCCATCTCAAAGCGCTCAGAATCCCCGTGATCGTTCTGACTTCCTCGCATCTGGATGAGGACATCCTCAACGCCTATGATTTGGGTGCCCGCAGTTATCTGGTCAAGCCGGTGGATTTCGAGGAATTCGAGCGCATTATCCAACAGCTCATCATTTACTGGATTGAGTTGAACAAATCCTTCTCCCCCAAAGCCGGCGGCGCGCAAGCCAAACCGGCACCCGCTCCCGAAGAACCAGACATCCCCGAGCCATCCTGAACGTTCTCTCAGAATGTGCCGCCCCTGCGGGGCTGGGAAAACAAAAACAATGAATAATTGAAAATGGATAATGAACAGGCTCCCGTCCTGTGGCGTCGGTCGGTGACCACCGCTGCAGATCGGCTCGCTACTGAGCAAACCAGATCTCACATCCCAGGT
>CAIQOK010000070.1 GCA_903873415.1 uncultured Verrucomicrobiota bacterium | reverse complement strand
GTGGCCGGTTTTGATCCGCCCGATGACAAGAGATCAGCGAGGAGTGGGAATCCGGCAAAGTTTACCTCAGCATGAAAACCCAAGCCCAGCACTCAGTTTAAATGCTCAACCAATTTACAGAAAAATTCTTGCGCGGTCCAAAATAAACCAACCCAAAGCGCGGCTGTAGTGGCGACTTTTGCCATCCAACTCGGCAAAATCCCGCCGGAAATTCTTAGTCCAGACCCAATTGCGGAAGTCGGGCTGGGGTCCGGACGCTGCGCTGCCACGTCCGGAATGCCGATGGATTTGCCGTCGACACACGCCCTCGGATTTCATCCATAAGGCTTCGATTCTCAACAATAAATACGCCTGCTTGACGGCCTTTCGCTTTCAAAAGTGTGCAAAGCCAAAGGCGATCTTCGCATCGCAGCCCCCCCTGCCGTAGAGGAGAGTGATCAACAGGAACCAGAGTAATCGATAACTTCAGCGGGTAAAACCACGGCGGCGGACGCGAAAACTTTAAACCTAAAAATCTCATCAAGCGCTGGATGAAGCGGAGGAAGCCCTTTTTTGTGTTCAGGGTCTTCATGAACTCCAGATCCAGTTGGATTGGGGCGGGAGGTTTACCATAAAGCGCCTGGAGGACATGCAGGGAGGGGGGGGAATGATTTTTCAGTGGCCCAACCATCCACTCCTTGCCCACCACTTCAATTGCGTGGATTAGAGTAAACGACCGTTTACAAAGGATCGATATGGGCAAATAAAAACCGGGTGGCTCCTTTGAAACCACCCGGCTGACTAATGTGGGTTGGAGGTAAGACTTACTGGGCCTTGACAGAATAAACGCGGTCGTAATCAGTGGTGATGTCGCTGAAAGTCTGAACACCGCCGTTGCCCGAGAGGGTGGAGAGCTTGGTCGCCCAGCTGGCGAGTGGAGCCGTCAGGCTGCTTGCGTTGGTATAACAAAGGGTATAGGTGGCGGAGTTGGCGCTGGTGAAGGAAATGGATGTGGTGTTTCCGAATCGGCTGATGCTCAGTGTGGGAGCAGAGGGGGCGGAGGTGGCGGAGGCTCGCGTGAAAGTCATGGTGCCATTGGGGTTCAGAGTGAAATAGCCGATAAAATAAGCGTTGCTGTTGGTTCCAGTGTGCGGATCAACAACCGTATTTCCTGCCAGATCGGTGGTGGGCTGAACCTCATAAAGATCGGAACGCACGGCTGAGGTAAAGCTCGCCGGGGTTGTGATCTCAAGATTACCCTGATTCCAGCTGTCACCCAAGGTGCTGGATCCTGCCACTAAGCCGCTCATTTTGGTGGAGAGCGTCCCGGGCACCGCTCCGTAGGTGGCAATATTTTCGCGGACAAAGGTAGTGGTGTTGAACTGATTAGAGGTGCCTAAGGCCAGCGATATCTGAATGGCGTTGTTAGCGATGGTGGCGATCGGTGTAGTGACACCGCTTTGGGACGAAACGCTGCTACGAATAGGAACTCCAGATTGGATGTTGACATCGGTTCTTGGCACTGTGACCCAGAGCGTGTGTTTTGGAAACCCGCTGCTGGTGGTCGACGCCAATCCCGAGCTGCCTACGACCGACCAGTTCAGATTGTTCAAGTTTAGAAAGGTGCCGTTGGTCAACTGGCTGGGGGTAAACGCGGTCACACTGAAGGAGCTACCCGCAACGGCACTTAGATAATTGCTTATGGATCCGATGTTCACGACCGCCTCGTTTGCTTCGGCGGCAGACCCGGTTTTCCGGAAGCCCAGCAGGAGGTCCGTCTTGGAGGTGGAGTATTTAAACGTTTGCGCCTGGGCTGTCTGGGCCAAGGCCAACAGGCCCAGCCCGGCTACAATTGCTTTGTTCAGTTGGTTGCTCATTTGGCTCATAAAGGCTTTGGGTTCGTTGGTCAAAATGGACTTCAATTCATTACAGTTCATGTGAAATCATCGCAGACCTGTCGCCTGCGAGCCAATGATCCGAAGACGTGAACCGACTGTTTGAGGACATTGCTAAATTCAGTGTAACTAATTTACTTACAATATGATAATTCATTACGGACCGCTCAAAAAACGGGGCGGATGACACCTTAGCTTCTTTGTAACATCCGGTCCGGCCCTGTTCACCGGTCAGCGTGTGTGTTTAGGCATAGATTAATGCTGGCGTTTCAGCCGCCCGTGTGTTAACCGAGTGTTTGATTGATTGCGAACTTCCAATTCAAACGGGGCGCGCTGATGGCAGCGTGGCTGTTAATCGCGGTCAACTCCGGCTGCCGTTTCCCCAACCAGGGGACTCCGGATCTTGCCGGGCTTGAAGCCCGCGCGGGGAAGGGTGATACGAGTGCACTGTATGAATTGGCGCGTTGCCATCTGAGGGGAACTGGAGTCGCCAGAAATGAGGCGCTGGGGGCGGAATATATGCGCCAAGCCGCCGAACGAGGCCATGCTTTTGCAGCAAATGATCTCGGTGCCATTTATGCCCGGGGGC
The DNA here is from genome assembly GCA_903873415.1 of uncultured Verrucomicrobiota bacterium. Classification (GTDB taxonomy): domain Bacteria; phylum Verrucomicrobiota; class Verrucomicrobiia; order Limisphaerales; family CAIQOK01; genus CAIQOK01. The sequence goes on along the minus strand of CAIQOK010000070.1, from coordinate 8,514 downwards.
TGGGCGTCCCCAGAGATCTTGAGGCCGCAGCAAGGTGGTATCGCAAGGGTGCGGAACGGGGAGACGCTTTGGCTTGCTACAGTCTTGGGGCTGCCTACGCGGAAGGGCGCGGTGTTCAGCGGAGCGTGTCAGAGGCCCTTCGCTGGTATCGCAGGGCAGCCGCGACCAAACAAGCCGATGCCCTCATGGCATTGGGGGATATTTATCTGCGGGGGCGCGATGAAACACCGCCTGACTTGCACCAAGCCCTCGGCTGGTATCGCAAGGCTTTAGCAGCAGGCAGGCCGGAAGCCTTAAACACCATTGGATTCATGTACGAGCATGGAGGACCCGGGCTTCAGGCGAAACCCCCGCTAGCCTTCAGGGCTTATCGTCAAGCTGCCCGACGTGGCGATGCCCGAGGGCAGATGAATCTGGGCCGGATGTATGAGGACGGCATCGGCGTTGGAAAGGATCTGATTGCAGCCTATGAATGGTTTCATCTGGCCGCTGGAAACGGGGAAGGTGTGGCAAACCACTATCTTATGCAATTGGAGGGACGCGGCCCGGTGGCAGGCCCGAGTTTGACTCCCGCCGAGCTTAAAGAGGCTCTGCGCCGCGTCGCCGTGTCCGGAAGGGCTGCCCCTGATAACAAGGTGAAACGCTGAGCCGGGCCACCTCACCCATCAGTAGGTTGATGCTCACTTCGGCTCAACCTGGGTTTTGTAGTACTGTTGAACCTGCCAATCCAGCCAGGCATTTATTCCGATGGTTCCGCGCAGCATCTCATCGTAGGCCGGCTGCGCCTTTCGCCAGCGCTGATGGTATCCCGGATCTGTCGGGTCTTGAGACGCCCCCACCTGCCCGGCAAACCCTTGGCGCAGATTGTCAACGACCTTCAGCCTGCTGGCGTCCAGGCCGAGTCTTGACAGATCGACAGGAGCCATTAAAAGCGACTCTGCAAACACCTCTGGGGGTTTCACTTCGACTCCGTTTCTTAGGGGCCGCGCCGGAGGGGAAATCGGGTCCGGGCTCATCTCTCCGTAGGAGCGGGAGGGCGGATCCGCTTCGGGCTGCCGCCTGTTTTCCTCCGCGGTCACAACGGTTCGTCCGGCCAGGGGCGTTCCATGCGGGGCTGTTTCCGTGCGGTCGCCCATCAGTGTGGACAAAAGTTCATCTTCCTCACGGCGCAACCCTTGCAGCTCCTCCTCCAAGGTTTGGTTCGCAAGGCGGGTGGCAGATGGGCCGGTCGATTTGGCCTTTGCCATCTGCTGAAATCCGGATCTGCGACGCGCGTAAATGCCCGCGTCCAAATCCGCCGTGATCAGGTCCCGGATCGTCTCCTCCGGACATCCTATATTCCGGAGGTTGTGGACATAGATCGCATAGTTCGTTGATTCCAGCTGACTCCACTCGAAACGGGGATGACCGGTGGCATCGGTCGGCGGTGCACTTACGGAGGTTTGGGTCTTATTACTCAAGTATGGGTGCAGGCCTGCATCGGCCGGGCGCATCCTGTATCCGTCCGAAAGCAGCATGGCAATGATCCCAAGGGCTGCGACATTGAGGGCGACTGAAATTAAAAGTCCCTTTTCCATGGGTTCACTATTTGGGGGTTGATGTTTGAGTTTTTTAACTGGCTAAAAGCACCCGAAAGATACTCAGGCTCCAAAGGCCTTGAGCCCGCCGCGAGAATCTTTGGTTTCTGGATTTATAGCGGAGGCAAATCACATGCCCGAACTGAAAGGCCGCATTTCCAATAAAAAGCCGGCGCGAACCCTTGTTCACGCCGGCTTTGAATTGTCAGCCCTTCCTAAAGAGCCGGCGGCTTAGTTGTGGAACGGGTCGGAAGTCGGACCGTTGCGGGTGGCGTGCATCAGGCCCAAGTCGATTGTGGTGAGTCCGTCGGACGCCTTGTTGACGCCGGTGACCGCCACCAGTTTGTTGTAAACGGTGGTGGCTTGGGAAGTGGGGGAGTTCTTACGATAAACGTATTCGTTACCCCAGAAGTTGTATTGACCTTCGATGACCGAGGCGGTGGATTCAAAGACGCCGTTGTAGCTGAGCTCAGTGCCACCGTTTACAACACCAGTACTGGCATCCGAGCGACCCAGATATCCAATCACACTGAACTTACCGGAGCCGACGATCGAATCACTAGAGGCGCTAAGATCATAGCCCATCTGGGTGGCCAACGTGCCGCCGCTGGGATAGCCCCAGTCGCCGGCGTAGCTGCCGGAAGCATCGACGTCAATCATTGCACCGGAGGAGTTGACTTCAATCTGAGAAGGGGTGGTGAAGATGCCAAAACCGGTGACCCCGAAAGCGTTCACGCGAGTGCCGGAAAGGTTGTCGCGGCCGCTGACGTAAGTATAGCCAAGGTCGTTGGTGTTGCCGGTGATGAGGGCGGTTTTGACACCACCGGTCAGCGCCTTGCGGACCTGTTGGTCCGTGACGTTCACGAGGTTGGTAGCCGAGCCTTTTTCCTTCACGAAGGCAAAGGGAATGACACAGACTTTTGTTCCGGTGATAGCCGCAGTCGGGTTGCGGGAATAAGCCTTGTCGTTGTCGGCGAACGCGAGATCGACAGTGGAGTTCACGAAAGGTCCGGACGAGGTCGTACCAGAAGTTGCCGTGTCGTCCAGAAATGGTTGAGTGCTACCGATGGCGAGATCCTGGATGCCGCCTTCGGAGCCGGACCAGTCGCACTTAATATAGTTAGTGGTGCCGCCGATTGTCCCCTTGAAGGTCATGTATGTGCACTTCTTGGCGGTGGCATTGCCCTGGGTAATGATGACCGGGAGGGCATCGAACACGTTGGTGCTGTTCAGAGTATCGTAGGCGGCGTTGCGCGCGGCCGTGGACCCGGTGATGTAGACGTAGTCAATGGCGCTCGCCTGGGACACGATCCCCAGCGCGATCAAGGCGGCGGTGTGGAGTTGAGTCAGTTTCATATCAGTTATTATTTGGTTTCGGTTTTGGGTTGATTATTTATTGTTTTGTGGTTCTAAAGGTTCAGGCATTCTTGCGGCGGAACTGCTTTCGCAAGGAGACCAGTGCCAGCCCCGCAGCGGCGAGTGCCGCGGAGGAGGGTTCGGGCACGTAGGTGACAAGACCGACACTGCTCAGGGTGAATGAACCAGCGTCACGCTGCAATCCGCTCGGAGTCACCGAGTCCCACAGCGCCGCGTAGGAGCTTCCGCTGGTGAATGGGGACGGAGTCACCACATTGGGATTACTGGCATTGGGAAAGAAATAGGTCGTCAACCCTGAGGTGGCGGTCTGATTCGCCCAGGAATTTGCGGCGCTCCGGTCGATACTGGCTGAGGTGCCCGCCCCGGTAAAGGGACTGCCGTTGCCGACACTGCCAATCGAGGATACGGCTGTCTTTACCGAGTTGAAGTCCCCCCCGTTGAGAGGCAAGCTGCTGCCATCGGTGGTTTGGTATACATGCGAACCGGAGACGAGGGAGCCCACCACGCCCCAAGAGACACCGTTGAGGTTTGTGGAAAAATTGGAGTTAAGGGCGGCGCTCAGATCCCACGATGCACCTACAGTCAGGCTGGAAAGCGTCCCAAGATCGTAGATATAGTCAGTGGACGAACCAGCCTTTGAGAAGCCGATCAGAAGATCTCCGTTGTGATAGGCGGCTTGCGCCGGGATCGATGCCGCCATGATGGCGGCTGCGACCAATACTTTTATTTTTTGTTTCATAATGCTTTTATGGTTTCTGGTCCTGAATGCCCGCGAGAGCAATCAACTTTTTCTGTCAACACCCCCACTCTACCCGGAATAAATAAGGAGACCTCAATTTGGAAGACACGCGAGGGTAGAATTAGGACGTCCCAGATCCGGTTATGAAATGCTTTGCACCAACGCTTTACGAAGGAACATGCGCGCCTGCGGCTCCGGGTTTCGGAGGTTGTTGCTGAAAGGTCACGTATTCTGAGGCCGCTTCGGGGCGCATTTGCCCGGAACAGATGCGGCCGCAACCGTCCCGTAACAAGATGTTGCTGTTAAGCATATTGTGAAACCAAGGTCGAAAAAACGCTTGTTGTTTTGGATTACGCCGGAACAGCCCATGAAAACACCAACAAAAATGGTGTTTCGATGGGCTCAAAATCCAATTTCCTGCGGAATGGCCGCGAAATGCGGCCCGAAGTTTTTGCGGGAGGATTCCGGATTGGACAAGCTTACGAATCAAGGCGCTGCCGGCCCGCATATCTTGCCAAGAGCATGGACGGAACAGTCATTCCTTTGTTGTGACGTTCTTTTTATTGCGGGTCAGCCCACCGGCCTACCCGAGATTAATAGAGGCGAACCCTTGTATCCAAGAAGAGTTCCCAAGGCGGAGAATTTGTTGATTGCGTCAGATCCTTTAGCCAACTTCAGCCGACAGGCCGGACGGAAACCCTTCCTCCGGATGCTGTTTTCACCACCCCTATTCCATGTTGAGGTCTCAAATCCTCTCCGCAGACAAATGCCACTTCTCCGCTTTGCGAACTACGGCCTGGACAGGCTAAATCCGTATTCTCCGCGCAATGAGCTGTCACACGATCGTAACGCAGGCGACATAAATTTGTCATGCGCGCCCCCTAATTTTTGTCCGATGAGAAACGCGTGTTTGAAAATTGCGGGTTGCCAGGGTGGTTATCTGGCCGTTTTGATGCTTGTTTGCAGCGGTGGGCGTCCATTGCTCGCGGAGAGCAATGATTCGCTTCTCGACCTGTTCATCAAGAAAGGCTTCGTCACCGAGCAGGAGGCTGCCTCGGTCAAGTCCGAGGCGGACCGGATGCACACCAACACCCCGACCGCTGCAGCCACTTCGCCTTGGAAGATTGGCAAGGGGCTGAAAAGCGCCGAACTCTTCGGGGATGTCCGGCTGCGTTTTGAGGACCGGAAGGTGGAGGACCCCTCGGGCGGCAGCATCAATTTGCAGCGGATGCGCTATTCGTTGCGCCTGGGCCTTCGGGGCGATTTGTATGACCAGTTTTATTATGGATTACGCATGGACACCGCTGCCAACGGACGTTCTCCGTGGATCACCATGGGCACTTCCAGCAGCGGCAGCACCTATCAGGGGCCGTTTGGAAAGTCCACGGCCGGCATCAACTTGGGCCAGGCCTACATCGGCTGGAAGCCCTTGGACGGTGTGGATCTAACGGCCGGAAAGATGCCAAACCCTCTCTATGTCACTCCGATGGTTTGGGACAGCGACCTGAATCCGGAGGGCTTTGCCGAGAAGTTCAAAGCCACGGTTGGCGAAGCGGATCTGTTTGCGAACTTCGGCCAGTTTCTCTATCAGGACACCAATCCGCAAAAGGCTTCTGCGGGTTATTTCTTTGCCATCCCTTACAGCACTGCAGACCTGCCGTTCCTCCTGGCATGGCAGGCTGGTTTCAACTATCATCTTACGGATAAGGTCAGTCTTAAAGTTGCTCCGGTGATCTACAACTATTTGCATACCGGCAGCAATCCTTCCACAACATCCGCCTATCCTGACTTCTCGGGAATCTACGTCGGCGAAGGGTCCACAAACAACATCACCGGCGGCAACGGCGGGGCCTGGAGCGGATATCCCAACGGCTATTATGACGGGTTCACAGCCAATCAGACGGGGTTGAACAACCTCCAGGTTCTGGAGATCCCTTGGGAACTGAACTGGCAATTAACCCGGGTTCAGTGGCGACTGTTTGGAGATTACGCCCAAAATCTCGATGGTGCCGCCCGCGCCCGTGCCGCCTACGCCGCGTCCCGATCCGCCTTTTCGCCCTTGGGTGGCGGTGACACCAGAGTCATCTCCTCGGCCCAAACCGCGGATACAAAAGCCTATCAATTCGGTCTTGGAGTCGGGACTGCGGGGCTGAACTACGGACCCACTCAGGGAATGGTTTATGGATCATCAGGACAACGCCATGCTTGGGAGGTTCGGGGCTATTGGCAGCACGTCGAACAATACGCACTGGACCCGAATTTGGTGGACTCGGATTTCTTTGAAGGCCGCCTGAACATGGAGGGTTTCTTTGGGGCGATTTCTTACGCGTTGACCGAGAACATTCTTGGCACCGTCCGCTATGGCTACGCCAGCCGAATCAACGATCAGCTCGGCACCGGCGGCAGCAACCTGGACATCCCCCAAATGAATCCCGTTCAGCACTACAACCTGCTTCAGGTCGATCTGTCCCTGCGCTTCTAACCCTCGCTTCGCAAAGGTGCTCGGCGTTCCGCGGCAAAAGCAATTGCATCAAGCTCTGAAGTGCCGCATCGCGCTGGGGATTAATCATGGAGTCCTAATCTTCCCCGGGAAATAGGACTGTTTGACTTTAAGCCTCTCCCCTTGTCGTAGTAATACTTAGTTGGCCGCTTTCATGTCGGCGGGTTGCCGCCCGAACTGCAACGCGCCGCCGTTGAACACCGCCCGGTCCGACTTCGTCAGCCGGATCATCTCCGCCCCGGCGAGCAACACCGTGCCGGGGCCGTGGGCCGCAGACACGCTGCAGGGACGGTAGTAATAGAATGCCGGATCGAAACCCATGTTGGTGCCGACGCAGACCCCCTCCACCTCGCCCTGGGCATTGACCTTGGTGGCGACCGCATTCCACGCCAGTTGCACCATCGGGCCATAGGCAAGCACATTTATCCAGCCTTGGTTTATGCCTCGGGCCAGGCAGTAGGTGTAAATGGCTGATGCCGAGGTTTCCAGATAGGTATCATTGCGGTCGAGTAGTTGATGCCAAAGTCCGTTGGGTCCCTGACAGGCCGCCAAGCCGCGGGCGTGGGCCCGAAAGAGTTCCAGAACCTTTGGCCGGCCCGGATGGTCTTGAGGCAGCACGTCAAGCAGCTCCGTCATCGCCATCAGGGCCCAACCGTTGGCCCGCGCCCAATGAAACTCCGGATGCACATCCATCCCGGCTATCCAGCCGTGCATATAAAGGCCCAGCGGGCGGTTGAACATCCGCTCCGAAAACTGCAACACCTGTTTCACCGCATCGTCATAGTATTTCCGCTCGCCGGTAAGCTTTCCCAACTGGGCCAAGGCGGGCACCCCCATATAAAGGTCATCCAGCCAAAGGGCATCTTGCAGAGGCCGCTTGCGGGCCAGGGTGCCGTCCGCCAGACGGAATTGCTGCCGGCTGACATAGTCCCCGCAATTCTCAATAAGCCCCTTCAACTCCGGCCCCTCCGCCAATCCGGCTCGCCGGGCCTTGACCATCGCCGCGCACATGGATCCGGAATCATCGAGCGAATTGGGATACAGCAGCTGACGGAACTGGCCATTGTCCAGTTTCCACCCGCTCTGGCTCAGCTTGCGGAAATAGGCGGCGTGGTCCTCGATAAACCGCATCCGCTCGGCCACGTAATTTTTGAACCGCGCATCGCCGGTGTTTTCCGCGGCAAGCAGCATGCCAGAATAGGTCACGCCCCATTCGTATGAGATGATCGGGAACGACCCGGGTTGAATGATTGAGTTGGTGTCAGGCCGGGTCAGATCGACCACTTCTCGACCGGTTTGCCGGTCAATAAGCCGCGCGGGAGTGTGGCTTTCCAAACAGCCCAGCACACGGTTTAGAACCTCGGTGATTTCGCCCACCGTGGTAGGACCGTAGTGAACGGGATACTTCGGAGCAATCCAGCCGGGATTGGCCGCAACGGAGTTCGTAACGTCACCCCGGACGGGCAGCGCCATCCAGCCTGGCCATACCACCAGGCAGCACAAGACGAGCAATGCGCTTTTTCTGGCGTGGGTTTGCGTGGAATGGAACATGGAAGCCGAAACCAAGCCGTAAACTTGAGCCGTTGGGAAATGCGTTTGGATAAACGTCAAAAGCCGATTGAAGCGCCCCTTAAAATTTGTGCGTGGGTTCATAGACGATTTTGCTGAATGCCAACTTACGCCCGCCGCTCTCCGATTGGAATCAAAAAGTTGACACCTTCCAAGACTGCTCAGGGCAGGCTGGAGATGGCGGCGACACGGTTTCGGAAAAAGCCATGAATTGGCAGCAAGAACACTGGCTTTCTCCGAAATTCTACTTCAGCCCGATCTCCGCAATTAGAATGGTGGGCAAGGTGAGAAGGAGTGAATAAAATCCGGGGTGACGAGCAGTTTTGCATCGCTGGTTTCGGTTTTACCCGACGGATAAAGGAAAGAATGGGGGGTTTTTGGACAGCCTGCGGGGGAGACTCACGTTCACAGGAACAGAAGAGGGCTGACATCTTCCGGCGCCCCAGCCGCGCGGGGCGGGTTTCACAGGCACCTCAACATCACCCGCGGAATCTGTCCCGGAAAACGCCCGGGGATGAAATCACGGTGTGTGTGTGTGTGACCGGCCTGGAGCGGGGCGAGGCAACGCTCCAACACGTGGCACTGCTCTACGCGCGGCGGGCGGATACCGAGACTGTGTTCGACGAGTTGAAGAACCAATGTATCCGCCCGGCAGACCCATCTATGCGGAGTGAGCAGGGGCTGGCAGACTTTGCGGGATGAACTCCAAATCCATCCGTCTCGCCGAGGTCCAATTAGTGCGATCCTCTCAT
>CAIQOK010000069.1 GCA_903873415.1 uncultured Verrucomicrobiota bacterium | reverse complement strand
GTTTCTGACAGAGCAGATGTTTCTGATGTTGGAGCGCCGCGAGCACAATCGGCGGTTGATGCGACGCGGGTACCGCTATGTCCACCACATCAATCGCCGGATCCTCCAACAACTCGCCCAGCTCGCGGTAAACTTTCGCAATGCCGAATTCGCGCGCGACCGATGACGCGCGTTCGTAATTCATGTCGAAGATTCCGGCCACCGAAAACCCGGCGGTGCGATACGCAGGCAGATGCCCGGCTTGCACGATTCCGCCCGCGCCCACGATGCCGATTTTCTTTGCCTTCAGATTCAACCCGCTCATCCGATCTTGCCTCCCGGATGGCGCGAGTAAATTTCCGGATCAAACGCTGGCAATACGATCGCCGCTTCTTTCCGAATGCGCGCGTAACTGCTCCAGACGTCTTCGATATTTTCCACGTATCCCGGCGGAATGTTTTCTTCCAGATTGCGATACTTGAAACAGCAGTCCGAATAAATTACGGGGCCGCGCGCAGTCTGAATGCGCACCGCCATGGTGCTGCGGTGATGAACGCCCGCAAACCACACGTCTATTCCCGGCAGCACCTGGTCTTCATCTTCCAGCAGGCGCACCCGTGGCCAGGCGGTGGTTACCAGATGGGTCAGCACGCGATCCGAGATCGCCGTCTTCCGCAAAGCATCCGCCGCGCGATTTTTCGGAGCGTGAAAATCCAGCCAACCGCGCTTCAGCAGGCTGATCTCGGCGTTGGTAAAAAGATCCACGTTGCCGGTCGCGTAATATACCAGCGGCGTAAGAATCAGGTGCGTTACTTCTTCCGGCTTGACCCCAACTTTCGCCAGAGCCGCCGCCGTCTTTTCTTCTGGCGAGATCACCAGATTCCGTTCACCCGGCCAATCTTTCCAGAGCGGATCGAGAAAGCTGGGGTCGTCATCCACGCCGGAGTTGATGACCACCGTCTTGCCATTTCCACGGACCACCAGCATGGTGTAAATGAACGGTTCCCACCGGTCGAAATCAATCATGTAGTAGATACAAGCGCCCCGTAATTCGATGTGACCGGTTTGCAGAACTTGAATTGTGTAATTGTTCGTTGCCATAGTGTCTCCTTATGAGTGCGCCGTCGCCGTTTCGCGTGGACCCGCCGGCGTCAGGTAATGTTTGTCGAAGACCGTGTCCGAGTAGTTGCCTTCCGGCACGGAACGTCGGCCACCGATGCCGGTCAGTTGGATATCGGCTTCGTCGGCGGAAACCATGGTGTTTTGTGCAGCCACGTAGGGATATTTCTCCAACCAGCTATCGTCGAACTTGACGCCCAAGCCGGGCGTCGTGGGTGCCTCGAAATAGCCGTCTTTCGGTCGCAGCGGCACGACGGACAGGAGGTCGTTCAACGGGTGATCCATGAATCCATATTCGGTGATGGCGCAGTTGGGCATGACCAGGGCCAGGTGGAGACCGGTCAACGCGCTGACCACCGAGCCCCAGGAATGAATCGCCACCGGGCGCTGGTGGACGGCCGCCAGGTTTGCAATCCGCAGTCCCTCGGTGAAGCCCGAGGTGGAACAGTCGAACTGCACGATTCCGAACGCCTCGCGGTCGAGATAGGGTTTGAATGCCGCAGCCGTTGGCAGGCTCTCGGCCCCCGCAATATTCATCGAAGTCGAACGGCGCACTTCCACATAGCCCTCGATGTTCTCGACGCGGCAAGGCTCCTCGAACCAGAGCACATCGTAGCGTTCGAGTTCCTTCGCGAGTTGCTTGGAGATGGCAACCGACCACGGCACGCTGCACGAGCCTTGAACCGCATCCACGATCAGGTCCATGTCGGGAAGCTCGGCCTTGAACGCCGCCACCAAAGGAATCAGGGTCTCAGGCGTGACGACGCGCATCTTGTAGGCGTTGAACCCAAAACGTTGGGCGCGCCGGGCGTCGGCGATCAGCAAATCCTTGTCGCGAAACAAACCGTTGCTGGCATACGCCCGCATTCGCGAGCGGACCAGTCCGCCGAGCAATTCGTAAACTGGCAGGCCGCGCAGCTTGCCGACGAGATCGTACATCGCGATGTTGATTCCTCCCATCACGCCGATCCCGACGCCCTGCCGATTCCAGAAGACGCTCGATCCATACATGGTTTCCCATGCGCGGTTGATTTCGAACACCGATCGCCCGACCAGCAGTTCCTTGAAGTGTTGGACCAATCCGGCGATGGGATGATGGCAGTATTGGCCGTGCGTGACTTCGCCGAGTCCGTATGCACCGTTGTCGCAGGTGACTCGCACCAGGGCCACGTCCTGGTTATCCACCACGCCGCCGCTGTATTCATACTTGATCGTTTCCGGAAACGGGTACCGCAGGCACAACAACTCGATGTTAACAATAGT
>CAIQOK010000068.1 GCA_903873415.1 uncultured Verrucomicrobiota bacterium | reverse complement strand
CTGCTGCCACCCGTAGGTGTCTGGACCGTGTCTCAGTTCCAGTGTGGCTGGTCGTCCTCTCAGACCAGCTACCCGTCTTCGCCTTGGTGGGCCTTTACCCCGCCAACTAGCTGATAGGCCGCGGGCTTATCATGAAGCGCCAGGCCTTGCGGTCCCCAGCTTTGATCTTTCAATCACATCCGGTATTAGCTCGTCTTTCGACGAGTTATCCCAGTCTTCATGGCAAATTACCCACGTGTTACGCACCCTTGCGCCACTCCCATGCTCGATTGCTCAAACATGATCGTTCGACTTGCATGTCTTATCCACGCCGCCAGCGTTCGTTCTGAGCCAGAATCAAACTCTCCGTTCAAAGAAATGACAGAGGTTTCCACCCTGTTCGTTGAGCATTTGACCGCTCGCCAAACTCAGGCTTTTTCCTCGTCGTAGTTACTTTTATTTGCCTCGGTCTTTCCACTCACCCGCGGGTTTAACCCCGCGGCTTTTGTTTCAATTCCAAGGACTTTTTTTGGTGAAAAACCCTTCCGGGTTTTTCGACCTCTTAGTCGCACAACCAAAATTTCAAGGAACTCTCGCGGTACTCTCCTTCAGCTTGGTTACTTCGCTTATCACCCGGTTTTACCCCGGCTTTTGCCTCGTAACACTTTCGTCGCTTCTAATTGAGACGACAAAATTGCGCCAACTGATTCTCACCAGTCGGTGGCTGAACTGCATGTACCGAAAGAACGAGAAAAGAAATAGTCCCTTCCCCCTGCTCACGCAAGGGCTTTTTGCTCTTTTTGTCCTCACGGACTCCACAAATCCCGTCCAATTCTAGATTTAATACCCTGAACGCCAATGGTTTATGATTCATTTCGCCAGAATGCTTTTTCCCCGAATCTTTTTTGTTGGATGCACCGATTTCGTTCTCCCGCGGAAGGTTTTACCCGAATCTGAGTCGATTTCGGCTGCTGCGATTGAAAAACACGGTGAAAACTCCCCTCTTTTGCATCACACCCGCTAAACTCTCACCCATGCGGCATGTCTGGCGGATATGGAGCTTTTTTCGGCCCGATGGGGCACGACTGACCGTTTCTGTCGGCCTGTTGACCCTCAGCACCGCCGCCGGCCTTCTCAAACCATGGCCTCTGGCCCTGGTCATTGATTGCGTTCTCGGCCAGAAATCATTTCCCGGAGGTTGGGCCGGATGGATGGGGTCCCTCCCTCCCACTGCCGCACTGGCTGTCCTGGTAACCGCCATGGCCGCCCTGCACCTCTTTCACGCCCTGCTGGTCGCCCTTCAAAATGGGACCGTGATTCACCTCGGGCTGAGGGGATTGGGACGGGTTCGTTGTGCCGTTTATGACTGGTTGCTCCGCCTGCCCCTGCGCCGGTGGAATGCCCTGCCCCAGGGCGAAGTGCTCTATCGTGCCACCTGGGACACCTATTCGTTTCAAACCCTTTTCACCCAGGGGCTGTTCGGACTGCTGGGTGCTTCAACCCAGGTGCTCGCCATGACCTGGGTGATGGCGCGGTTGAATGTTCCGTTGACCCTGACCGCGCTCCTCACGATTCCGGTTCTCCTGGCGGTGATGCGCGGCCTCGGCGGTCGAATGGCCCGGCTGGCCGGAATCGCTCAAACGGCGGACACGTCGGTGGCGACACGTTTGCAGCAGACCGTGGCCAATCTGTTGCTCATCCAATCCTTCACCCGGGAACTGGAGGAGACCCGTCAATTCCAGCGTTCCCTCGCTGATGCATCCAGCGCCCGTTGGCGGCAGCATCGAGCGGAATTGGGTTACCTGGCGATTGTGGCCGCCGTCCTGGGCGCCGGCACGGCATTGCTGGTGTGGATGGGCGCCCGACAGGTTCTGGCTGGATGGCTGACCGTCGGTGAGCTGTGGGTGTTTCTGGCCTATCTGACCCAACTCTACGAGCCGCTCAATCAGTTATCTCAACTCGGCACGACACTGACCAACGCCTTCGCGGGGTCGCGGCGGGTGATTGAATTGATCGAGGAACCCAACGGGAAACCTGACGGGAACCGGGCATTTCCCCGAAGCCTGAATTCAGTTCCAGAAGTCCGCTTCGAGTCCGTCCACTTCAGCTACGACGGGCGATCGCCCGCCTTGGATGGTGCCAGTTTCGAGGTCCTGCCGGGTGAAGTCGTCGCCCTGATCGGACCCAGTGGCGCCGGCAAGACCACTCTCCTGCAGCTGGTTCCGCGCTTCCTCGAGCCGATGAGCGGAAGAGTCTGCATTGATGGAATTTCCGTCGCCGAGATCGCCCTGCGTTCGCTGCGAACCGGAGTTTCGGTTCTGTTGCAGGAACCGCTTCTCCTGCCCACTTCTGTGGCGGAAAATCTCGCCTTCGGAAAACCGGAGGCGACCCGGGATCAAGTGGTGGCCGCGGCACGCCAGGCCAACGCCGACGACTTTATCCGGCGCCTGCCGCAAGGCTATGACACGGTGATCGGCGATGGGGCAGCGCGCCTCAGCGTGGGGGAAAAGCAGCGCATCAACCTGGCCCGCGCCTTTCTCAAGGATGCCCCGATTCTGCTCCTCGATGAACCGACCAGCGCGTTGGATGTTGAAAGCGAGGAACTGGTGCTGGAAGGACTCAGAGCCCTTGCGAGAAACCGCACCACCCTCATGGTGGCCCATCGCCTCCAGACCCTTCAAATTGCCGATCGGGTCGTATCACTCCGAAACGGCCGGGTGGAGGCCATTCAGGCGGCGGATGCGTTTCGGCGGTTTCCGATTGGTTGACACCAATCGGTGCGAAGGCGCTGGCGCGAGCGTGACGCACGAATCTGTTATCATGTTACCGAAAATCGCTCGCGGCAAACGGCAGGCCATTTCGGTAACCAGGTACTGATCCCGGAAAAACCAAAAACGGCATCCAGCCGGAGCTGGATGCCGTGTTCGTAAACGAACGGTTGAAGGGACAGGGACTTAGTAGTCCATGCCGCCACCGTGATGCGGATCCGCCGCAGGCTTTTCCTTCTTTTCCGGAATCTCAGTGATGAGACACTCGGTGGTCAGGAGAAGACCGGCGATGGAGGCGGCATTCTGCAGGGCCGAACGGGTCACCTTCTTGGGATCGACGACACCGGCCTTGACCAGGTCTTCGTACTCGCCAGTGGCCACGTTGTAGCCGTCATTGCCCTTGCGGCGCTTGACTTCCTGAACGATCAGGCTGCCTTCGACGCCAGCGTTAAACGCCAGTTCGCGAAGAGGGGCCTCGATGGCACGACGGACGATGTCGACACCGATTTGCTCGTCATGAATCTCAGGCTTGACGGCTTCGATGGCGGCGAGAGTGCGCAACAGGGCGACACCACCACCCGCAACGATGCCTTCTTCGACCGCGGCACGGGTCGCATGGAGGGCGTCCTCGACACGCGCCTTCTTTTCCTTCATTTCCGTCTCGGTGGCAGCACCGACATGGATGACGGCGACGCCGCCCGCCAGCTTGGCGAGACGTTCCTGGAGCTTTTCACGATCGTAGTCGCTGGTGGTCTCCTCGATCTGGCGGCGGATTTGATTCACGCGACCCTGGATTTCGGAGTTCTTACCGGCGCCTTCGACGATGGTGGTGTTTTCCTTGCCAACGATCACGCTCTTGGCGCGACCGAGGTCATCGAGTCCGAGATTCTCGAGCTTGATGCCGAGATCCTCGGTGATGCAACGACCACCGGTGAGGATGGCGATGTCTTCGAGCATGGCCTTGCGGCGATCGCCAAACCCAGGGGCCTTAACGGCAGCCACGTTGAGCACACCGCGGAGACGGTTAACCACCAGGGTGGCCAAGGCTTCCTTCTCGATGTCCTCGGCGATGATCAGCAGGGGCTTGCCAGTGCGGGCGATTTGCTCAAGCACGGGCACCAGGTCTTGGACCAGGCCGATCTTTTTATCGGTGAGCAGG
>CAIQOK010000067.1 GCA_903873415.1 uncultured Verrucomicrobiota bacterium | reverse complement strand
TGCCTACCCGCCTTTGAAAATAGTTAGGAAAACGAGGGTTTTTAAAATGGCTCCAGAGGTAGGACTTGAACCTACAACCACACGGTTAACAGCCGCGTGCTCTACCATTGAGCTACTCTGGAATCATTGTCGTCGGCGGACTGCAACTGATACCGACTTGCGCCTGCAGTTGTCTACAGGACAAGTATTCTACGAATCCAGAGCACGCCGTCAAACGGTTTTTGGTGATGAATACTTTTTATTTTGCCGGGGGGCTTTTCGCGGCCGTCTGGGCCCTGAGAACAGCCAATCTCGCGGCTTGAGTCCGGCGCGGCAATGGTGGTTGAATGGGCGTATGAAAATTCGCGTTCGTTTCGCTCCCAGCCCGACCGGCTACCTGCACATTGGGGGGGGCCGCACGGCTCTGTTCAACTGGCTCTACGCCCGGCACACCGGCGGCACTTTCATCCTGCGCATTGAGGATACCGACGCCGCGCGCAATTCCCAAGCCGCTGTGGACGTCATTCTTGACGGTTTGCGCTGGCTGGGGCTCGACTGGGACGAGGGCCCGCTCACGGGCGACGCCACCGGCCCCTCCAAAGGGGATCGAGGGCCCTATTTCCAGTCGCAGCGGAAGGAAAACTACCAGCGCCGGGTCGAGGCACTGCTGTCGCGCGGTCTGGCTTATGAGCACGAGGGGGCTATCAAGTTCAGGATGCCGCGGGAGCCGGTCCTGATCCCCGACCTGGTGGTTGGCGACGTGCTCAGGAAGCTGACCGATCGCGAGGAGATGGATCCGGATTTTGTGCTCGTTCGTTCCGACGGGCAGCCCGTGTTTCATTTTGTGAATGTGGTCGACGATCTGGAGATGGGGATCACTCATGTCATTCGTGGGGAGGATCATTTGAGCAACACCTCCAAGCACATCGCCCTTTTCAAGGCGTTTGGCGTCGAACCGCCCAAATACGCCCATATCCCGCTCATCCTCAATGCCGATGGGAGCAAGATGAGCAAGCGCGACCGGGGCGCATCGCTCTCCACCTATACCGATGAGGGTTTTTTGTCCGAGGCGGTGAACAATTACCTCTGTCTGCTCGGCTGGTCGCCGAAGGATAACATCGAGAAAATGGCGCTTGCCGACGTTGTCGGGCGTTTTGATCTGCCGCAGATTCTCCGGCACAACGCCAAGTTCGATTTTGAAAAGCTCGTTTGGCTCCAGGGCGAATATTGCCGCGAACTGGCACCGGATCGTTTCTATGAGCTGGGGGTGCATGCTCTCGCCAAGGCGGGGTTGGATACCAATGCTTTGCCGGTGGCGTATGTGAAGTCCGCGTTGGACACTTGCCGCGGCAAGATCAAGACATTTGCCGAACTGCCGGCCTACGCCGGTTTTTATTTTCGTGATGCGATTGCGTATGACCCCGAAGCCGCGAAGAAGGGGTTTGTGCCGGAAAACAAGCCGCGACTGGAGAAGGTGCGCGATGCTTTCAGCCAACTGGCCGCGTTTGACGCGGCGTCACTGGAAGGCTCGCTCAAGGCGGTGGCTGCCGAGTTGGGGGTGAAGGTGGGAGTGTTGATCCACCCGACCCGTCTGGCCTGCACCGGAAACCCCCACGGCCCCAGCCTCTATCATCTTCTGGAAGTGCTGGGTAAAGAGAAGGTTTTGCAGCGGGTGGAGCAGGCACTGCCGCTGCTGGGGTGACGGTTCGCTGCGGTGGAAAAGTGGTTTGAAATGTCTGGTATGTTTTGCGCCTGCCAACGGAAAGAGCCAATGGACCGGGTCCTTTGTCTCCGTGGGTATTCCCGGCACTGAGACTTCTTTGGGGGATGAGCTGCATGATGAAAAAAAAGGTGTTCCAAAATTTGTTCTGTTGGCCGCTTGTTGTCATCGGCCTGCTGAGTTTGATTTCCAGCGGCCGGGCCCAATACACCAACGGTCTCTATGCCGAATTCAACACCAGCATGGGCAGCTACACTTGTGCGCTCCTCTATGCTCAGTCCCCGAAGGCAGTTGCCAATTTCATCGGTCTGGCTACCGGCCAGCGCGCATGGCTCGACCTGCCCTCCGGCCTGGTCCGGACGAATCCATTCTACAACGGACTGACATTTCACCGTGTCATATCCGGGTTCATGAATCAGGGTGGGTCGCCCAACGGCTTTGGCACGGACGGTCCGGGGTATGCCTTTGTGGATGAAATTACCAACGCTTTGAATTTTGCCGGTTCGGGGGTGTTGGCGATGGCTAATTCGGGCCCTGATTCGAACGGCTCGCAATTTTTCGTGACCGCTTCGCCGCAACCCTCACTCAATAACGGCTACACAATTTTCGGCCAGCTTTACGGCGGATCGAACGTGGTCTATGCCATCAACCATGTGAAAACAGATGCCAGCGACAAGCCACTGACCAACGTCTATGTGAATTCCCTCATGATCCGCCGCATTGGCACGGCTGCAAACGCCTTTGACATTGCCGCGCAAGGTCTGCCCGTAGTTACAAATCTGAACCTGAAGATCGTGCAGGCCGGCACGAACGTCGGCCTGATTTTCAGCAACCGGCTCTATGCGGAGAACCGGATTTATAACTCCGGTGATTTGAAAAACTGGAGCAGCGCAATGCTGGGAATCGAAACCGCCATCCCGACCACCAACAGCAGTTCGCAGGCGATGAATGTTTCAGCCCAATTTTTTCGCGCGGCGCAAATTCAGTATTCCGTCTCCACGCTCGCGCCGAAGTCGTGGTCTGGAAAAACTCTTTCGCTTTTTTACACCGGTGGCGCAATCCTGGGAACAAACGTTCAGGTGTTCAATTCTTTGGGAACTGGAACTTACTCCTTCACCGGCTTTGCGCCTGGCACGATTGCCGGTTACGGTTGGAATCAATTGCCGTTTAGTGGTTATTTCCAGCTGATTTTTTATTCCGGTAACCTGCTGCCTCCATGCGCAATTAAAATGAATTTTAAATCTGCGACATCGGGTAATTTCACGGGCACGGCTTATCCAGCTTACCCCTTCGCATTGGGCGCTACGAATTTTTCCGGCACCTTCACCAACTCGCCCTGACTCTTACTCCGGCACCGGCAGTTTGCCGTGGATCAGCCCGTTGCTGGCGGTCATCCGCAGCTTGCCCTTCTTCCGGGCGGGTTCCGTCCAGAATTCCCCGCCGGCGCATTCCAGGATGAGCCCCCCGGCCGCCACATCCCACAGGCTTACCCCGCGCTCGATGTAGCCGTCCAGCCGTCCGCTGGCCACATAGGTCAGGCCCAGGGCCGCCGAGCCCAGGATCCTGATCTTGCGCACCCGACGCGTGAGCCAGACAAAATTGCCCAACGACGCCTCGAAACATTCCCGGGTTTTGGCAAAGCCGATGGACACGATGCATTCGGAGAGCGTCTTCCGGCTGCTGACCCGGATGACGCGGCCGTTGAGCTTTGCCCGCTGTCCGCGGATCGCCGTCCACAGTTCGTTTTGGAATGGATCGTAGACCACGCCCACCAGAGTTTCGAAAAGGGACTCTTTGGTCTTGGATTTGAAATCTTGTGTCTCGGCCAGGCGCCGCTGGAGGGCGATGGAGACGCAGGCATGGGGAATGCCGTAGGCAAAGTTCACCGTCCCGTCAATCGGGTCCACCACCCAGCGATACTCCGAGTCTGCCGCTCCAGAGTCGCCCTCCTCGCCCAGAGTGGAGATTTCGGGAAAGGCGGCGGCCAGTTTTTTCTCGATCAGTTTCTGGCAGCGCACGTCCAGCTCGAGCTTGATGTCGTGCGGGCTGATTTCATTGGCCTTCTTCTCGGCGTGCAGGTTTTTGCGCATCAGGGCGCCGGCGGCTTTGGCTGCCGCCACTGCTGCGGTCAGCGTCTTGGGGAGGGAGGGTGTTTTCATGTTCAACCTTGGAGCGACTCGAGCGCGGCGCGGGTGTGGGCCAGCTTGGCCTGCCAATCGGCTAAACGCTGCTGGTGTTCGGCCAGAACCGCTGCCGGAACTTTCTGGGCAAAACTCGGATTGGAGAGCTTCTGCTCCACCTTGCCGATCTCCAGCTGGATCTTTTCGAGCTCCTTGCCGAGGCGGATCTGTTCCGCCGCCACGTCAATCAGCCCTTCCAGCGGCAGAAACAGCTCGCCCAGCGGCGACACCACCGTCGGCGTCCCCTTGCCGGGTTGATATTCCGGATTCACTTCGAGCGATTCTGCATTCAGCAGCAGTTTGACCACCTCCGCATCATGCGGCGTGAGCGGGTGGGCTGGCTTGAAGACATACTTCACCTTCTTAGCGGCCTGGATGTTTCCTGCCCGGCGCAGATTACGGCCTTGGCTGACAAGCTCGTATTTCGCATCGGTGTTTTCCAGATGGCTGGAATCGAGGCCGTAGTGGACGATGAAATCGTCGTCGAACGGCAGCGGCCATGGCGCGTTCATGATCGTTCTGCCGCCCTGGCCTTCGGGCATGTCGGTGGAATAGCCCATGCCGTGCCAGAGTTCCTCGGTGATAAATGGGAGGAAGGGGTGGAATAATCGGACGGCGTGGCTGAGGATGAAGTCCACGACGGCAAGCGTGTTGGCCTTGCGCACCTCGTCGGCCCCATAAAACACGGCCTTGCTCGCCTCCACATACCAGTCGCAATACTCGTTCCAGAAGAAACGGTAGAGCGCCCCGGTGGCGTCGCTGAACTTGTATTCGTTGAGCGCCACCGTTACCTCACGGATCGCCCCGCTGAGCTTGAGCAGAATCCACTTGTCGTCGGAGGACAGGAGTTTCGGATCGATCTCGCCTTGGACGGGGAAATCGCAGCTGCCGACCATCTGTCGGAAGCGGCAGGCGTTCCAGAGCTTGTTGCAGAAGTTGCGGCCCAGCTCCACGTCCTTTTCGTCGAACAAGACATCCTGACCGAGCGGGGCGCTGCGCATCGTCCCGAACCGTAGGGCGTCCGCGCCGTACTGCGCAATGAGCACCAGCGGATCGGGCGAATTGCCAAGGGTCTTGGACATCTTGCGGCCCTGCTTGTCGCGGATGATGCCGGTGAAATAGACATTCTGGAACGGCATGGCGTCGGGCAGCGCAAACTCCGCCTCGCCCATGAACTCGTAGCCGGCCATGATCATGCGGGCTACCCAGAAGAAAATGATGTCCGGTCCCGTGACGAGGTCGGTGGTGGGATAGAATTTTTTGAGCGTGGCGGTCTGCTCCGGCCATCCCATCGTGGCAAAGGGCCATAGCCACGAGCTGAACCATGTGTCGAGCACGTCGGAGTCCTGCACCCATCCATCTCCTTGGGGCGCGTCTAGTCCGCAGTGGACCTCCGCGTCCCGATACCAAACCGGAATGCGATGTCCCCACCAGAGCTGCCGGCTGATGCACCAGTCCTGAATGTTCGTCAGCCAGTGGTCGTAAACCTTCGCCCAGCGGTCGGGATGAAATTTCATCCGGCCTTCGGCCACGCAGGCCTTGGACTGTTCCACCGCGGGATATTTCAAGAACCATTGTTCGCTCAGGCGCGGCTCGATCGGCACGTCGGCGCGCTGGCTGAAGCCGACATTGTTCTCGTAGGGCTTCTCTTCAACCATCACGCCCAACTCCTGCAGCCGCTCCACTGCCACGGCCCTCGCCTCGAATCGATCCAAGCCCGCGAGGCTTTCGCCGGCCAGCTCGTTCATGGTCCCGTTGGAATTCATGATGTCCACCAGCGCGAGCTTGTGTCGCTGGCCAATCTCAAAATCCGCCTTGTCATGGGCGGGCGTCACTTTCAGCACGCCCGTGCCGAATTCAAAGTCCACGTGCTCGTCGCCGATGATGGGGATGAGCTTTTGCTCCGCGGGCAGGTGGACGGGCAGGGGACGGATGATGTGTTTGCCGATGAGATGCGCGTAGCGGGGATCCTTCGGATTCACGGCCACGGCGGTGTCGCCGGGAATGGTTTCTGGGCGAGTGGTGGCGATGGTGAGCCAGATGCGGCCTTCGGAGTCCGTTTCCGGACCGCTTTTTTGTGCGGATGCCCCCGCACCCTGGCCCTCGCCCCCGCTGGGGGATAGGGACCTTCCGCTCACGCCTTTGAGCGGCGAACCATCCGACTCCACTGCTTCCACCCGGAAGTGGTACATAAAACCGCGCTGTGGTTTCATTTCCACCTCCTCGTCCGAGAGTGCTGTTTGGGAGACGGGGCACCAGTTGACCATGCGTTTGCCGCGGTAGATCAGGCCCTTCTTGTAAAGCTCCACGAACACTTTCTGGACGCAGCGGGAATAGTCCGGGTCCATGGTGAATCGTTCGCGGGACCAGTCGCAGGAGCAGCCCAGCTTCTTGAGCTGGTTGATGATGATGCCGCCGTGCTTTTCTTTCCAGGCCCAGACGCGCTTGAGAAACTCTTCCCGGCCGAGGTCGTATTTGGTTTTCCGCTCCTCTTTCTTGAGCGCTTTTTCCACCTGCACCTGGGTGGCGATCCCGGCATGATCGGTCCCGGGCAGCCACAGAACCTCCCGTCCGTCCATGCGCGCCTTGCGGCTGAGAATGTCTTGGATGGTGTTATTGAGGACGTGCCCCATGTGGAGCATTCCGGTGACGTTGGGCGGGGGGATGACGATGGAATATGCCGGCTTGGAGGAGTGTTCATCGGCCTTGAAGCAACCCTGCTTCAGCCAGAAGTCATACCATTTGTCCTCAACGGACTGCGGTTCGTAGGCTTTTGGAATTTCAGACATAGTCGGACACAGATTTCACTGATTAACACCAATTCAAAATTTACAGGACAACGCGCTTATAATTGAACGGATTTTCAACGGAATTGACAAGCAATCCCAAGTTTAACTTTGAAGCAGCCAGATGATTCAGCCTTTGTTTTATATGCGACTTGGGCAATCTCCCGATCGCTTTTGTTTCCAAAAGAATTTTATTCAGCGCCATTCCCGCGAAAAGCCTGTGCCGCAGAATCTGGTCTTCGTGGGATAACTTGAACTCCGCCTCGCGCTTGAACGAAACGCCCATCCTTTGGAATTCGATCTCAGGCGCCTCTTTATAGATCACTTCATCGTGGCGCTTGCCAAGTTCACGATGCACCAGCATGCGGCACCCGCTATTGCTGAATGTCTCCTCTTTGTGGATCAGTTCGCCCATGAATCCCTGTGAATTCGTGACTCACTTCTTCAGTAGCGCATACTCCATCGAGTCCACCAGCGCCTGCAGGCTGGCTTCAATGATGTTCTCGCTCACCCCAACCGTGCCCCATTCCCGCCGGCCGTCGCTCGACTCGATGAGGACGCGCGTCTTGGCGGCCGTTCCGGCCCCGCCGTCCAGGATCCGCACCTTGTAGTCGGTGAGTGTGATTTTCTTGAGTTTGGGGAACGACTTGGCCAGGGCCTGGCGCAGCGCGCTGTCCAGAGCGTTGACTGGCCCGTCGCCCTCGGCCACGGCATCATGCAGCTTGCTGCCAACCCGCACCCGGATGGTCGATTCGCAGACCGACTGACTGGCATCGCGGCGCATGGAGACGTGATATTGCTCCACCGAGAAGGCCGGCTTGGACTTCCGCGAGAGGGCCCGTTGGATGATCAAGGCCATGGAACCCTCGGCCGCTTCGTATTCGTAGCCTTCGTGCTCCCGCTGCTTGATGAGCTCCAAGATGGTCTTGAGCTCCGCGGTGTCGTTATGGAGCTTGAAGCCCAGCGCCTGGGCTTTCATGACGATGTTGCTGCGGCCGGCCAGGTCGCTGACCAGCACATTACGCTGATTGCCGACGAGTTCCGGATTGATGTGTTCGTAGCTGGCGGCAAGTTTCTGGACTGCGTTGACGTGGGTGCCGCCCTTGTGGGCAAACGCCGCGGCGCCGACCCAAGGCAGCCGGGGGTTGTGGCGCAGGTTGGCCACCTCATCCACAAAGAGAGAGAGCTCCCGCAACTTGGGAATCGAGCGGGCCGGCACTCCGGTCTTTTTCATCTTGAAATGCACCAGAGGAATCACGCTGATGAGATTGCAGTTGCCGGTGCGTTCACCGTAGCCGTTGACCGTTCCTTGCACATGCACCGCTCCAGCCTCGATGGCCGCCAAGGCGTTGGCCACTGCCACTCCGCTGTCGTCATGGGTATGAATGCCCACCTTGCAATTGAGCTGGCCGACGGCCTTCCGCGTGATTTCCGCCACCTCGCTCGGCAAACACCCGCCGTTCGTGTCGCACAGCACCACGAAATCCGCCCCGGCCTTCTCCGCAGCCTGCCAAGTGGTCAGCGCATACTCGGAATCCAGTTTGTAGCCGTCAAATGCATGCTCCGCGTCATAGATCACATACTTGCCGTGATCCTTCAGGTATCGGACCGTGTCGCCGATCATTGCCAAATTCTCCTCGGGGGTGCAGCGAAGCACTTCCTTCACATGGAGCATTGAGGTTTTTCCGTAGATGGTGACCACGGGGGTTTGAGCTTCGATGAGGAGGCGGACTTGGTCGTCTTGCTCGACGGGGACGCCTTTTTTGCGGGTGGATCCGAAGGCGGCGAGTTTGGCGTTTTTGAATTTCTTGCGTTTGGCTTGGGCGAAAAATTCGATGTCCTTGGGGTTGCTGCCCGGCCATCCGCCTTCGATATAATGCACCCCGAAAGCATCCAGTTTTTCGGCAATCCGCAGCTTGTCCGCCACCGAAAAGTTTATTCCTTCCCCCTGCGAGCCGTCGCGCAGGGTCGTGTCGTAGATTTCAACTTGGGGTTTCATAAGTCATCCGCCTAGGCGGAGAGCAATATCTACGCAATTTCAAGCGCCATGCAAAGTCCAAACGGCGTTCCTTGCCTGTTCGATACCCGGCTCGGGAGGTGGTTGAGCTCATCCATGACGACATCCGGCTTTCAGCCTTCGGGAAGCCTTACCGACAATCGATTCTGGAAGACAGCAAGATCCGGAATCTTTTTGAGGGGGCATAGATGGAGCGATGGCAAATTAGCTCGGTGCGGTGCGATCTTCCGCAGCGTTCTATGAACCGGAGCAGTCCGGAGCGGTTGGGGAGGTGCGCATTGGACCGGGTTTGTTCCCAATGATCTTGGGGTCGTGGAGAAAGAGAAAGGCGCACAGTGCATTGGAATGGTAGTTGCTTGTTTCACTGCTAGGGCGGGTGCCCCGTTGAATATATGACAACCATTTCAAGTTATTTTGCCGCGGTGATGGCCGGTTGGCTGCTCGGCTTCGCCCTGCTCACGGTTATGTATTTCAGGCTTGTTCAGCTTTGGCGGCGGCGACTTGGGGCTCGAATGGAGTGTGAACCAATGTTCGAGGCGGCCGATGCCGATGTCCCGGCCCGGGACAGTTCTTGGGCGGTCGGGACATCTCTGCAGGTGGCCAGCAACCCAAGGACTCAGAGGCCGGACAATCGCATGAGAACCCGGCTGAGCGTTTCCAGACGGGGAGTGGGGACGCCCGCCGCTTGCGCCTGTCGAAGCGGCTCAAGAAAAAGACTCTCCAACTCCAAGGGTTGGCCCCGGTCAAAGTCGATCAGTGTGGATGCCCGGTAGCTTCCCAAGGAGCGGGTGCGGTTGATTTGCAGAGTGGCATAGGATTCCGGGATGGCGAAACCCAAGGCGTTCGCGGTGTTAATGATCTCTAACATCAGCTCCAGCACCAAGGATTCCCAACGCGGATCGGCCAGCAATAGGTCGGTCGGCATCACCGGATGCCTGATTTGACTGATTCTGGTGCTTGTCGATGGGGCCGCACAACTTTCCCATCCGGCAGCGGCGGCCACTCCCAGCCCGTTGAAGGGAATATTCCAGACCAGTTTCTCCCAGTGGGCCCGAGCCAGATCATCGACAACCTGGCAATCAATCCCAGCCTGCTGGAAAAGCGCGGAAAGGTGGAGTGTGCGCGCAGTGGAGGTGCGCTGAAACTCGCCCAGTAAAATTCTTCCGTGCCCGGTATGGGTGATGCGGCCCGGAGCTGTGCGGTTGAGACACACAAAACAGAGTCCGCCCAGGATCTGTTCTCGGGGGAAAAGTCGGGAGAGCGCTTCCTCGTTTCCCAAGCCGTTTTGCAGCGTCAACACCGCGGTCGTCGGCGTCACCAAGGATCTGAGCAACCCCGGGAGCTGGTCGTTGGCGGTGGTCTTCAGTCCGATGATAACCAGGTCGCTTGGCCCGATTTCTTCCGGGGTCCGGGCACAAAGGGGGCGGGTGGTGAAATTCCCGTCCGGGCTGGTAACGGAGATGCCTTGGTTGAGCACGGCCTGGTAATCCGATCGGAGCAGGAGGTGAACATTCTGGCCGGCATGGGCGAGTTTTGCGCCGTAGTAGCCGCCAATGGCACCGCAGCCGACCACTGCTGTTTTCAAGGAATGGATGATAGCGGGGGCGGTTTGGGAGGAAAAAGGCGCTCCGGCCAGCCTGAAGCGCCTTGGGTTGAAAGGTGCTATTTGGCGGCGAGAATAGAGTCTTTGGCGGCCTTGGCGATGACGAATTTAATCACCCGCTTGGCAGGGATTTGGATCGATTCGCCGGTGGCGGGGTTGCGGCCGATGCGGGAGGCGCGGTCTTTGAGCTTGAGCTTGCCCAGTCCGGGGAGTGTGAAGGAGTCCTTGGCGTTCTGGCAGGCCAGTGCGGCCAGTTCCTCCAAGAACTGAGCGGACTGCTGTTTGGTGATGCCCACCTTTTCGGCCAGCAATGTGATGATTTCGGATTTGGAAAGCGAGGTAGCCATGATTTTGCGTGTGTTGTTTGGTTTGGGCGTCCGGGGATTGGTGTTCAACAGTCCACGGACGACTGAAATAAAGGCATTCAGTCGGAATGGCGCAAGCAGAAAATGAAAACCTTCGTTTCTCCAAAGCGATTTTGCCCGGGCGTTTTAGGAATTTCAGCTTCAGGTTGAGTTGGGGCTTGCACCGCCATTTGGTGATGAGCAAAATCAAAAAGAACAGACGAACCCATAAGCCTTACCGCCTCGCCAGTCCGGCTTTGCGGGGCGGGTTCGACACTGCCAATTTAACTCAACGAAAAAAAGCACTGAATTATGCCCAACCCTTGGACTGGAAAAGGTAATCCTTACACCCGCAAAGAGGTCGTAGAACGGCTGCGTGCCACGCTGAAGAAAGGCGACGCGATCATCGCCGCCGGTGCCGGCACGGGCATCAGCGCCAAGTTCATCGAGAAGGGAGGGGCCGATCTGATCATCATTTACAACTCGGGCCGGTTCCGAATGATGGGGCATGGATCGACCTGCGGTTTGATGGCCTACGGGGATGCCAACGCCATTGCCATGGAGATTGGGGAATACGAGGTGCTGCCGGTGGTGGAAGAGGTGCCCGTAATCTGCGGCGTGCATGCGACCGATCCGCGCCGCCGCATGTGGCACTGGCTGGGCCGGGTAAAGGAGATGGGCTTCAGCGGGGTGAACAATTTCCCCACCCACACCATTGTTGACGGGCATTTTCGTGGTGTGCTCGAAGAGACGGGCATGAGCGTGCAGAAGGAATATGAGATGGTGGCGCTGGCCCGCCGGATGGATCTCTTCTCGGTGGTTTATGTGGCGACGCCCGAGGAAGCCGTCGAGATGGCCAAAGCCGGGGCGGATGCGATCATAGCCCACGTTGGCACCACGGTTGGCGGTTCGATTGGAGTGAAGAAGGCCGTGGTGGACTGGGAGTTCACCCTCAAGCGCACGCAGGACATCATTAGTGCCGCAAGCCGGGTTCGGAAGGATATTTTCTTTCTCGCCCATGGCGGGCCGATCAACACTCCGGCCGATGCGGACCGGGTGCTGAAGGGAACCGATGCCGTGGGGTTTGTCGGGGCCAGTTCGCTGGAGCGGATGGGGGTGGAGGCGTCGTTGACCAACCTGACGCGTGAATTCAAGCGGTTGAAAGCGCCGTCGGCCAAGGCCTTTGGCAAAGCCAAGAAGAAACAATGAACCCGCCGCATATCATGGGCTTGGCAGAACGCCGTTTTGTGACCGCCGCCGAGAAGGTGGATTTTGTTTCGCCTTGGACGCTGGAGGAGTGGCTCTGCCGTTCAGATGTCGTTCCCAACAAGGAATTAATGATGGTGCGGGCCAACATGGCGCCGGGCTTTTGCCACCCTTTCCACACCCATCCCACGCGGGAGGAGCTCATCTATGTGCTGTCCGGCCGGGTGGAGCAATGGGTGGGGCGTGAGCATCGTGTTCTGGGCCCGGGCGAAATGGCCTTTATTCCCAAGGGCGAGGTGCATGGGGCCTACAACCCGTTTGCCGAGCCGCTGGTGTTTCTGGCCATTCTCTCGCCTTCCCAGGCGGCCGAACCGGAGTTGGTTGACGTTTCCAAAGAGGAGCCCTGGGTGTCGCTGCGGCCGCAGTTGGGTTTGGAAGCCTGCCGGCCTTGACGCAAATGAGCGATGTTGCTTCGCGCCTGGTTTCCTTATAGTGAGGCCTCTGATTTTCCATAGCCCAAATGAAACACATCTTTAAACTCCTGTTGTTGTCAGCCTGTCTGGCGTGCGCGTGGTCCGTCTCCGCCTCCGAACCGTTGCATGTTTTTATTCGTGGCGGCGCCAAAACCCATGGTCCAAACCAGCACGATCACCCCCGTTTTCTAAACGAGTGGAAGGCGCTCCTAACCGGGCGCGGCATGAGAGTGGAGGGGGCGCTGGAGTTTCCCACAGCGGAACAACTCGGCCGCAGCGACGTGGTGGTCATTTATGCGGCCGATGGGATGAAGATTGCCGGAGAGCAGAGGGTTGAGCTCGAAAGATTCCTCAGACGCGGCGGCGGCTTGGTTGTTTTGCATGATGGAGTCGTCAGCGGTGACCAGTATCAGTGGTGCAAGGACACCATCGGAGGGGCGTGGCGCTGGCCGACGGCGGAGTTGCCGGCGGACAAGGCCACCAAATGGCAGGAGGGCGAAGTGGGCATCTGCTGGCTGGATCAACAGCATCCCATCAGCCACGGCATCTCCAATTTTGACTGGAAGGACGAGATCTACGCCGGCATGGATCTGTCCCCGGAAATCGGGGTGTTGGCGGCCAGCTTTTACAATGTCCATGTCATCGCCCCGCAAATCTGGACTTATGAGAAAACAGCGGCTGAGGGCAAGGTGCCCTATCGGGCTTTTGTCAGTCTGCCTGGCCACGATTTTGACGTGTTCAACACCCTGCACTATCGCGCGGTGCTGATGCGGGGCATTGCCTGGGCCGGCAAGCGTGAGAACGTCGACGAGTTTTGCACCAAAGAGGAGCTGGGCTCTTTGCTTTATCCTCCGGGCGGACCGCTTTCCGCCAAAGACGCGCTCAAGACTTTCAATCTCCATCCCGAGTTTAATATTTCCCTCGTTGCGGATGAAAACATCGCCGAAAAAGTAATGTCGCTGGATTGGGATGCGCGCGGCCGGCTCTGGGTCGTGGAGACTCCGGAATATCCCGGCGGACGTGACATCAATAAGAATGATTCCCGGGTAACCCCCTGGCGCCTGCGCGATCCGAGCCGCTATCCGATCGGCGGGCGTGAACCGCGGGCCAACCGCGATCGAGTTTCGATTCTCGAGGACGCAAATGGGGACGGCATCATGGATAAGAAGACCGTTTTCGCGGACGGGTTGGAGCTGGCGACCTCAATGGTGCTGTATAAGGACGGGGCCATCATTAGTCAGGCCCCGGACACCCTTTGGGCCCGGGACACTGACGGGGACGGCAAGGCTGACAAGGTGGAGGTGCTGTTTACTGGCTGGGGGACGGGCGACACCCATTCAGTGACGAGCAATCTGCGCTGGGGCACGGACGGATGGGTGTATGGGTCGGTGGGTTATAGTTCCGGGAATGTGACATCGGGGGACGGAAAGAAAAAATTCGGCCACATCTCAGCGGGACTGTATCGGTTCCGACCGGACGGTTCCGCTCTGGAGCAGGTGGCCGTTAGTTCGTGCAACACTTGGGGTTGTGAGATCGCTCCGGACGGGGAGATTTTCTACAGCTCGGCCACCTGCGGCGAGCCCATGTTGCACATGGTGCTGCCCGAAAAAGTGGTGAGTCTTGCGGGAATGCCCGGGGTGCGCGCGGTCCAACCCATTATCGAGCAAAACAAGGTCTTCCCCTCGCGTCAGGAAACCCGTCAGCCTTATCTCCAGATTGATTGGGTTGGTGCGTTCACCGCCGCAGCTGGTGCGTGCATTTATGATGGCGGGGCTTGGCCAGCCAAATGGCAGGGACCCTCATGGTCCTTTTTCATTCACGAGCCCACGGTCTGGCTGATGCATCATGAATTTCTCGACCCGGTGGGCGTGACGTATCAGGGGCGGAAGGAAGAGGGTCGTAAACAGACGGAATTTCTGACCAGCACAGACTATTGGTTCAAGCCCATCCACAGCCGGGTCGGTCCCGACGGCGCGGTTTATCTGGTGGATATGTACAACCAGATCGCCGTTCACAACGACACCCGCGGCCCGGCCCATGGCGCGCGGAACGCATCCACCCGGCCCGACCGGGATCACCATTTCACCCGGATCTACCGCATTCAGCACAACGAATCCCGCCCCTTGCCCGTCTTTGATCTGGACGTGAAGAATCCCGCTGGTCTGGTGGAAATGCTGGATCATCCCAATGGATGGGTGCGCACGACGGCCAACCGTCTCTTGAGCGAGGGGGCCGGGCGGGGTGCTGAGGATGCGCTCAATGCCAAGGCCGGCAAGGCCCGCACGGGTTATGGACGCATGCAGGCCCTCTGGGTTTTGCATAATCTCAACCTCCTCAAACCTGAACTGCTTGCCGGTGCCATCCGGGATCCCGAGGCGCTGATTCGTAAAAACGCATTGCGGATCGGAGCCGAGCAGGACAACTCCGCTGTTACCCCCCCGATTGAAGTGATTCGCTCCCTGCTGGCTGATCCGGATCAACGGGTTCGGGTCTGGGCGCTGATAGGATGTGGCACGTTGACGCCTAATGCGGCCCTGGCGGCGGCCTTGGTTGAGGCATGGCCCTCCTTCAAAAACCCCCATCTTGAGACTGCGGCGCTGGCAATGACGGTCAAGGCGCCGCTGTTGTATCTCAGCGCGGCTCTTTCAGCCGGGAACCCAGCGTTGGCGGCATCCATGATCACGCATCTGGCCCGGCAGGTGGCCAATCAAAACAACCCGGAATCCGTTCGGGCCTTGTTGGTTGTGCTGGCTGACCAGCCCCCGGCTGTGGACGAATACAAGGCGCTGGCACTTCAGTCGCTCCGGGCCAACTTGCGGCATGATGTCAAACCCGTTGCCGATTCCGCTTTGGCCGTCGCTCTGGGCCGGCTGCTCGCCTCGGATCTCACGGCCGGAGCGGCCATGCCGCTGGTTGGTGAATGGAATCTGGCCGGCCAGCTCGGCGCCACAATTCGCCCAACCATCACGCGATTGGAGGCCCAATTGTTGGACAAGTCTTTGGCGGATGCCCAGCGCGGGCAACTCGCCGCCGATTTGCTCGGGGTGCGCGCTGTGGACCCGGGGATTTTGCCGGCGGTGGCCTCGCTGGTGGCCGGTGATGCCAGTCCCGCATTGCAGATCAGGGTCATTCAGGCCCTTGGTGCGATCGCTGAGCCGGCTGTCGGCCGGACCTTGGTTTCGGCTTTGCCCAGGTTATCCTTCGAGTTGCGTGAAGCCGCGTTCGGGCAATTGATCCGCCGGGCCGATTGGTCGGCGGCGGTGGTTGCCGCTCTGGCGGAGCACAAGCTTGATCCGGCCCTGCTCGGCCTGGCAAATCTCTATCGGCTACGGACTCATGCCGATCCCGCTGTGGCTGCGGAGGCCAACCGCGTCATCGACCAATTGAGCGGACCGGAGCATAAGGAGAAGGACCTGCTGATAGCCAAGCTGCGGCCCGAGGTTGTCAAGCCGGGCAATGTGACCAATGGGGCCCGGATATTTTCCCAGTCGTGCACCCCCTGCCACAATTTCAAGGGGCAGGGGGCCAACTTCGCCCCCAATCTCAACGGGATGGGCGCGCATGGCCCCGGGGAGCTGCTGGTTCATATTGTGGATCCAAACCGCGTGGTTGAACCGAATTTCTATACCGTCAGCATCGAAACCAAGGACGATCTGAGCTTTGATGGCATTGTGCTGCGGGAGAACGGCAAGGTGGTGGTTCTTCGCAATCAGACCGGGGAGATGGAGATACGCAAGGACAACATCAAGACGCGTCGGGACACGACCCGTTCCCTCATGCCTGAGGGCTTTGAGCAGCTTGGGGCTGAGGGGTTGCGTGATTTGCTCTCCTACCTTTGCGCCGACGAGCGCCGGTTCCGCATGCTGGACCTCACATCGGCCTTCACCGCCAGCACGGCGCGGGGGATTTATCAATCCATTGAATCACGGGAAGAATCATTGCGTTTCAAACGCTGGGGCGCCGTTAAGCATCGCGAGGTGTCCTTTGATGTCATCAATCCCCAACGCACCGCCACGGGCAAGAACGTGATTGTCCTCCAAGGCGGCACCGGCCTGTCCCAGACCTATCCTCGTCAGGTTGAGGTCAAGGTGGGTTTGCCGGCCACCAAGCTGCATTTTCTGGGCGGTGTGGCCGGTTGGGGGTTTCCGGGCGGAAAGAATAATGAGCCGGCAGCCAAGGTGTTGGTTCACTTTGCCGGTGGTGCGATTGAGGAGATTGTTCTGCGCAACGGCGTCGAGATCGCCGATTACATAGCCCATATCGATGTGCCCGGCTCGGAAGCGCTGGAAAATCTCGATCAACTCCTTCAACAGGGGCGGCAGGTGCGTTACTTCGTCAAGGCGCTCAAGCAGCGCGGCATGGTGGAGAAGCTGACAATCTCCAGTTACGGAAATGAGGTGGCCCCCACTTTCGTGGCCATCACCGCCGAGCTGGGTGAGGGCGGTCCAGCCTTGCCGGTTGGGTCCGGGAGTTCCAGCGCGTCCCCCGTGCCCGTGTTCAAGTGGGGCGGCGGTTTGAAAACACTGATCATCGGCGGCGGATCGAGTCATGATTTCGAGCGCTGGTTCAATGGAGCTGATGTCAGGAACCTCAACGAAGGGGGAGGTATCAGCGCAAACTACACGGAAACCACCGGCGGCTTGGCGGACATAATCGGCGGGGTGGATGTGCTGATCATCTCCAACAACAAGCCCTTCACCGATGCCGCCACCAAGGCGGCCATCTTCCACCATCTGGAACAGGGCAGGGGAATCATCGGGTTGCATCCCGGCCTTTGGTACAACTGGCGGGATTGGCCCGAATACAACCGCAGCCTTATCGGGGGCGGCTCACACGGTCACGACAAATACGGCCAATTCGACGTGCAGGTATCCGCCCCCACACATCCGCTGATGCTGGGGGTGCCGGCAAAGTTCACGCTCAAGGACGAGCTTTACCACTTTGAAATCGATTCGCAGGGGCCTCCGGTCAAGGTCCTCGCCACGGCGCACTCGCCCCATGACGGCAAGGATTATCCTCAGGTCTTCACGGTGGACCAGGCCAAAGGCCGCGTTGTGGGCATTACCCTGGGACACGACGGCGATGCGCACAATCATGAGGCTTATATGCGCATTCTGCGCAACGCAGTTCTCTGGTCTGCGGGCAAGTGACCGGAGTTTCCTGCGCGCCCGGTTTCAAGTCCCGGCCGCGTGACGCCATGAAAACGATTGCCATTCTGGGGACGATGGACACCAAGGGAGCCGAGCACGGCTTCGTGGCTGAGCTCATTCGTCAGCGCGGCCATCAAGTCCTGATCATTGATGTGGGGACCTTGGGTGTGCCCGGGATTAATCCCGATATCTCCAGGACCGAAGTGGCCGCAGCCATCGGACTGGATGCAGCGGGGCTTGCGGCCAAACGGGATCGGGGTCAGGCGGTGACGGCGATGTCTGAGGGTGCGCCGGTCCTGCTTGCACGGTTGGTTGAGGAGAGGCGGATTGACGGAGTCATTTCGCTGGGCGGAGGGGGCGGCACGGCGATCGCCACGGCGGCCATGCGCGCGTTGCCGGTCGGTTTCCCGAAGCTCATGGTTTCCACGCTGGCCAGTGGCAACGTGGCACCGTATGTCGGCGTTAAGGACATCGTGATGTTTCCGAGCATCGTGGATGTGGCCGGGCTGAACCGCCTCTCCCGCATGCTTCTGGCCCGCGCGGCGGGTGCCATCTGCGGGATGGTAGAGCAACCCCTGCCGCCGGTCGGTGACAAACCGGTGATCGTGGCCAGTCAGTTCGGAAACACCACCGCATGCGTTGAGCAGGCGCGGAAAATCCTTGAGGCGGCCGGTTATGAGGTTCTCGTCTTTGCCGCCACTGGCACGGGTGGGCGCACCATGGAATCTCTGATTGAAACCGGTCTGGTTGCGGGGGTGCTGGACGTGACGACCACCGAGTGGGCCGATGAACTGGTGGGAGGAGTGCTTGCGGCGGGGGCGACGCGCTTGGAAGCCGCCGCGCGCCACGGCGTGCCGGCGGTGGTTTCCACCGGATGCCTCGACATGGTTAATTTCGGCGAGCGTTCCACGGTGCCTTCAAAATTCGCCGGCCGAAAATTCTATCAGCACAATCCGCAGGTGACCCTCATGCGCACCAGTCCGGAGGAGTGCGCGCAACTTGGTGCTGTTCTGGCAGATAAACTCAACGGATCCACCGGATCGGTCCTGGTGCTTTTGCCGCTGCGCGGAGGGAGTGGTATCGGCGCGCCTGGCGGGCCTTTTCATGACCCGGTGGCCGATAATGCGCTCTACTCCACTCTCAAGTCCCGGCTTCGTCCGGATATTGAGGTGAGGGAGTTGGACTGCGCCATCAATGATCCCGTCTTTGCCCAAGCCGCAGCCCAAGGTCTGTTGCGGGCAATCAAAGGAGTGAATGGCGATCATACATCTCCGCTGTCAGGGTGAATTAAAACGGGTCAGACAGCCGGGTGGTTTCAACCTGCCTGACAGCAACGGCTTTGTAGCCACTCTTTTTCAGTCAAGTCACTGCTTCCTTGAGCCGATGAGGATATGCCCCATTGGTCGGGTGTTTTTTGAAATCCGGATTCCCTCTGGGTATTGAAAAGCCTTTTGCGGGTTCGAGGGGATTGGCTTTGGATTTGCTATGCTTATTCAGTTGTGGTGCTTGGATTTCGCAGGGGTTTCCGGTCTTGGGGTTTTTCGGATTGCAGAGCTTGGGAGATTTGCAGTCGCCTCCCGGCCGGGCAGGGGAATGGGGACGGCCTTGTTGACAACAAGTGGGTATCCGCGCAGAGTTTTAGCTATCTACTTCGATTGCAGATACGGCAAGCATGAATAAAAGCTCATTCGTAACCGGCGGGTCGCTCCTGCATCCTCGCACGGTGGGTTGGTTCGGCACCACGGCCGTGGCCATGGGCGGGATCAACCAAAGCCTCTTTCTTCTGGGTGCTTTATTCATTGGTCAGGGGGCCATTCCTGGTCAGGGCAGCGCGGCGGTGCCCCTGTTGATTGTGGGATTACTCCTGAGTTGGGCCGCCACGCCCGGATGGCTTGAATTGGTTCTCATGTATCCCAATCGCGTCGGGGGCATCTCGGCCACTTGCGCAGAGGCGTTTCGTCCTTACAGTCCCGTTCTGGCAAATCTCACCGGAGTATGTTACTGGTGGGGGTGGGTGCCGACCTGCGGCTTGACCGCCCTGCTTTCTGCTTCTGCCCTGCATCAATGGTATTTCCCCGGGTGTCCCGTGCCGCTGCTGGCAACGTGCATTGTGCTTTTGTTCACCTTTGTGAATTTGTGCGGGGTCAAATGGGTCATGCGTTTGGCCATGCCCGTGGCAACCGCCTCGGGAATCTTGGCTTTTCTCTCCGCATTGATCCCTGTTGTCAGCGGCAAAGTGGACTGGCATCAGGCGCTGAACTTTCATTTGACGGTGCCGTTTCCGGGCTGGTTCGGGCAGTTGACCAGCGTGATGGCCGGGCTCTATCTGGTGGGATTTGCCGCCCCCGCTTTCGAGCAGGCCACCTCGCATGTGGGTGAGACGATTGATCCCAACCGAAACGTGCCCCGCGCGGTTTTTGCCAGCGCCGCACTGGCCGGGCTTTACTTCATCATCCTGCCCGTGGTCTGGCTGGGCACCATCGGGGCGGAGCCGATGGGCAAGGATCTGGCCATGGAATTGGGGCCCACCTTTGCGCCGCTGTTTGGGGCTTTTGCCAAGGGGGCTGCCATTTGGTTTATGACCTTTAACATGCTGCACGGGACGCTGGCCCCCTTGGCGGGCGCATCCCGCGTTCTGGCGCAGCTCGCCGAGGACGGTCTCCTGCCGGAATCCCTGGCCTTGCGCAACCGCGCCGATGCCCCTTGGTTTGCAACCCTCCTGACCGCCTCTATGTCCATTGGCTTCCTGTTTATCGGGGATCCGGTCTGGCTGATCGCCGCGGCCAATCTGACCTATTTGATTGGCATTGCCATGCCCAATGTGGCGGTGTGGTTGTTGCGGCACAATGAGCCGGATCTGCCGCGCCCCTACCGCGCCCCGCGCGGAACCATTGCGCTGGGACTTTTCGCCGCCGCGGCCTGGGGGCTGACGGTGGTGTTGGGGTTTGAGCAGTTCGGACTGCCCACCGTGCTGATCGGCATAGCCTTTGCCTATTCCGGTTCGGCGCTGTATGCTTGGCGGAAATTCTCGGATCGTCGCAAGCAAGGCCTGTCTGGCTTGGCCCGCACTCTCCATCTGAAACTCACCGGGGCCATGCTGCTTGTGCTCTTGCTCGACGCAGGTGGTTATCTTATCGCCGTTAGCCATGTCCCCACCCAGAACAACGCCCTCATCGTATTGCTGGAAGACATTTTCGTCATCGTAGCCCTGCTCACTATCGGGGTGGGATTGATACTGCCAGGGATGATAGCCCACTCGGCGGTGGAGGTGTCCAAGGCGGCCAACAGCTTGGTGGGCGGCACCCTGTCGGAGTTCACCAAGGCCATGCGCGCCCTGGCAGCGGGCGACCTGAAGGCCGCGCAAACCCGTTTCCAGATTCTCCCCGTCAAGGTCTTCTCCCGCGATGAGGTGGGGGACATGGCTCTGAATTTCAACCGTCTCCAAGATGAGATTGCAAGGGCAGCCGTCGGGCTGGATGGCGCGCGGGAGGGGCTCTCGCAGGCCCGGGAGAATCTGGTGGAGACCAACGTGCTTCTGCGCCAGGAGCTTTTTGCTCGTGAGCAGGCCGAGCAGGCTCTGCAGTTTTCCCTTCTGGAGAAGGACGCATTGCTCAAGGAGGTGCATCACCGGGTCAAAAACAACCTTCAGATTATCAACAGCCTGCTCCGTCTGGAAACCGGCCGCAGTCCGGATCCGGATACCAAGACGGTGTTGGGGGACATGCACGGCCGCATCCGGTCCATGGCGCTTCTGCACGAATCGCTCTACCGGTCCGAAAATCTGGCAGCGGTGGATCTGGGAAAATACCTCAAGCAGCTCAGCACCCATTGCTTCCGTTCCTTGGTGGTATGGCCGAGTCAGGTCTCCCTCGAGCTGAACCTTGCTTCGGTGCACGTGGTGATGGATCAAGCATTGCCCTGCGGCCTTCTGGTCAATGAGCTCATCTCCAATGCGCTCAAACACGGCTTCCCTGACAAGCAGAGTGGCGTAATTCGGGTTGAGCTCCAGCCGGTGGATGGCGGGCCGGAATTCCGCCTGCTGGTTAGCGATAGTGGCGTGGGGTTGCCGCCAGACTTTGATCCCACGCGGGCCCAGACTCTGGGCCTGCAGTTGGTTTCCGATTTGACGATGCAACTTGGCGGCCGGCTGGAACTGATTGCCAGGCCGGCGGCCTCCTTTAGTGTCACCTTCACCCCGCTGGCCGCGAATCTGCCGGCCACCCCCGCCAAATGAGCCTGACACACCCTGGATTATCCGGTTTTTCGACATCCGCACCGGGAGCGGCTCCGGCTCCGTTTCGGCGGTCCCCTCCTTTTTTGTTATGACCCCCCCAGCTCATAAACTCAGGATCCTGATCGTGGAGGATGAGGTCGTTGTCGCCCGCGACGTTCAGATGCAGTTGATCGATCTGGATTACGCAGTGGCCGGGCATGCCACTCAAGGGGAAAAGGCTCTGGACCTTGTGGCGGAACTCAAGCCCGATCTGGTCTTAATGGACATTCAGCTGGCGGGCCCGATGAACGGCATCACCGCCGCTCAGATTATCCGGGAGCGGTTTTCCCTGCCGGTCATTTTTCTGACGGCGTTTGCCAACGATGACACGCTGGCCCTGGCCAAGCTGGCCAAGCCTTTTGGCTACATCATCAAGCCCTTTTCCGAACGGGAGCTGCGCACCGTGCTGGAGATGGCCTTTTACAAACACCAGACGGAATTAAAACTGCAGCAGTCCGAGGAGCGGCTGCGCCTGGTGCTTGAAGGTTCGCGCGACGGGGTGTGGGACCGGGATTTGATCCGGAACGAAGCTTATTATTCAGCACGCTGGTTTCAGATGCTTGGCTACGAACCCTATGCACTGAAGGCAGGCCCCCAGTTGTGGCTGGAGCTTCTCCATCCGGAAGATGCGGTGCGGATTGAGCAGTATGTATCCTCGGTCCTGGCCGGGCAGGGTTGCAACTATGAGTTTGAGGCCCGGATGCGTCACCGCGCCGGCCATTATGTGCCCATCCTGGCACGGGGTTGGGTGGTTCGGGATCCTGAGGGCCGGGCGGTCCGCGTGGTGGGGGCCAACATGGATCTGACCGAGCGCAAGCAGGCGGAGCA
The DNA here is from genome assembly GCA_903873415.1 of uncultured Verrucomicrobiota bacterium. GTDB lineage: Bacteria > Verrucomicrobiota > Verrucomicrobiia > Limisphaerales > CAIQOK01 > CAIQOK01. Next base: position 67,572 of record CAIQOK010000067.1, on the reverse strand, counting down.
GGCCCTGAGGCTCAGCGACAGCGCCCTTAAAGCCATCTCCCAAGGAGTGGTGATCGCAGGCGCCGACCGGAAGATCATTTCGGTCAATAGCGCCTTCACCGCCATCACGGGCTATTTTGAGGAGGATGCGATTGGTCGGAATTGTGATTTTCTTCAGGGGCCCGGCACGGATCCACAGCTTGTGGCCAGGATACGTGCGGCCTTCAAGAGCGAGCAGATCTTTTCCGGTGAAATCCTCAATTACCACAAGAGCGGAACCCCGTTTTGGAATGACCTGATGATCGCCCCGCTGCGGGATAAGGATGGCCAGGTCACTCACTATGTCGGAATCATCCGGGATATCACCGGGCGCAAGCAGACGGAACTGGAGTTGACCCGCTCTTGCGCCCTGATCGATTCATCGGAAGACGCCATCATCAGCAAGACGCCCCAGGGATTGGTGACCAGCTGGAATGCCGCGGCCCAGCGGGTCTTTGGATACTCGGAGCAGGAGATGCTCGGCAGGTCCCTTGTGGGAATCTTTCCCCCCGATCGCATCGGTGAGGAGGATGAAATTATCCGGCGGATTCAGGCCGGCGAACGGATCAGCCAGTTTGAAACCCTCCGGATCCGAAAGGACGGGACTTGCATTAACGTGGCGGCGACGATCTCCTCCATCAAAGACTCCGCTGGCTGCATGATTGGCGTGTCGATAATCGTGCGTGATATCACCGCCCGGAAGCAGGCCGAGGAGGTCTTGCGCCAAAGCGAGGCGCGCTTCCGTGAACTGGCCGAGAGTATTCGCGAGGTGTTCTGGGTCACCGATCCCGGCAAGCAACGAATGCTCTACATCAGCCCTGCTTTTGAAGCCATTTGGGGGCGATCGTGTGCCAGCCTTTATGCGGCCCCCCGCTCGTGGCTGGAGGCGGTGCATCCGGAGGATAGGGAGTTTGTGCGGCGGGCCGCCGAGACCAAGCAGGCCGACGGGAGCTACGATGAAACCTACCGGATTATCCGGCCCGATGGTGAGCTGCTCTGGATTCATGACCGCGCATTTCCGGTTCGCAACGAGGCCGGGGAATTGCAGCGAATCGTGGGCACGGCGGAGGACGTGACCGAGCGCCTCAAGCTGGAGGAGCAATTTCGTCAGTCCCAGAAAATGGAGGTTGTGGGGCAACTGGCCGGGGGCGTGGCCCATGACTTCAACAACATCCTGGCCGTGATTCAGCTTCAGGCCGGCCTGCTGCTATCCAGCTGCGGCCTGCCTCCCGCGCAGATGGAGCTTGCCGCCGAGATTGAACGGGCCGCGCAACGGGCCGCCAATCTCACCCAGCAGCTGCTCACCTTCAGCCGCCGGCAAAACCTCCAGTTGCGCGACTTGGATTTGAACGGGATTGTCGCTCATATCACCAAGATGCTTCACCGGATGCTGGGCGAGAATGTTCAGATGGTTACTCAATGCCATTCCCAGCCCCTGTTTGTTCATGCGGATTCAGGGATGCTAGACCAGGTGCTGATGAATCTGACCTTGAATGCCCGCGATGCCATGCCTAAAGGGGGGCAATTGACCATCACCACCACGCGCGTGGAGTTCCCCCCGGCGGCGGAGGCTCAATCGACCCTGAGCCGCTCCGGTCCATTTGCCTGTCTGACGGTGAGCGATAGCGGATGCGGGATTGATCCCGAAGTGCTGCCCCGGATATTCGAGCCGTTTTTTACCACCAAGGATGTAGGCAAAGGCACCGGCTTGGGACTGGCCACGGTCTTCGGCATTATCCAGCAGCACCAGGGCTGGATTGATGTTTCCAGCACTCCGGGCTGCGGTAGCCAGTTTCGAATCTACCTTCCTCTGCTCACCCACCCGGTCCCCTCCCAATTCGCTTTGCAGCCCAGTCCGCCGATGCGCGGAGGGAGTGAGACCATCCTACTGGTTGAGGATGATTCCAGCTTGCGGCTGGTGGTCCGGAGCACCCTGAGTTTTCTTGGATATCGCATTATCGAGGCTGCGAACGGGAGCAGTGCCCTGCAGCTTTGGAGCCAGAACCGGGCAGCTATCCGGCTTCTTCTCACGGACATGGTATTGCCCGATGGAATGAACGGCCGGGAGCTGGCTGCCAATCTCCAGAGCCAGGAGCCAAACTTGAAAGTCATCTATTCCAGCGGTTACAGCGCCGAGGTTGCCGGAGCGGATTTTCCGCTGCACCGGGGCGTCAACTTTATCCCCAAACCCTATCAAATCTCCGAACTGGCCTCCACCATCCGGAATTGTTTGGATAAGGAGTGACAAATCGGGTTTGGCCGGGATTGGTGCCGCGGAGCGCTGCTCCAATGCAGGGGTGAAGTCCGTGAGGTTTTTCCTTCTTGTTTGCACTCAAATGAATATACGAAGTCTGGCCTTGATGGTCCTGCTGGTTTCCACTCTCCTGCCCATTGCAGCCGCGCCGCTTCCCCGGGTCCGTCTCTCGGCTGATGGGCGCGGTTTTGTCACTGCGCGCGGCAAGCCCTTCGTTCCCTTTGGCGTGAGCTATTACCAGCCCGGCACGGGCTGGGCGCCGCAGGTATGGAAACAGTTCGATCCTGAGGCGACCCGCCGCGATTTCAACCGGATGAAGGAATTGGGGGTGAATTGTGTCCGGGTCTTCCTGAGTTACGGTTCCTTTCAAATGGAAACCAACCGCCTCTCCTCCGAGGGCCTGGCCAAGTTCGACCGGTTTCTTGATATCGCGGAAGAGTCTGGAATCTATGTTCATCCCACCGGGCCGGATCACTGGGAAGGTTTGCCAGACTGGGCTAAAGAAGATCGCTATGCCGACGAGGTGGTTCTGCGCAGCGCGGAGGAGTTTTGGCGCCAGTTCGCCGCGCGTTACCGGGGGCGATCGGTTATTTTCGCTTACGATCTGGTCAACGAGCCGGAGATCCGCTGGGACACTGGGCCAATGCGGCTGAAATGGAACCTCTGGCTTGAACAGCACTATGTCGAGGCGGGCAGGCTTGCCGCTGCTTGGGGCCTGACCAATCAAGGGCCGCTGTGGGGGCGCATTCCTATTCCGCCCCGGGAGGATCAACCGGGCAGCGCGCCGTTGCTCGATTTCCAGCATTTCCGCGAGCAGATTGCCGCGGACTGGACCCGGCGCCAAGCCGTCGCCATCAAGGCCGCCGACCCGCAGGCTCTGGCGACCGTGGGTTTGATCCAATGGTCCATTCCCTGGCAATTGGCTGCGGGATGGCAGTATTCGGGGTTTCGTCCTGAACAGGTCGCACGCTGGGTCGACTTTCTGGAAATTCATTTTTATCCCTTCGCCAATGGCTTCTATCAATATGGACCGGGTGATGATGAGCGGAATCTCGCCTATCTGGAAGGGGTGGTGCGCGAGGTGGCGCGTCCCGGCAAACCGGTGGTGCTGGCAGAATTCGGTTGGTATGGCGGAGGCAGGCTGACTTTCGGCAATTTCGCCCCTGCCACCCAGACGCAACAGGCGCAATGGTGCCGGCAGCTGGTGGAATCCACCGCGGGCCTGGCCTGCGGTTGGATCAACTGGGGCCTGCATGATCACCCCCAGTCCGGTGATGTGAGCCAGTTGACGGGCCTGCTCACCGTGGGGGAGGAGGTCAAGGCCTGGGGCCGGGAATTTGAACGGCTGGAACGGTGTTATCGGGGGGGGAAATGGACCACGCCGAAAATCGGGGTTCGGCCCAAACTGGATTGGGACCGTTGCCTGACGAGCGCCGCAGAACGGGCCGGGTTTCGCGAACGTTATATGGCTGCCTGGGCTGCTGACCGGCGGTGATGGAGAATCGTTTTGCATCCTCCGGCGGGCTGTCTAAAACGCAGCCTGCTGTCTGCCGCGATGCCGGGGCTGGCAGACGGTGAACGGTCCCTATAGCCCAGCGCTGCGGGTGGATTGGGAGCATTGGATAAATCGTCAGGGCGGAGCTTAATCAGGTGTTGTTCGCAAAGGCATGAAGGATCAATTCAACAAGCCTGGCTTGGTAGATGGTTTTGTTTCGCCGCGGATGATGCCATGGCATCTGGAGAGGGGGGTGCGAGTGGAGAAGGATCTGACTGAATCAAAGCTGCTCAGTCCGGCGGATTCAAGGCGGGACTTGTAGATTTTTTGAAACAGCTCCACAACGGTGAAGACATCGGCCTGAGCCTGATGGCTGCGGCTCTCGGTCAGGCGGAAAAGGGATTTGAGATGATCGAGACGGTAACTACGTGCTTCGGGGACGAGACGGCGGGCGAGCATCATGCTGCAAAAGCCGCGCTGTCCGGCCGCAGGGATTCCGAGTCTGGCCCATTCGGGTTTGAGGCAGCGGTCCCAATCGTAGCTGAGATTATGGGCGACCAAGGGATGGTTTTGGGCGTATTGACGAAAAGCGTTGTGGACCAGACGGGGATCCTGGCCGTGCTGCCGCAGGTAAGCACGGTCGTAGCCGTGCACAGCCACCGCGTCGTGGGGGATGTGTACGTTGTGGTTGAGGAGCATGCGGAAGGGTTGTCCGAGGGGTTGCCAGCCTTCCATTAATTGGCCGCACAATTCCAACACATGGATCGGAGCGCACAGGCCATCCGTCTCCGTATCAATAACCACCCAGCGTGTTCCGTTTTTCAACTTGTAAGAATTTGTTTTAAGCCCTCAGTTACCCGAGGACTCGCAGGTGGGTTTGGCGAATGAATCATTAAAGAGCAACACTGCCGGCACCGCGTTTGGGAGTCAATAGCGTGTGTTTGCAATGATCAATTCCATGTGCGCACGGCACGGCTCAAGCATGAGAAGCGCTTCCCGATCGGATTAGTAAGAGTCAATGGCCGGGTCGCTACCGTAAAGCCGCAATGATTCTGCTACGCTCTTCCCCTGATCAGTTTTCAGTGGGTTTCGGGGGGCTGATGGCGCGTTTGATGTCTGACCAACTGCGGATGCCACTGAAAAAATCCGGTGGAATGTGCCGCAGCTTGGAATTGGCGGATCAGGGCGTTTGGCGTTTCTTAAAACCCAGCCTTTTCACTCATTTGGCCACATGACAATACTGCCGGGATTGTCTGACAATTGAATCTTGCGTTTCATAGGTCGTTGGTAGAAGGATCGTTTTATTTGTGGAGTTTTTGGATGTTAGCAATATGAAGAAAACAATATGTTCCGGGTTGGCGGAGTTGGCGGGCCGATCGGCTTCGGTGGTTCTCTGCTCCTTTTTCCTTACGGTCGGCATAGTCCATGCCGCATCCCCTGCGCCATGGTGGGGTGGCGGGATTGAAAAAATCCTGAATCAGGCAGGAACCAACCGGGCGGAGCTGGTGGCGGCACTGGAGCAGACTCCCTCCAGCCAGCGCGCCGGCATGAAATTCCTGGTGGAAAACATGCCGCAGTGCGATCTGGAATCGCTCTCCGCGGCTTTTCTCCGGCACAACACGGCGTTGGCCTACGAGGTTGCCGCGGCATTGCCTTGGGCCAAGTCGGTTCCTGAAGAGGTTTTCTTGAACGATGTGCTGCCTTACGCCAGTGTGAACGAGCAGCGGGACAACTGGCGCCAGCGTCTTCACGACCTCTGCCTGCCGCTGGTCAAGGATTGCAAGACCACCTCCGAGGCGGCCCAAGCCATCAACCAAAAGCTCTTCCGCCAACTCAATGTGAAATATTCCCGCAAACGACGGATCCCGGATCAGGGTCCGTTTGAAACGATGGACACCGGGGTGGCGACATGCACGGGCCTGTCCATACTACTGGTGGACGCCTGCCGGTCGGTGGGTGTCCCGGCTCGCATCGCCGGCACGCCGCTCTGGGTCAACAACAGCGGCAATCACACATGGGTGGAGATCTGGGACGGCGTGTGGCATTTCACCGGCGCGGCGGAGGCCGATCCCAAAGGATTTGATAGGGGCTGGTTTGTGGGCAACGCCTCTCAAGCCGTCAAGGACTCGCCTGAGCACGCGATCTATGCCAGCAGCTTTCAGAAGACCGGGCTTAGCTTTCCGCTGTCCTGGGCACGCGGGGTGGAATACGTCGCCGCGGTCAACGTGACCGAGCGGTATGCGGCCAAGTCCAAGGCCAAAACCTCCGATGCGAGCAAGGTGAAGCTCAACCTGCAGGTGTTCGATCGTCCCGTGGGAGAGCGGGTGGTGGCGAAAGTCACCGTGACTGACACAGCAAACCCCGCAGTTCGTTTTGAAGGGGTCAGCAAAGATCCGTCGGCGGACATCAATTTTCATCTTTCATTTGATCTGGCCGCCCGGCGAACCTACGTGGTCGAGGCCGAGTTGAACGGAAGCAAACGCCGCCAGTTCTACACCACCGGAGCCGGAGGTGAAGACCTGCTGAACGTTTTCATGACCGGAATTCCCGAAGTGCCGGCCGTTGCCCAGGTCTGCCATGTGCCGCCTGCGGTGACCGAGTCGCTGACGCCCGCCAATGAGGCCAAGCTCAAGGCCGCTCTGTTGGGTTATTTCAATGCCACCAGCAATCAGCAGTCAGGCTGGAAGTTTTCTTCGTCTCTTGAAAAGCTGTTGCGCAAGAATGAATCCGCCGTCCGGCAGGCGGCTTGGGAGGGGTTTCTGGCGGCAACCAACCACGGCACACTGCGCCAGAATTTCGCGGAAAAGAAGGTCCGCTTCCAGGAGCATGTCAGTCCTTACACCGTGAAGACGGTGGGCACGCGCCCGGCGAAGGGTTGGGCTTTGTTTGTTGCCATGCACGGGGGCGGCGGAGCACCGCAGGAGCTCAACGACAGCCAGTGGAGGCACATGCAGATTTACTACCGTGATCATCCCGAAGCGGGCGGTTATCTTTACGTGGCCCTGCGCGCTCCGGACAACACTTGGAACGGTTTTTATACCGGTTATGCCTATCCGCTCATGGCTAATCTGGTCAGACAATTCCTGCTGTGCGGCGATGTGGATCCTGACAAGGTGTTTATCATGGGGTATTCCCACGGCGGATATGGTGCCTATGCGATGGGGCCGAAGATGCCTGATCATTTTGCGGCCATTCATGCCAGTGCCGCGGCGCTGGCCGATGGAGCGGTTCCGGACACCCTTCGCAACACCCCCTTCATCACCATGGTGGGCGGCAACGACAGCGCGTATCGGCGCAACATCCACGCCCAGGAACTCAAGCAGCAGATCCAGAAGCTGCGCGGTGACCGCACCGACATTTATCCGGTCACAGTCCAGATCATCGCCGATCATCCCCATTCGGGGCTGCCGGACCGGGACAGCATAGCCGACATGTATGCCGCGGTGCGCAACCCGGTGCCGCGGGAGTTGACTTGGGTCATGACCGACAAAGTGATCCATGACTTCTTCTGGCTGAGGGTCGGTGAGCCGGAGCGGGGAGAGAAGTTCAACGTGAACTGCCGCGAGAACACACTGACGGTCACGGCGTCACCCGGGGCGGCATCGGCCTCCATTTTGCTGGATGAACGGTTGATTGATTTCTCCAAGCCGGTGAAGTTGGAACTCAACGGTAAAACCACGAGCCACAAGTTGAAGCCGAGCCTGCTCACTCTTTGCCAATCATTGGCCCGCCGCGGCGATCCCGGGTTGGCTTTTACCGCCGAGCTGCCATTGCCGGCCGCCCCCAAGAATTAACAAAACACCTCATTTGTTCCCAGTCCCATGAACACGCCTAAAAAAAACCTCCGCCATTTCGCCATCCTCAGCCTGCTGCTCTTGGCCCTCACTCCCGTGGGTGCCCGGGCGGAAGAGCCGCAACCGACGGTGATCGATCCCGGACCGCCCGGAGGTATTCCGGCTGATGCGGTTGTCCTGTTTGACGGCAAGGATCTGTCGCAATTCCGGGGTGAGAAGCATCCGGAACCTACATGGAAGCTGGTGAATGGAATTGCGGAGAGCACGCCTCCGGGCGGGATTTTTTCGAAGGAGGAGTTTGCCGACTGCCAGGTGCATGTGGAGTGGGCCGAGCCGTTGCCGGTCAAAGGCGAAGGGCAGGGGCGCGGAAACAGCGGCGTCTATCTCATGGGCCGTTACGAAATCCAGGTGCTCGACTGCTATAATAACAAGACCTATCCAAACGGACAGTGCGGCGCCTTTTATGGAAACAACGCCCCGCTGGTCAATGTCTGCCGCAAGCCCGCTGAATGGCAGTCCTACGACATAGTTTTCCACCCTCCAAAAAGGCTGGCGGACGGGAAAATCAAGGCCGGCTCCTTCACCGTCCTGCAAAACGGCGTCCTGATTCAGGATGATATTCCCGTGATGATCGAAGGCACCACGGCCTCGCCGCTGCGCGGCATTGTGGAGAAGGGTCCATTGTATCTGCAGGATCACGGCAACCCGGTGCGTTTCCGCAGGGTTTGGGTGCGCCGTTTGAATCCCCACGCCGATTAAAGAGCCCATACTTTTTCCACTCCTGATTGCATGAAAATCAAAGCGTTGAAATGCATTCTCGCCCTCGCGGTCCTGTCGCCTGTCTGCCTGAATGCCCAGGCGTCGCAGCCCTTGCGGGCTCTCATCATCGACGGCCAGAACAACCATGACTGGAAGCACACCACTCCGGTGCTCAAATGGATTCTGGAGGAGTCCGGGCGTTTCAAGGTGACGGTGTTTACCACGCCGCCTTCGGCACCCCGCGAGCCTCGTTTGCCCAAGGGGACGCCCACTCCGGATCAACAGGCGGCCTATGCCCAGTCCCTCGCCAAATGGAAGAGCGACCTGGCTGGTTTTCAAAAAACCAGCGGGGAAACTTGGAAACAGTGGCGGCCCGCGTTTGACAATTGCGACGTGGTCGTTGGCAACTACAACGGCGAGGCCTGGCCCACCCAGGTTCGCGAAGCTTTCGTCAGGTTTATCCGCGATGGCGGCGGCTTCGTCTCGGTGCATGCCGCCGACAATTCATTTCCTGATTGGCCCGAATACAACCAGATGATCGGGGTCGGCGGTTGGGGCGGGCGCAATGAGAAATCCGGTCCCATGCTCCGGTGGCGTGAGGGCAAACTGATTCGCGACAATTCGCCCGGTGCAGGTGGGACGCATGGATCTCAGGACCCCATTCTGCTGGAGGCGCGAAATCCGACGCATCCAATTCTCAGTGGTTTGCCTGACAAGTGGATCCATCCCGGGGACGAGTTGTATGCCAGGCTGCGCGGTCCGGCGGAAAATCTAAGCGTTCTGGCCACAGCCTTCTCCCCGCAGACGCGCGAGAATGAACCTTTGCTCATGGCAATCCGTTTCGGAAAGGGACGTGTTTTCCACACAGCACTGGGCCACAGTCCGCAGGCGATGAACGGTCTTGGATTCCAGGTAACGCTGGCTCGTGGCGCGGAGTGGGCCGCCACTGGCAAAGTGACCCTTCCTGCACCCTCGAGCGCAGATCTGCCCTCCGACAAACCTGCCTTGCGTCCGGCCGTTGTTCCTCTTGAGTCAAAGTAAGGCCTCGAAAGTCCGGTTTGATCCCGGTTGTTTGACCGGGTTCTGACCCTGGCGTGCCCGCAAGGGTTGCAGGGGTCCTTCGTGCCGGGATTGAACCTTGTTTCCACGCGAAGGGCCAACCGGTTGCGCGGGCGGTTGTGGTCTTGAAAAACACAGATTTTTTCTCTTTAAGCGATTGAAGGGTTGAAATATAAAATTCCCAATTTAGAATCTCTTCTCATGCGAAACTCCAAACAGTCTTTTGACCTGACACGACGCGTTGTCGTTGCCAGAAAATCACTGCAGATCCTTGTTTGCGGCGTTCTGACGCTGGCTGTGGTTGGGTCTACGGCGGCCCCCAATGCGCAAAAGAAGGCCAAGGCCCGCCCACCGGTGGATGGGCAGTTGGCCACCGCCGCGGAATCCCTGACCACCCTGCCGGGATTCAAGGTGGAATTGCTCCGCTCAGCCGACGCTGGGGAGGGGTCGTGGATTTGCATGGCGGTTGATCCCAAAGGCCGGCTGATTATCTCTCCGCAACAGGATGACCGGCCGATGCTGCGCCTGACTTTGGACAAAAAGGGACAGGTGGCGCTGGTGGAGCCGATTGCCGCCGGGATTCATCAGGCAATGGGGTTGTGCTGGGCCCATGACAGTTTGTATGCCAATGCCCACGGTCCCGAAGGCACCGGACTCTACCGGTTGATCGACTCGAACCGCAACGACCAGTTCGACACCAATGAAGTGCACTTTTTAAAACGTATCGGTGGCGAGGGCGAGCATGGTTATCATGCCGTTGTCGAGGGGCCGGACGGGATGATTTATGTGATGAACGGTAACCATACGAAGTTGCCTGAGGGTGTTTCGCCCAACTCCCCCCACAAGAATTATCAGGAAGACCTCCTGCTGCCGAGGCAATGGGACGCCAACGGTCATGCCGCGGGGATTCTAGCTCCCGGAGGGCATATTTTGAGGACGGATGCGGAAGGAAAAAACTGGGAATTGGTTCTGGCGGGCTTCCGCAATTCCTATGATTTCGCGTTCAGTTCCAGCGGGGAAATGTTCACCTACGACAGTGACATGGAGTGGGACTGGGGTTTGCCTTGGTATCGTCCGATCCGCGTGATTCATGCGATCCCCGGCGGCGACTATGGCTGGCGCAGCGGGGCTGGAAAATGGCCGGACTATTATGCGGACAGTCTGCCTCCCGCCGTGAACACCGGTATCGGCTGTCCCACAGGGGTGAAGTTTGGCACCAAGAGCAAGTTCCCCAAGAAATACCAGCAGGCCCTGTATGTAATGGACTGGTCCTATGGCCGTCTTTACGCCGTCAACCTGAAGGAGCAGGGTTCCAGCTACTCGGCGGATTACGAGCTCTTTGTCAAAGGCAAGCCGCTCAATCTGACGGATATGGAGTTCGGCCGCGACGGGGCCATGTATTTCATCACCGGCGGCCGCGGCACCCAGTCGGGCCTGTATCGGGTGAGCTTCACCGGTGACCGGGCCTTGCGCAGCGCCTTGAATGTCGTTCCCAAGGCGGACCGGAACGCGTCAGCGGCCCGCGACTTGCGTCACAAGCTGGAGGCTTTCCAGATGAAAGCCGATCCCAAGGCTGTGGACTTTGTCTGGCCGAGTTTGCGCAGTGAAGATCCGTTTCTACGCAATGCGGCCAGGGTTGCCATTGAAACCCAGCCCGTCGACTCGTGGAAAGATCGCGCGCTGGCCGAAGCCGATCCCCGAGGTGGTTTGACGGCCCTGCTTGCCTTGGCCCGTTGCGGCGGGAAGGAAACACAGAAGGACCTGTTGGAATCTCTCCGTAAATTCTCCCTCAAAACACTGCCCGAGGATCTGCAACTGGCAAAACTGCGGGTGCTGCACTTGAGTTTCATCCGTCAGGGCCGCCCGGATCAGTCCACCATTGCGGCCTCGGTTCAAAAATGGAATGCCCTCTATCCCACTGCCAGCGACCGGGTCAATCGCGAGCTGGCTCAGGTTCTCATTTTCCTGGAGGCACCCGGCGTCATCGGCAAGACCTTGGAGCTGGTTTCCAAAGCGACCACGCTCGAGGAGCAGACTTATTACATTTATCATCTCCGCAACCTGAAGACCGGCTGGACGATGGACCAACGCAGCAAATATTTCGCCTGGTTCACCCAGTTCCGCAAACAGGATTCCCTTCACTCGCAGCATCCGGCCCAATTGCTGCAGTGGTTTAAGGACGCCGACCACGACTATGCGGACGGAGCCAGCTATGGCAAATACATCATCAACATCCGCAAGGATGCCATGGACACGCTCAGCCCGGCGGAACTGGTGGGGCTGAAGCCGCTTCTGGACGAGCACATTGGTGAGCCGGCTTGGAAACAGGTGCGCGATCACAAATTTGTCAAGGCTTGGACGGTGGCTGATTTGGCCCCGCTGCTCGAGAAAGCCAAGAGCGGCCGCAATTTCGAAAGCGGCAAATCCGCTTTCAACGATGCCCAGTGCATCGTATGCCACCGCATGGGAAATCACGGCGGAGCGGTCGGGCCCGAGCTGGCCGGCGCCGGCAGCAAGTATTCGCTCCACGACATTCTCGAGTCGATCATCGAGCCTTCCAAGGTCGTTTCCGATCAATTCCTGACCTATAACATTGTGAAGAAAGACGGGGAAAGCCTCTCTGGCCGCATTATCGATGTGAATGCCCAGCGGCTGGTTCTCATGCCCAATCCTCTCTCAGCCGAGACGCTTGAAGAAGTCCGTCTGGCCGACATTGCGAGCCGGACTGCCTCCAAACTTTCGCCCATGCCCAACGGCCTGGTGAACAACTTCACGGAGGACGAGATCCTTGATCTGCTGGCCTACATCAGCGCTGCGGGCAAGCCGGATGCGTTGAATTTCAAACCGTAATCCTTGCCAGTAGAATCCAGTTTGTCTAAATAATCTGAATTATTCATGAATACCATTTCTCAACTCAAAGTCACCAAGGGTAACACCCAGTCCAAAGTCGCCGCCGAACTTTCCCGCACCGGCGGATTGCTGCGGCTCGCTCCGGCCTGGGTGCCTCGATCTTTCCTCCAGCCCGGCTTGCGCATCAAACTGCATCCCGACGACACCTATGCCTACGGCCTGAACCGGGGAGGAATTGACGAACGCTGGTTTGCCTCCACCACTGAGACGGCCAATGAGGGCCGGGCGGCCGATGAAGGCCTGAATTACTGCGTGGTTGGCTCCGAGCGTTTCACCCTGCGCAAAGCGGTGGAAGACAGCGGCGCGACACTCATCGGGAGCGCCACTTGGAAGAAATACGGCAAGTGGCCGGTGTATTCCAAATTCTTCGACAACATGGGGCCTATTCCCCATCACATGCACCAGAGCGCAGCTCAGGCCAAGCTTGTCGGCCAGGAAGGCAAGCCCGAGTCGTACTACTTCCCGCCCCAGCACAACAATGTCGGAAACAACTTCCCCTACACCTTCATGGGCTTCGAACCCGGTACCACCAAAGCCCAGGTCCGCAAGTGCATCGAAAATTGGAACAAGGGTGACAACGGCATTCTCGATCTCTCCAAGGCCTATCGTCTCAAAGTCGGGTCCGGCTGGCTGATCGATCCGTGTATCCTTCACGCCCCGGGCAGCCTCTGCACTTATGAGCCGCAGTGGGGCAGCGACGTTTTCGGCATGTACCAAAACCTGGTCGAAGGCCGCGAGGTGCCTTGGCGCCTGCTTGTCAAGGACATGCCAAAGAACAAGCACAAGGACATCGACTTCATTGTCGACCAGCTCGACTGGGACAAGAACGTGGACCCGAATTTCAAGGACAACCACTATCTGGAGCCCGTGCCCGTTGCCGATACCCGCAAGGACGGTTTTGTGGACCGTTGGATTGTCTATGGGAAGGTGGATGGAAAACAGTATTTTACCGCCAAGGAACTCACCGTGGATCCTGGCACCAAGGCGACCATCAAGGATACCGGTGCCTATGGCCTGATCTGCGTTCAGGGCAGCGGCAGGATCAACGGGCAGCCATTGGTCAGTCCAAAGCTCATTCGCTTCCATGAGTTGACCGAGGACGAATATTTCTGCACGGAGGACGGTGCCAAGGCGGGTGTGACCTTTGAAAACACCAGCCAGACCGAACCGCTGGTCTGCCTGCGTTACTTCGGACCCGAGGTTAACCCGGATGCGCCGGTCATGGGCTCCTATCGGAAGAACAAGTTCTAACCTTCAACTTCACCCTTTGCCCGTATCCACGGCCGGCTGGAGCAGGTTCAGTTAAAATGGCGGCTGGCATTGATGTCAGCCGCCATTTTTTCCGCCCAAAGGCTTTGGCGGGGGCCGGCAATCACATCGGAAAGACCCACAGATACCGCTGGAGCAGCCCCCCGTTAAAGTGCCCGGTGAAATTTGGTGCGTTTTAAAAGTGCCGGAGCAATCCGGCCTGATCCCGCCTTATAGAACACCAGAAGGGCCGCCGTTGACTCCCGTGAGCAAAGGGCAGCGGAATGAGGGTTTTTCTTTTCCATTGGTCCGGTTCGCCGCAGACTGGCGTGTGCTATCGGATACCCGCTTTCAATTGGTCCGCTTGAACAATGGAATCTGTTCCGTTCGTTCCCTGGTGGATGAGGAGACTTTTCATCCCGTTGTCGGTCCTGTTGCGGAGGCGCAGGCGCTCTATGTCAACCAGTTGCAGTTGCGCCAGCGGTTGCTGCGGCACGCCGGCGAATTTGTGATCTGGGACGTGGGGCTGGGGGCGGCTGCCAACACGCTCACCGTCCTGAAGGCCACGCGCGATATTCCCTGCCGGTTGCGCATCCTTAGTTTCGATCGCACCGGCGAGCCGCTCGAGTTCGCTTTGACGAATGCCCGTGATCTGGGCTACTTCGGCGGCTACGAGGATCGGGTCCGGGACTTTTTGGGTGCCCGGCGTGTGGCGTTTGAGGATGGACCGCAGACGGTAAACTGGGAGTTTCACCACGGGGACTTTCCCTCCCTTGTCTCTGCGCAGGTCGCGGCGGCAAAGGCCCAACGGTGGCCGGCCCCGCATGCGGTGTTGTTCGACGCCTATTCTCCGGCCAGAAATCCGGTGATGTGGACTCTGCCCCTGTTCAGCAATTTGTTCGGTTTGCTCGATTCCCAAAGGCCCTGCGCCCTGTCCACTTATTCCCGCAGCACGATTCTGCGTGTGACCCTCCTCTTGGCCGGGTTTTATGTGGGCGCAGGCCATGCCACCGGGGAGAAAGAGGAAACCACCATTGCATCCAATGACCCCGCAATGATTGTCGAACCGCTGGGACCGCGCTGGCTGGAACGGGCCGCTCGCTCCCATAGCGCCGAGCCGATGACCGACCCGGTGTATCGGACCGAGCCGTTGAGCGACTCCTCCATGGCCAGGCTGCGGGCTCATCCTCAGTTTGCTTAGAGCCGGAGGGATTCGGGGGGCAGCAAGAAGGCTCGGCCCGGAGGAATTGACCAGCCGGGTTCCATTCCGTCACCCGTATAGGATTAAGGCGGGGGAATGGGGCCGGAAAGGCGCCTCTTTATTCCGTAACACTACGGATGCGAAAGGGGAAATGTCGCGCTGGACAATGTGCCGACAAGGGTCAACACTCTCAAACGTATTAACTGCCACATGGTTCTAAGATCTGTTTCGCTCTGCTAGAAGGCCTCTGCGAATGGGTAACGTTGATCACACATTAAGCAGTAGAATGACTCTTCCGAATAAAAAAGTAAGCTCAGAAACAGCATCTTGGATTGCCATGGCAATCCTTTTTTGGGGTGTCATGCTCGCTGGAGTGCTCCCCGCCCTGTCCCAGTCGGCCTTGATCGATTTCGACACGGGGTCGCCGGCGCTGGCGGTCAACAAGGGCCTGCCTCTGGATCAAACAGCGGGTGGAGTCACCGCCCATTTCAGCGCCTCCAGCGGCAATTTTACGGTCCAGACCGCCTATTTCACCGGCTATCCCGTCTCGAGTTTTACCAATCAGTTTCTGTATCCCGCAGGTGCTTTGGGGTCGGTGTTGGAAATCCGATTCAGCGAAATGGTGACCAATATCAGTTTTTCTTTCGCCACCATCCAAGTCTCCCAAAACGTGGATCTGGAGACCCCGATTTATTTGCAGGCCTTTACCAACTCGCCTTCCAATCCTCCGGTTGGAAGCGCGAGTGCCACCGGTCTTTATGGGGGAGGGCCGGATCCGACGGACCCTTGGCCTCAGGGCAAGCTGAGTTTCTCTTCCCCGACACCCTTTAATCTGGTGCGGATCAGCGTGCCGAATGTGGTCCCTGCGCCCGCGACGGGGCAGGCCTATGATTTTCTCCTGGACAACATCAGGGTGGGGCGTGCCGGGGGCGCATCCTGCACCATCACGGCGGGAGTTGCTCCCGCATCGGGAGGCAGCGTCTTGGGGACGGGGGCGTATTCGGTGGGGATAAGCTCGAGCCTCTTGGCAACCCCAAACTTGGGCTATCAGTTTGCCAACTGGACGGAGAACGGGGTGGCGTTGAGCTCGGCCAACCCTTATGCCTTTACCGCTACGACTAACCGGACGTTGACCGCCAACTTTGTGGTCTCCAATCTCACGGTCAAGGTCGGTTGCTCGCCCTTTGCCGGCGGGAGTGTCAATCTCAGTTCCCTGGCGTCCTACCCTGCGGGCACGAACCTGACGGCGGTGGCGACGCCCAAGCCAGGCTATGGGTTCGTGAGCTGGCTTCAGGGTGCGGCTCTGGCCTCGGCGACCAACGTGGTGGGCACCTCCCCGACCTACACGTTCACCGTGACCTCCAATTCGACCTTGCTGGCCACCTTTCTGCCGCTGGAGACGGTGTCGCTAAGCGTTTCCTCAGAGGGCGGTGTGGTTTCCGGCGGTGGAGTTTATCTCTATGGATCGCCGGTCAAAGCGATGGCTATCCCCGCCCTTGGCTATGGGTTTCTGGGCTGGCGACAGGGCGGAGTTTTGGTGACCAACGCGGCAATCTACCGGTTCCCCGCCAGTGCATCCGTATCTCTGGTGGCCTCTTTCGCACCCGTCCAGATGGTTCTGCCGGCGGCTTCGCCTCTGGTTTTTGGGCAGAGTTTCAGCTCATCGGTTTTGAGCGGAGGTTTGGTGACCAATAATGCCGGGACAATCGTCACGGGGAAATTTGTATTCAGTGATCCACTAGGGGTTCCCTATGCTGGGACAACCAATGTTGCGATCAGGTTTATCCCCTCGGATCCGGACAGCTATAATCTGGCCGACACTACCGTGGATGTGAGCGTAGACAAGCAGACTCCTGTGGTTTTGTCCGGCCCGCAGGATTTGGGTTTGACCTATGGAGAAAGGTTCGGCTCGGTGGCGCTGACCGGTGGTTCCGCGGTTAATTCTGCAGGGGCAATTGTCGACGGGACTTTTGCTTTCGCTGATCCTTCGGGCGTGCCTAACGCGGGCACCACGAATACCCCAGTGCGATTCACCCCGTCAGACACGGCCAATTACACCGCGGCGATGGCCGCCGTGACTGTGAGCGTGGCAAAGCAGACCCCGGTCGTATCGGTTCCGCCCCAGTCCTCGGATTTGGTCTATGGCCAGAGCTTAAGCCAGGCGCTTTTGAGCGGCGGGGCTGTGACCAATGCCGCAGGGGAGAGTGTTCCGGGCGGTTTTGCATTCGTTGATCCGGCGTGGGTGCCTTGGGCGGGGGTGACAAACGGCGTGGTCAGGTTTGACGCCACAGATTTCTCGAACTATAACAGCGCCACCACTGCGGTCAATGTAGTGGTAGTCAGGCAGATCCCAGTGGTTGCGTCCGCTCCAAAATCATCAGGTCTAACCTATGGCCAGAATTTGAGCGCGGCTTTATTGAGTGGCGGGGCTGCAACGAACGCCTTGGGAGAGAACGTGGCGGGCAGTTTTTCATTTCTTGATCCGACACTCATACCCGCCGCTGGAACGACGAATGTGCAAGCGGTATTTACGCCGACCGAATTGGCTAATTATAAAACCGCTTCCGTGACGGTCGCTGTAACAGTGGATAAGCAAACCCCTACCGTTTCAGCCGCTCCGTCGGTTACGGACCTGACCTATGGTCAGTGCTTCGGGTCGGTGTCGCTGAGTGGCGGGCTGGCAACGAATGCATTTGGGGCTGGAGTAGCGGGAACGTTTGCGTTCGCCGATCCGGCGGGTGTGCCCAATGCCGGGACCACAAATGCCGCGGTCACCTTTACCCCTGCGGATGAGGGCAACTACAAAACGGCGACCGCATTTTCTACCGTGCTTGTCCTAAGGCAGACGCCGGTGCTGTCGACCGCCCCAATGGCCCAAGGTCTTGTCTATGGCCAGAATTTTGGCGCAGGGCTGTTGAGCGGAGGATCGGTGACGAATAGTTCTGGGGTAAGTCTCGCGGGCAGCTTTGTTTTCACCGATTCATCCATCGTGCCCGATGGAGGCCTGACAAATGCCTCAGTGATATTCACACCGGCTGATGCTGGAAATTATAATCCGGTCACCTGTGTTGTTAGTATGGTTGTGGGCAAACAGACCCCCGTGGTTTGGTTGGCACCCAGAGCTTCCGGTTTGACTTACGGCCAAAGCTTCAGTTCATCGCTCTTGGGCACGGGTTCGGCAACCAATGCCGCCGGGGCCGGCGTCCAGGGCACATTCGAATTCACCGATCCGGCTGTCGTACCCAACGCGGGTTTGGCGATTGCCTCTGTAATATTCACGCCAACTATTACGAACAACTACACCACATCGACTATTACTGTTAATGTCGACGTGGCTAGGCAGATACCCTCGGTCTCCGATCTGCCCGCCGTCTCGTTGCTGGGTTATGGTCAGTCATTTGGGAGTGCGGTTTTGAGCGGAGGTGGCGTGACGAACGCCGCCGGAACCACTCTGCCAGGAGCCTTCGCATTTCCAGATCCGGCCGCCCAACCGAATGCGGGAATCACCAACGTCCTGCTCAGCTTCCAGCCCGAGGACGCCCTGAACTATGATAACTTGTCCGTCCGCGTTTCCGTGGATGTCGCCCCCGCGCCTCTCACGATCGAGGCCAACCCCGCCAACAAGGTCTACGGTGAAACGATTGCCTTTGAAGGAACGGAATTCACCGCCTTAGGTTTGATCGGGTCCGACAGTGTGTCCCATGTAACCCTGAGCAGCGAGGGAGCGGTCAGCAGAGCCCCGGTGGGCCAGTATGCCGTATCGGCCGGTGCCGCGCAGGGCAGTGGACTGGCGAATTATTCCACGACGTATATTCCTGCAACGCTTCAGGTTGAGCCGGCCTTGATCACAGTGGCAAGCGGTTTGATCCCCGAATCCAAATTCTACGACGGCACATCCAACGCCACCATCCAGAGTAATGCGGTCGTGCTGGCGGGCTTGCTGGATGCAGACACCAATTCGGTATTTCTATCCACCAATGGTTATAGGGCGAGCTTTGACGGCGTCGGGGCAAGCACCACTGCGGTGGTCTCTGTCACCGGCCTTTCCATTACGGGGGATCAATCCACCAATTATACACTCCTCCAGCCGTTGGACCTCTCCGGTGCGTCCATCCTGCCGCAAAGCGTGGCCGTCGCCAAAGCCCCTTCGGCTTCAGGATTGGCTTACGGCCAATCTCTGGCCGCATCGGTTTTGTCCGGTGGAAGTGTCACAAATTTGTCCGGGAAGATTGTCGGCGGCCGCTTCGCCTTTGCAACCCCGCAAGCACTGCCTGCCGCCGGTATTATCAACGTCCCGTTTGTCTTCACCCCTGACGACAGCACCGACTATCTTTCCGTTAATGGCACGGTGCCTCTGGCTGTGGCACAGGCGCCGCTGATCATCACCGCCCTTAGTATGGACAAGAGTTATGGGCAGAATCTCAGTCTTCCAGTCCGGGCTTTTACCGCCGCCGGGCTGATGCCGGGGGATACGGTGACCAATGTGGTTTTGCTCAGCCCTGGGACGACGAATTCCGCCCCGGTAGGATCTTATGCCCTGGTGCCCGGGCAGGCTGCGGGTGTAGGCGTTGAAAATTACCTCATCAGCTATCTTTCCGGCACATTGACAGTCCATCGGGCGCTGGTCAGCGTGAGCGCCGGGTTATCCGCGGAAACCAAGCTCTACGACGGCACGATCAGCGCCACCATTCAAAGCAACTCCGTTGTCTTGGAGGGATTGTTTGAGCCGGACAACAACCAAGTGTTCCTGTCCACAAACGGATATTCCGCCACTTTCGATCAGCCCGGGGCCGGAAGCAATGATTGGGTGACGGTGACAAACCTGAGTCTGACGGGGTATTTGGCTACGAACTACACGCTGGTCCAGCCGTTGCGGTTGAGCGGTGCTGCGATTTTACCCCAGCCTCTGGGAGTGTCTTCCGCGCCCGCCGTTTCGGGCATCACTTATGGCGAGACATTCGGCACTTCCATTTTTACCGGAGGATCCGTAACCAATCAGGCCGGTCAATTAATCAGCGGTAACTTTGGTTTCGTCAGCCCTGAAACCATGCCCCGGGCTGGGATTGCGAGTGCAGCCGTTGTTTTCATAGCAACCGACTCCGTCAATTACCAGCCGCTCTTTTTTGAAGTTCCGCTGGCCGTAACCCGCCGGCCGCTCTCGATCCAGGCCTTAAACGTCTCCAAAATTTACGGCCAAACGGCGATCTTCAGCGCAACCGGATTCACCGCGGAAGGCCTTGTTTCTGGCGACACAGTCACAAAGATTGACCTTAGTTCGCCCGGGGATGTAAAGCAGGCGCCGGCAGGGAGATATTCTCTCTTCCCATCTGGTGCACAAGGGGTTGGACTCGATAACTATCTCATAAGCTATTATCCGGCGACGCTCGCCGTAACTCCTGCGGCCCTCACATTGGAGGCCGGATTGAGCGTGGACGAGAAGGTCTATGACGGGACATCGGCCGCCACTTTGCAGACCAATGGCGTGATATTCTCCGGCCTCTTGGATGGCGATGCCAACGGCGTCTTTCTTTCAACCAACGCTTATCTGGCCCACTTCGACGGCGTCGACGCATCGACCAATCATTCCGTCACCGTGACGAACCTGTCTTTATGCGGGGACCTGTCTTCCAACTACGTTCTGATTCAGCCCGTGACTATCGTCGGGGCCACGATTTCGCCCCAAACCGCGGCCTTGGCGGTCTTGCCTTCGGCAACTGCCCTGGCATATGGCCAGTCTTTAGCGAATGCCGCACTGACCGGAGGGATGGCCACCAATCGGCAGGGAGCGGTGGTGACCGGTCGTTTGAGCTTTGTCTCTCCGGACACCATTCCTGACGTTGGGCTGACCGGCGTGGATGTGTTGTTCGCCCCTGAAGACACTTTGAATTACTCGAACCTGACATTCAAAATAGAAGTGACCGTCGGCCGTGCCAATCCGGTCATGGCTGAGTTGCCTGCGCCAACCCCCATCACCTACGGAAAATCTCTCTCTGATTCAATGCTTAGCGGTGGATGGATGACCAATTCGGCCAATGGCGTGAAGGTGGATGGAACATTCGCCTTCGCCTTTCCGGCGTCGTTCCCTCAAGCACCTGAGGCAACTGCATCGGTGATATTCAGCCCCACCGATTCCATTCATTACGAGTCGGTTGAAATGAGTGTTGTCGTTCCCATAGCACGTCAGACACCGACTATCGTACGCATACCAACCGCGTCAGCATTAACCTATGGACAGGCTTTTCTGGATTCCATTCTTGCCGGTGGAGAGGTCACAAATACTTCAGGCCTTGCCGTTCCTGGTGATTTCGTCTTCGTCACACCGCGCGAAATTCCTGACGCAGGTGAAACAAATGCCCCGGTGGCGTTCATTCCTGCCGACACCACGAATTATGGTCCTACAGCCACGGTTGTGAGGGTTGTGGTGAATGCGGCTCTGCCGGGTCTGGCGGCGCTGCCGCTAGCCGGACCGATCAGCTACGGGCAAAAGCTCGCCGACTCGACTCTGACCGGAGGGGGCTTTACAAACGCCGCCAGCGCTCTGGTCATCCCAGGCATCTTCGAGTTCACTGAGCCGAACCTCAAGCCGGCAGCCGGCGTGACCAACGTGGAAGTGGTGTTCACTCCGACAGACCGGCTGCACTATGCCTCAGTCAAATTGGGCGTCGAAGTCCAGGTCGGACGGAGACCGTTATTCATTACCGCGCTGTCAACCAACAAGGTTTATGGGCGCGCGATTCACTTTAGCGGAACCGAGTATGTGGCGTCCGGTCTAACCAACGGCGACTTGTTGTCCAGTGTAAGTATTCAGAGCCGGGGTTCGGATGCCATCGCTCCTGTCGGGAAATACGAAATACTTGTGAGTGATGCGCAGGGGGCTGGCCTAGATAACTACAGCGTTCATTACCAGTCGGCCAGCCTTACGGTTTCCCGGGCACCGGTTGCAATAACGGACGTGGCAGCCGCCAACAAGGCCTATGATGGAACGCCGGTTGCCGCCTTAAACGGTGGAGTTCTCTCCGGCGTCCTTCAGGGCGATGCTTTGACGTTCACTCCCGGCACAGGGATATTCGATGGGCCAAACGTGGGTAACCGTGCTGTCGTCGCCAGCGGTTACGGGCTCGGACCCGGCGGTCGCTCCACCAACTACTATCTGGTCTCCCAACCGGTCGTCGCCAACGCGACGATCACACCTCGTTTGGTGACAATAACCAATGTGTTTGCGGCCGACAAGGTCTACGACGGTACCGATTCCGCAGCGCTTAGCGGAGGAGTGATTTCCGGCGCTATTCCCGGGGACGGGGTGAGCTTTGTGCCGGGGAGTGGCGTTTTCAGCAGTGCTGATGCGGGCAGTTGGCCGGTTACTCCGGTCGCTTATAGGCTTGGAGAAAGTGATGTTGCCACCAATTACCTGCTTGCCGCCCAACCCTTGATCCAGAATGGATTAATTCATCCCGCACCTGTCGCCGTGATCGCCGGACTGACCGCCCAATCCAAGGTTTATGATGCCTCCACCCGGGCGACGATCCAGAGCAATGGAGTTGTGCTCTCGGGCGTTCTAGGAAGTGACACGCCCTTTGTCAGGCTTGCCACCAACGGCTATTCCGCACAGTTCGAGAGGGCCAATGCCGGCACCAACTTGATCGTGACGGTATCTAACCTTTCCCTGACAGGCGACCGGTCAGGAAATTATGCCCTTGTTCAGCCAGTGCCTCTGGTCGGATACGAAATCTCACGGCAAGTGCCTCTTCTGGCCGCACTCCCGGGCGTCTCGGCGCTGATCTATGGACAGTCTCTTGGGCTGGCTGCTTTTAGCGATGGTGTGGTGACTAATTCAAGCGGAGAGCCTTTACAAGGGACTTTTTCCTTCGTTAATCCCGGCCAGCAGCCTCATGTAGGAACGACTAATGTCCCGGTGGTCTTTACCCCTGCGGATATAGTCAACTACTCACCCATTGCCTTT
Organism: uncultured Verrucomicrobiota bacterium; assembly: GCA_903873415.1. Taxonomy (GTDB): domain Bacteria; phylum Verrucomicrobiota; class Verrucomicrobiia; order Limisphaerales; family CAIQOK01; genus CAIQOK01. The sequence goes on along the minus strand of CAIQOK010000067.1, from coordinate 44,874 downwards.
GCGGCGGACATTTCCGTCAATAAAGCATCTGCTTCGTTAACATTTGGAAATCTGGAGCAGGTTTTTAATGGCATCCCATTGCCGGTGGTCGCAGCCACTATTCCTGCGGGGCTAACGGTGGACCTGACTTATAATGGAGGGACAGCCGCTCCATTGGCGGCGGGTAACTACATAGTTGCCGGCACTGTGGTGGATCCCAATTACACGGGCAGCATGACCGCCACCCTGCGGGTTGCCAAAGCACCGGCGACTGTCAGTCTTGGTGGGCTGAACCAAACCTACAACGCCAGCGGCATCAGTGTTACTGCTGCGACTGTTCCCTCCGGCCTGGCTGTGGATGTGAACTACAATGGCAGCGCATCTCCTCCCACGAACCGGGGTGATTACGCCGTGACCGCCACTATAAGCGATTCAAATTATCAGGGCAGCGCTTCGGCCACATTGGTGATCGGAAAGGCTTTCGCTTCCGTGGCTTTGAGTGGGCTCAGCGCGATCTACAGTGGACTGCCTCAAAGCCCGGCAGTGTCCACGGTTCCCGAAGGACTCATTGCAGAGCTGACCTACAACGGGTCTTTGGGCGCTCCAGTCTGTGCCGGTGTTTACGCGGTGGCGGCAAACATTCATGACGCCAATTATCAAGGAGCCACGAATGCGACGTTCGTTATTCAACCCGCCGCCGCAGTGGTGGCTTTGACAAATCTGCTTCAGACGTATGACGGCACCCCTCGCCTTGCGGCTGCTCTGACCGATCCCACAAACCTTGCCGTTCAGCTAACCTACAATGGCTCGACAAACCCTCCTGTTGCCGCCGGCTCCTATGACGTCGTGGCGGGCGTGTCTGATACAAACTACCAGGCCTTCACCACGAACACGCTCGTCGTCATTCCGGCTCCCATAACGATCCAGGCCGATAATCTCACGCGTGCCTACGGCGATGACAACCCGTCTCTCACAGCACAGGTCAGTGGGCGTCCTGCGCATGGAGATGACATCAGCTATATGCTCAATGTCGCCGCCAACAGTCTGTCTGACGTTGGAATCTACCCGGTTGTCGTTTCCTGCGGAACCAATGCGAATTATGCGATCACGACGGCTCCCGGAACTCTAAGCGTGACTCCCCGTGCCGCATCGGTGAGCGCTGTGGCTGTAAACCGCCCCTACGGGATGTTAAACCCAGTCTTCAATGCCGTTGTAAGTGGCCAGCCCGTAAACGGAGCTCCGCTGAGTTATACGCTGACAACAACCGCGACTGCTTTTTCCCCCGTTGGTTCATACCCATTGAATGTCATACCCGGCAGCAACCCCAACTATAGTTTCACCAGTCAGGGCGCTCTCCTCACGGTAGAACCACAGCCTGTGACCGTGACAGCGCAGGCGGGCAGCAAGACTTATGGGGATCCCAACCCTTCCCTTACCTCCGTTGTCAGCGGAGTGCCGCCGGGTGGTGATCCTGTTGTTTTCACCCTATCCACTACTGCCACGAATCTCTCGAGCGTGGGTGCTTATCCGATCACTGTTTTGCCTGGCGTTAATTCAAACTATGCAGTGACCCCGGTTCAGGCCGTGATGACCGTTATTCCGCATTCCGCTTCGGTGGTGGCAGTGAATACAAACAGGGCTTATTCCACTTCCAACCCCCAGTTTTCCGCCGTGGTAAACGGTCAGGTGCCCAGTGGAACTGTCATCACCTACACATTGGCATCGAGCGCGGCGTCGAATTCCAGCGTGGGTGTTTACCCGATCAGCATCACCCTGGGCAACAATCCTAATTACAGCATTTCTGCCACAAATGGCTCTCTTACGGTCGATCCTCAGATCGTTGCCGTCACGGTGAATAATACGAATAAAGCCTACGGGGATCCTTTACCGGTTTTCACTTCCTCCGGGGTGATGCCAGTGACTAATTTGACCTACACACTGGCGACGACTGCGACACCTCTCTCCGGTGCGGGGATCTACCCCATCTACGTGGTTCCCGTCTTGACAAATTCAAGCTACAGCCTGACGGGCAGCGTTGGGACTCTGACGGTCACCCCCAAGGCTGCCTCCGTTGCGGCGGTGAATACTTCCCGCGCCTATGGTGCCGCAAATCCAACATTTACTGCCACGGTTGTCGGCTTGGTTCCGGGCGGCGACACCTTGAATTACGCGCTTGCAACAGCGGCAGATAGCAACTCTGTTGTTGGTGTTTATCCCATTACCGTCACTCTTGGGTCGAACCCTAATTATTCGCCCGCAATTAGCAACGGCCTACTGACGGTCTCCAAAGCCGCAGCAACAATATCCATTACAAACCTTGCGCAGACCTATGACGGCGCCGCCAAGCCGGCTTTGGCGGTCACCGTCCCTGTCAATCTCGCCTGTGTTTTGACCTATTCTGGTTCTGGCAGCGCTCCCACCAACGCTGGGAGTTATAGCGTGGTTGCAACTGTAAACGACACAAACTACGTGGCCGTTGTCACCAACACTCTGGTGATTGCCCGTGCTCCGGCCTTCGTGGTGGCAAACAACCAGAGCCGGCTCTTCGGAACAACCAATCCCGTCTTGACCGCCGTGGTGACGGGGCAGGTTCCCGGCGGCAGCGTGGTCAGCTACACACTTTCAACCACAGCCCTTACAAATTCAGCAGCTGGTGTTTACCCCATCACCGTCACTCTCGGCAGCAATACCAATTACCTGGTCTCGGCGACCAATGGAACCCTCTCCATTGTGTCCAGTCTTCCGGTGGCCGTCACCCTGAGCAATCTGGTGCAGACCTATAGTGCCACCGCACGGGCGGTGACGGTGATAACATCTCCAACCAACGTGGCTGTCGCGTTGAGCTACAATGGTCTGACCGCTGCCCCGACCAATGCCGGCAGCTACACGGTCGTCGGCAAAGTCACTAACACAAATTATTTCGGCGGCGCGACTAATATTCTTGTGGTAAACCCGGCCTCGGCATCCATCGTCGGCACAAATCTCACGCGCGCCTATGGGGCCACCAATCCGGTTCTTCGCGCCACCGTTAAGGGCCAGATTACCGGCGGGAGTGCGATCATCTACACGCTCACCACGACCGCCGCAACCAACTCGCCAGTGGGTATTTATGATATAACAGTCGTCCCGGGGGCGAACACCAATTATTCCATATCCATCACCAACGGCTTGCTGACAGTGTCTCCCAAGGCCGCCGGGCTGACCGGCGGGAAATTCACCCGCGCCTACGGTGCCACCAATCCGATCTTCACTGCCACCGCCATTGGCTTGGTCAACGGCGACACCCTCAACTATACCTTTGCCACCACAGCCACTCCCACCTCAGGAGTAGGCACCAATGTGATCACGGTCGTCCCCGGTGTGAACACAAACTATACCATCGCCACCACGAACGGCTCGCTGGTGATTACCAAGGCCCCGCTCATCATCACTGCCGACAACAAGCAGAAGGTGGCCGGAGCGGTGAACCCTGTTTTTTCGGCGAGTTATGCCGGGTTTGTCAACTCCGACACTGCCGCCGTGCTTACTTCGCCGGTTGCCTTCAACACCACGGCCGCCACCAATAGCGCCCCCGGCGCCTACCCCATCACACCAACCAACGGGGTCGCCGCGAATTACTCGATCACCAACAAGGCCGGGTCGCTCAACATACTGCGCTCTGCACTCTGGTTTCAAAATGTCGTCGCCACGGGCGCCTTGAACTCCTTTGACGCCGACACGAACCGCACGGGTACGGAGTTCGCACTTTTGTTTGAGCAGGACGCGCAGGTGACAAATACTTATCAATTGGCCGCAGCGAATCCAGGCCAGCTCTATTATCTGGCGGGTTATTCCGACACCCCGGGCACCTCTGTCACTGCCACATTAAGCATCCCGCTGCCCCTCATGCTCTCCGGGATCAAGCCGGTAAGCGTCTACGGCGGCTACGATGCGCTCTTTACGCGTGTCACCGCCACGGCGACAAACAGCGTCGTCACTTTGGGTGGAGACATCACGACCGGGTTCTCTGTGGGTGCCCCGACAACGGCCAGCAACCTGACGACCTTCACCTTGGCAGGTGTTGTGCCGACCAACGGCGTGCTGGCCATCGTGGTGCATCTGGATTATGCATGGAAGGGAACAAATGGTTGGGCCATGAATGCCACAACCAAGGCCGCCACCGGAACCACCAGCACCCTCTCCGCCGGCTTGTCCATCCCAAGTTATAAATCCTATACAAACGGCATTTATTGGAATGGGGAAAAGGCCATGCAGTCGCGCTATCTCTCACCGGTACAGAGCACCAATGTTGTCTACGCCAACCCCGGCTTCATTGGGCAGGTGAACTATTCCACCCTCTTCGAGAGCGCACCTCGGCCCGGACTTGGGGTCAGTCTCTACAATGCCTCAACCAACTTGATAGGCACTGCCACAACGGATGCCAACGGAGCCTTCAAACTGAGTTACACCCATCCGGCTGCGGCTGCCGACTATTACATCGATGTCCTCGGGGTCAGGCAGAAGATCACCGTGTCAGCCGGACGTCTGGGATTTGTGCAGTTTACTGTGGATTGATCCCGAGCCACTATTAAAATTTAGGATTCGAGTCCGCGCCTCGGGCTGCCAGCCTCAACCGGGCCCATGGCCGTTAAGACTCCTTGAAAATGCATTTTTGTTTGGATTTATTCTATGAGAACAAATGTTTTAGGCGGTCGGCTTGAGCCCTGCTGCACCAGCCCAATGACCGGGTTTTATCGAGACGGCTTCTGCCGGACTGGTTCTGACGATCATGGTCTGCACACCGTCTGTGCCGAGGTGACCGACTCGTTTCTCGAGTATTCCCGCCTGCGTGGCAACGACTTGATCACGCCGCGGCCTGAGCATGGTTTTCCCGGCTTGAAGGCGGGCGACCGTTGGTGCCTGTGTGTGGAGCGCTGGCGGGAGTCGTTGGCGGACGGATGCGCTCCGTCAGTGATTCTGGCCGCCTGCCAGATCTCAGCCTTGGAATTTGTGGATCTGGCTGATTTGCAAGCGCATGCTTTGAAGTGACCGCCACTGGTTTCCCCGGGAGCAGGGCGGGGGATCCGGTGGATCCGGTGGATCCGGTGGATCCAGAGCTCTGGTGACGCCTGACCGGGTTTTCATTTTTTCCTGTCCTGCGGCTGAATTCTCAGAAATTCTCTCCCAGGTCGGATCCTGATTGCTCTCAAGCGCATCGTGCCTGCCCGCCCAAAGAGCAGGCTGAAAAGTTTATGGAACAATGATTGCGACACGAAATTCGAGTTGGCGCGCGCCGTCTTTCGCAGGGAGTGATTCGCGCATTCCCTTGACCCATCAATTACTCGCGCTGGTAAGAGTTGCCAGCGGCTCCATGGATTCGGTGACGCCGCGATTCTCCAAGAACGTTCGGACTTTCAACAACGGACTTGGCGATGAATAGTCCGGCTCCAACCCGTTCGCAACGCGGTGCGCTGAACAGATGGATGGTGCCCGGTGTGGCTTCTGCTTTGATCCTCTTTTTGGCGATCATGACCCGCCACCGCTTGAAGCCGCCTGTGGAGCCGCCCGTTGACCCTAGCGCAGCGGCACGGGTGCCGGTTGATTCTGAACCGACTCGGGTCTTTCAGGCGCGAGCGGCAGCCGGATCTGTTCTGGATGAAATTTTCGCGCTCGCCAGCAAGGCTGACGGAGAGGTCAGTGCCGTCGAGTGGATGAATGCGCTGATGCGTTTGCAGGAAAGCGGAGTAGGGGGATTAGCCGGTATTGCCCGGTTCATGGCCGGCATTGAAACAGTGCCACTCCCGCCCACCCTCGCCGCAGCGGCCGGGTATCCAACCCTGAGATTGGTTCTCTTGGATGTTTTGGGACGGTGTGCAGCCTCCGGTGATGCCGTAGCCCGCGACACCCTTAAGGCCCAGCTGTATCAGGTGTCCGATCCGATGGAGGTGGCGCTGACAGCGCGCTGGCTCGACACCCTGTCGCCTGGAGAGTATCGCCCCGAAATTCTCCACGCCACCCGGCAGGCTTTGGCCGGGGCCTTGGGCAGTCATTCCCAGCCGCAGGAAGTGGCACCGCTCTTTGTTTTAGTGCGGGCCTTTGGGGATTCCAGTATTGGAGCCGAGCTGCTCGCCGCCGGCCAGGCATGGCCGGATTATTCGGCTTGGACTCTGTCCGGCTTGACCGGTGGCAGCGGGGTGGACTGGTTGCGCGCGGCGGCCCTCAAGCACGACACCGTCAGTGAGGGTGAGTTGAGCCGTGCCGCAGTCGGGCAGTTGGCCGAATTGACCTTGGAAAACGATCGTGCCCAAGCGGCCTTCCGGGACGCTCTGGACGCCCAGGTCATCAGCCCTCTTTCCTGGGCGCGCCTGGCTCAAGCCCTGTCGGGAGATCGATTGGAGCCGGCCGAGCTGGCAGGACTCACCCCGCAGCCCGGTGCCGGGACGGGACTGCAGACGGGATTGTATGCGGGTTCAGCGGGAGGTCAGGCTTTAAGAACGCGGGACGGTCTGCTCGGCGTTCCACCCCAACGTATCTCGGCCCAAATCCGTTTTTTAGAGGCATTGCGCCCCGCAGTGTCCGATCCCGATGCCCGGGAGCGTCTCGACTGGGCGCGGGACCGGTTGTCGGCCGCGTTACGAATGCTCCTCCCCGGACCGGCTGCCCCTCAGCCTTGAGTTTGACTTAGGCCTGGATGCGACTACACATGCAGGACTTTCCGCCGCAGGTTGAAGTTCACATCGCCCCTAACCAGTTTGGACTGGCGCTCCAAAACACCAAAAAACTCCCCCTAAAAACGCCCGAGCCGAAACAGATTGCTTTTCAAAAGCGATAGTGAAAACTCGGCGCAAATCAAAACCGATTCATGCTCTCAACCGGCCCTTGAACAGGCGCTTGATCCCGGGATGCCCGGGATCTGACCGGTCAGCGGCCACTCCGGCGATGGGCGTCGAGCGGCTTGTTCAAAGCTTAAAATGTTGAAAGTGGAAATTGAAAAGCCAAGGCTTCATGATTCTTGTGTTCATCCCATTTGTTCCTGGCGCTGTGCCGGACTGCGTTTTTTTACATGACACCTTTTTACGACACTCACGCGCACTTGGATTCTCCGGATTTTGCCGGCGACCTGCCGGCGACTCTCGCCCGCGCTCTCGAAGCAGGCATAACCAAAATCATATCCATCGGCACGGACCTTGAAAGCAGCCGTCGCGCCATTGGGTTGGCGGAGCAATATCCCGGTTTGTTCGCTGCTGTCGGATGGCATCCCTCCGCCGCTCTCGAGGCTCCGGACGATATTCGTCCGCAATTGCGCGAATTGGCGCGGCATCCCAAGGTGGTGGCTTTGGGGGAGACGGGGTTGGATTACCACCGACTCCCCAGCACCCGGCAAATGGGCGGGGAAACTGAGGATCAGCGGTATAAGGCCAGGCAGGGAATACTCTTCCGCCAGCATCTTGAAGTCGCCGCCGAAACCGCATTGAACTGTGTGATTCATCAGCGGGGCGATTGTTTTGAGGACACATTGTCGCAGATGATCGGTTTTTCCGGCAAAACACGCGGCGTCTTTCACTGTTTTGCCGGCGACCGCGATGCCCTGGCCCGGGTGCTGGCTTTGGGCGGGTTGGTGAGTTTTACCGGCATCGCCACGTTCAAGAACGGCCAAAATGTGAGGGACTCGATTGCCGCAGCCCCTCTGGGTTGTTTCATGCTGGAAACCGACAGTCCATTTCTCGCGCCGGTGCCGCATCGAGGGCGGCGGTGCGAGCCCGCTTTTGTAAAGGAGCTCGCAGAGGTGGTGCGGCAGGTCAAGGGCTGCTCGATTGGCGAGTTAAGCGAGAGCACTTGCGCCGCTGCTCATGCTTTTTTTCCCAAGCTCGCCACGCCTGCTTAACCTCCGGCCAGATGGTCCAGCTTGGTGACTTGCAATCTGCTCCTTGTAATGGACGCATTTGGGGTCGCGAGTGACCCATTGCGCAACGAGTCGAAGCATCTCGGATGACAGCATCAGGCTTTCGAGGAGGCGATGGATGGGATAGTCACGGCTTCAGTGATATCGCCCACGTTGCGGCGCCAGGCGAGGATGAACGGCAGATAATAGCTGCGCCAATTGGGTGCGCTGGTGAGGTGGCGGAAGCGCGCATGCCCCCGTTCTTCCTCCGGTAGCATTCGATGCGGTTGATGTCGCGTGGGTGTCATCGGGCGGATCAAAATCGGCCAGTTTGAAGGCATCCGCCGGTCGGATACGTTGGAAATTGATGCCCTCTTCGAGAAACCGGTTTATCAGGAGGTGTTGGGTGCGAAAATCCGCGAGCTTCCAGCCCGATCCAGCAGGATGTTTGATTCCCATTCCCGATCCGCCTGCCCGGTGTAGATGAAAGCTTCGCGTGAAAAAACTGAACTATTTCATTGGAGACGGGCCAAGGGGATATCAAAGGGATTCGAATAAGTTGAATCCGGAAAGGCGTCCGGCTGGGGTGTTTTTTGGTGGCCAGCAAAAGGCCCGGAGAGGTTTTTCCTTCCGGGCCGAACAAAAAGCTGCCTGATTGAGCTGCGGCCTACTTGGAGTCCGCCAATCCCAGCGCCCATTTGATTCCGCCCACCAAGTGGGCCTGATAAGCCAGGCTGACTTCCACCGGGTTTTTGCGGTCCTTCATTGCCGGATCTGCGTCCCAGATGTCCTCACGGTGCCCAAGGGATGTGTAGAACACATGTCCCTTGCCGTAATTTTTTGACCAGGAAACAGGATAATGTCCGGGGGTCTTGTCGTTGGGATGTTTGTCCAGAAAGAGCAGGTCGTTGACCTTGGTGCCATTATAATTCTTGAACCGGTAGATTTCCTCCTGGGAAATAACCCAGCTGCGGCCCAGTTTTTGGTTTGCAGGATGTCCAGGGTTTACGTTTAAACATTCCACGCCCACTTGCGCGCCGTGAGTCAGAAACTCTCCGCCGAGCATGTCGATGTAGCCCGGCCAGCCGTGGAAGGTGTCGGAAGCGGAATGGACGGCGATGAACGCTCCGCCCGCCTTGATCCAATTCAGGAAGCCTTCCTTGTCGGGGATGGGCAGGTCGCCGGTGGTATTGGCGAACATGACCGCGTCGTAGTTCTTGAGGGAATCAGGGCTGAGTTTCATGAGTGCCTGCTTGAGGGTTTCATTCCACTTGGCCTCGTCGGCTTCATAGGTTGACTGTTCCTTGGAGAACTGCTCCAAGGCAGCTTTGTGGGATGCCTGCTGTTCGGTAGTGGCACCCGGAGGGAGGTCTTTGGGCTTGTGCGGGCCGCCGGGCTTGCCCTTGGGCTGGTTGACAAACTCGAAGGTGAACGCCCCGTTGCTCTGCTCGGCAAGCTGGGGCAGGACTTTCTGGGAGGAAGCGATGGAGCCGCTGTGGCGGAAGCCCGTGGTGGTGGTGACGACCAGTATTTTTTTGGCGGCGGCGGCGGCCCGAACCGGGCTTACAACCTGACAGGCTAGGACCACACCAGCGAGGAAAGGGATCAGTGTTTTTCTCATTTTGTTTATCATTTCAGACATTGGCGAACTTTGTCCACTTGGAATTCGACTTGGCCGACTTGACCACCGTCTCTATGAAAGCCATTCCATGCACCCCATCTTCGATGGTGGGGAAGTCGTAGGGGCCTTTGAGTTTCCGTCCGGAAACCTCGTCGGCGATGGCTGTGGCTGCGGCGAGATAGACATTGGCGAAGGCTTCGATGAACGCCTCCGGGTGGCCAAACGGGGTGCGGGTGTTGGACTGGGCTGCGGCGCTCAAATAGCTATTGCCGCGGCGGTAGACCGAGCGGGGCTGATTCACCACTTTCACGATCAATTCGTTGGGGTCCTCCTGATGCCATTCCAGCGAGGCCTTGGTGCCGTAGACGCGGATGTTCAGGTTGTTCTCGTCGCCGTTGGAAACCTGGGACGCGTACAAAATCCCCTTGGCCCCGCCCTTGTAACGGATCAGGCAGTTGCCGTCGTCGTCCAGCGGCCGGCCGGGAATGAAGGTGGAAAGCTCAGCCACGATTGATTCAATCTCCAGGCCGGTGATATAGCGGGCCAGGTTTTCGGCATGGGTGCCGATGTCGGCCATGCAGTTGGAGGCACCGGCCACGCTCGGATCCATCCGCCAGTTGGCTATCTTGCTGACGCCTTTCTCATCCAGTGCGGTGATGGCATAGCCCTGGGGGTATTCGACGACGACTTTCATCAGGCGTCCCAACTTGCCTGAGCGCACCATTTCCCGGGCTTCCTTGACCATTGGATAGCCGGTGTAGTTGTGGGTGAGGGCGAAGACCTTGCCGCTCTTTTGAACGATGGAGCGGAGCTTCTTGGCTTCGGCCAGATTGAATGTCAGGGGTTTGTCGCAGATGACATTGAAGCCGGCTTCGAGAAAGGCCTTGGCGATGGCGAAATGGGTGTTGTTGCGGGTGACGATGCTGACGAAATCGACGCGCTGGTCGGCGGGGAGGGCGGCCTCCTTGGCTGCCATTTCCTGGTAGGTGCCGTAGACCCGGGAGGAATTCAGGAAAAAATCCTCGCCCGAGGCTTTGGATTTTTCAGGGTCTGCTGAAAAGCAGCCGGCCACGAGTTCTATCTTGCCGTCCAAGGAAGCGGCCATGCGGTGGACGGTGCCGATGAAGGCCCCGCGTCCGCCGCCGATCATGCCCATGCGAAGTTTACGTTTTAGATTCATAGCAATTGAGGTGGGTGATGTTCAGTTTCGAAATCTCCATTTAGATTTTGAGGGTTAACACTTCACCGGCTTGCCGGTGCTGGATGAGGCGTAGGCCGCGTCGATGATGCGCATCAGAGTGAGTGCCTGATCCGGTGTGTTGAGCGGTTCGGCGCGTTTCTCCAAGGTGTGCACGAAGTTGGCCGCCGAGGCCAGTCGGCCCATGTCGGCATCGGCAGGCACGGTGATGCTGCGGTTGACAGAGCGGCCGTTTTCCTGGACATAAAGTTCGCAGGTGTCCAGAGAGGTGTCGTCCAGTCCATCGCTGGCGAAGAGTCGCTGCACCAGACCGCCGGCCTTGGTGCCTTGGAAGGCCACCGAGACTTCCTCCCGCTTGACCATTTCCGCCCAGGAGATTTGCAGCGAGATGATCTGGCCGGTTTTAAAGCGGATGAATCCGTGGCAGGCGTTTTCCACGTCCGTCTCGCCTTTGGCGACATCGGGAATGCCCCAGGGTCCCTTGAACGATTTGTCGGTGATGAAGTCGTTGAAGGTCTGGGCGGCCACGTAATCGGGCTCGGGATAGCCCATGAAATAGAGGGCCAAGTCGAGCATGTGCAGCAAGTCGATGAGCGGGCCGCCGCCGGAAAGCTCCTTGGTGGTGAACCAGCCGCCGAAGCCGGGGATGCCGGTGCGGCGGATCCATTTGGCCTGCGCGGAATTGATGCGGCCGACCTGGCCTGCGCGGATGTAGTCCATCATGGCTTGGGCCTCGGGGCGGGCGCGGTTGTTGAAGTTGAACATCAGCGTCTTTTTCGCCTTGGTGGCGGCGGCGAGCATGGTCCGGATGTCGCGGGCGTTGGTGGCCGGGGGCTTTTCGCAGAACACATGCCGTCCGGCCTTGAGCGCCTGCAAGGCTAAGGGCGCATGATATTTATTGGGGACGATGATCGACACCGCCTCCATGTCGGGGCATTCCTTGAGCATTTTGGACACATCGCCAAAGATGGCGGGGATGCCTTCGCGATCGGCAGCCTTGCGGGCCGACTCTTGGTTGACGTCGCACAGGGCGACGATGTTCGCGCCGGCGGATCTGAATCCGGCCGCGTGGTAGCGGAGCATGCCGCCCGCGCCGATAATGCCAATCTTGGTGCTCATTGTGGTTGTTTATGAATTTGGTTTGTTGGGATGTTTAGTGGAACGCGGCGAAGGGTGCGGCCGCCTTCAATGTGGAGATCCGGGTTCTATGGCTGTCAGAACCGCTGGCAGCCTGGCGCATGAACGTCAGGGATGGGCCCGCGACAGGGACGGCCGGAGCGGGTCCGGCCGGTCGGGTGTCCAAACGAAAGTCGTTGGCGGTCTTGCGCATGTCGATGAGCTTGATTTATGCAGGGAGGCGGCGGCAGGGTCAATCTTACATTTTTCGGATGCTCCGACTCAAATGCGTGTAATACGGGGGTGGATAGGGGATCGGAGCTGTGCGCGGAGGCTCGGGGGGGGATGCGCGGTTTTGACACATTTGAGTCGGGCGGTCTTGAAAATGTTCTGGCTTTCTCGCGGCCCCCGTGTTTTTTTAACGCCAGAAAGCGTTCAATCAAATGATGCCAAATCATCGTGCCAACTCCGGTGGAACCGTGACCCGTTACAGCAACGGCGCCGGATTGAATTGACCGCCGGCTTTAGGAGCGCGCAACCTCAAACTAAAATTCACATTATGAACCAAGACAACCCAACATCCCCGATCAGCCCCGGCACGCGCCGGGAGTTCATCAAAAAGAGTTCCACTCTGGCCGCAGCGGTCGCCGTGGGCAACATTTTCAAAACCCCGGTCTACGGCCAGAATCAGGCCCCTTCCGCCGGCAATGTGATCGGCGCCAATGACCGCATCGGCATCGGTTGTATCGGCGTGGGCTTTGGCATCGGCAAAGACCATTTGCAGGGCATCCACATGAACTCGGCGGCCAACAACGTGCAGGTGCGCGCCGCCAGTGACCTCTTCAACAAGCGGCGCGACTGGGCCAAGGACAAAGCCGAGCTCAAGAATTCAGACATCTATCTTGAATACGAGAAGCTCCTTGAGCGCAAAGACATCGATGCCGTGGTCGTGGCCACGCATGATCCGATGCACGCGCCCATCACCATAGCCGCCTTGGAGGCCGGCAAGCATGTCTACTGCGAAAAGCCCATGTCCCGGTATTTGGGCGAAGCGTACAAGGTCTATGACACGGTCAAGCGCACCGGGAAGATTTTTCAGGTCGGCTCGCAGGGCACCTCGGCCGACGGCTGGCACAAGTGCGGCCAGATGGTGCGCGAGGGTAAGATCGGCCAGCTTGTCTGGGCGCAGGGCTTCTACTGCCGCAACAGCATCGGGGGCGAATGGAACTACCCTATCGAAGACGAATCCAAGCCGGAGAACATTGATTGGAACCGCTGGCTCGGGCCGGTGAACAAGAAGGTTCCCTTCACCCCGGAGCATTTCCACCGCTGGCGGAAGTATTTCCCCTACTGCGCCGGATTGCTGGGCGACTTGGTTCCGCACCGCTTGCACCCCCTCATGCTGGCCTCGGGCAACCCGGAGTTCCCCGTGCGCGTCACGAGCATCGGCACCAAGAACGTGCATGCCGATCTTCAGGTCAAAGGCCAAACGGAACGCGACGTGATGGAGCATATCCAGTTGCTGGCGGAATTCCCCAGCGGCTACATGATTACCATCACCTGCAGCAGCGTGAACGCGAAGAGCCCAGGGTTCACCGTCTACGGCCACAAGGCCACGTTGAACATTGGCAGCAGCGGCGAGCGCGTGGAGCTGGTGCCCGAGAAGGAGTGGTCCGAAGACATTGATCCGTTGACCCTCACCGGACTGCAGCCCGAAGACATCCGGGTTCACGAGAAGAACTGGTTTGAGTGCATCCGCACCGGCAAGGCGCCCAACGCGAATATCGATCTGGCCATCCGTGTGCAGACGGTCATTTCGTTGGCCGAAATGTCCCAGCGCCTCAACATGACCTGCCTCTTCGACGAGAAGAGCCGCAAGATCACCAACGGTGAAGGCAAGGAAATCCAAGCCATCACTTACGGCACGCTTCCGCTGTCCTGAAATCCGTAGACTTGCTGCTATGATGTCAAACCTGAGATCCCTTCATGGGTTGGTGCTGGGGCTGCTGCTTGGAGCGGCGCTTTCGGCGGATCGGGCAATGGCGCAATCGTCGGGGGCCACAGAGGCCCTGCCGCTCAAGCTGCCTTCGCCCACCTTAAAGGGGACGCCGACGGAATTGCCCGGCGGGGCGACCATCGAACCCAACACGGACAAGGCGCCTGCCGCCTTGCGGGTGCTCAAGGGGGTCAAGAATGTCGCCCTCGGCAAGCCCGTGACGAGCAGTGTCAAGCCGTTTACCGGCGAACTCAACCAGTTGACTGACGGCAAGAAGGAAGCCTACGACTACGACACCATTGAGATGAAGAAGGGTGCCCAGTGGGTGCAGGTCGATCTGGGCGCATCCCTCCCGATCCAGGCTATTGCCATGTGGCATGATCATCGTTACATCCAAGTTATGCATGGGGTGATCGTCCAGGTCTCGGATGATCCGGAATTCAAGGTTGGAGTGACCACGCTCTACAATAACGACATGCAGAACGCCGCCGGGCTGGGTGCCGGCACGGACCGTGAGTACTTCGAGCGCCACTGGGGCCGGTCGGTGGATGCCAAGGGTGTCAAAGCCCGCTATGTCCGCGGCTATACCAAGGGAAGTAATCTCAGCGCCTTGAATTGCTGGCAGGAACTGGAAGTTTACGCAATCCCCGGCCAATGAGTTGTGGGCGCGCATGGGTCTGGCTGCTGCTGCTGGCGGTGGCTCTGGTCCTGCGCGCCCCCCAACTCGGGGTGCGCCCGCTTCACAATGACGAGGCGGTCAATGCGAGCAAGCTCGCCACGCTCTGGGAGTCGGGCATCTACCGCTACGACCCCGACGAATATCACGGCCCCACTCTTCATTACCTTTCTCTTCCCTTTCTCTGGCTGAGCCCGGCCAAAACCCAGGCGGACCTGACGGATTCCGAATTGCGCTGGGTCACTGTGGCCTGCGGCACAGCTCTGGTCCTCTTACTGATGTTCCTGACGGATGGATTGGGTTTTGCTGCCTGCATTTGGGCCGGGCTGTTTCTAGCCGTTTCTCCTGCCCAGGTTTTTTACAGCCGCTATTTCATCCATGAAATGCCCTTGGTTTTTTTCACCCTGCTCACCTTGGTTTCAGCATGGCGCTACCTGCGGTCACCGCATCCGGGTTGGGCTTTGCTGGCCGGGTGCGGGCTGGGTTTGATGGGGGCTACGAAAGAGACTTTTGTTCTCTCTTTGGCGGCGGCCGGACCGGCTTTGTTGGTTTGCAGATTCTGGGATGACCGCAGCCCGGCTCTTGCAGGTGGAAAGGCCTCCTCTGAGGGCATCGTTGGTGTTCACGTCTGGGGTGGAAGATTTCTGCGTCATGGCGCTTTGGCCCTGGTGGCGGCTTTTGTGGTGGCCGAAATTTTCTTCACCTCTTTCGGCACAAATCCCGGGGGGTTGCTCGACTCCTTTAAAACCTTCCGGCCTTGGTTTCATCGCGCTGCGGGGGCTTCGCCGCACCTGCACTCATGGGGTTTTTATTTGGAGCGCTTGATCTGGTTTCATCCTGTGCGCGGCACCCTGCGCAGTGAGGCACTGATTCTGGTTCTGGCCGTTGGGGGCTGTGTGGCTTCGTTTTCCAACCGCCGGGTCTGGGGTTTTCATCCGGGCCTGGCCCGGTTTCTGGCGGTCCACACCCTCTGCCTGACTGCTCTTTACAGTTTTATTTCCTACAAGACCACCTGGTGCCTGTTGAATTTCTGGCTGGGAATGATTCTCTTGGCCGGCTTGGGAGCAGCCAGCCTGATGCGGTTGTGCCGGACGCGGTGGCTGAGGGTTCTTCTCTTTTTTGGCATGGTGCTTGGCGCCGGGCATCTGGCATGGCAGGCCCGGATGGTTTCGGTGGAACAATGTGCCAACCCGCGAAACCCTTATGTCTATTCCCAGACAGCTCAAGGCTGTCGCGAACTTGTGGAACAGGTGGAGGCGATCACCCGTTTTTCAAATGCCGGGCATGACACGGTCGTGAAGGTGGTTTCACCCGACAGTTACTGGCCTTTGCCTTGGTATATGCGCGCCTACAAACAGGTGGGGTGGTGGGAGCAATTACCCCAGGATCCCTACGCTCCTATTGTCCTTGTCTCCACCCGGCTTGGAGCCGCGCTGGACGAGAAGTCCAACAAGGCATGGCTGATGACAGGGCTTTATGAGCTGCGGGGCGGAGTGTTCATGGAACTTTATGTCGAGCGGGGACTTTGGAACAAATTTGTGGCGGACAATTCCCGGTTAAGGGCCGATTAAGCCCGCCACCGTCGCCCGTAGCCCGGCCGATATGCTGCCCGCCGGCTCAAAGCCCGCCGCCCGCAGCTTGCCGACATCCGCCAGTGAATGCCTCACATCCCCCGCCCGCTCCGGGGCAAAGAGGATCTCCGACTTCGATCCGGTGATGGCGCAGATCTCCCGTGCCAGTTCGCGGATGGTGATGCGCTGGCCGTAGGCGACATTGAAGACGCCGGTGGCGGGGGAATGGGCGGCGAAAAACACATTGGCTGCCACGATGTCTTTCACATAGATGAAGTCGCGCGTTTGTTCGCCGTCCCCGTAAATCGTGATGGGCAGCTGCTTGATCGCTCGTTCGAGAAAAATAGGCACGGCGGCGGCATACTGACTTTTAGGGTCCTGGCGCGGGCCGAACACATTGAAGTAGCGCAGGCAGGCCGTCTGCAGTCGGCCGGTGTCGGCGAACATCTTGCAATAAAACTCCCCGTCCAGCTTGGTGATGGCGTAAGGACTTTTGGGTTCGGGCGGCATGATCTCCACCTTGGGCACCACGGGGTTGTCGCCATAAATCGCAGCGGAACTGCTCAGGATCAGCTTTTTCACCCCGGCCCGCGCCGCCTCCTCCAACACCACCAGCGTGCCGGTGGTGTTGATTTCATTGCATTCCACGGGCTTGCTCATGGATTCCGGCACACTGATCATCGCCGCCAGGTGGAAAACATAGTCCACCCCGTCCACAGCCCTGCGCACGGCGTCGCGGTCAAGGATAGAAGCCTCGAAGAACTCGTGTTTGAACGGGGCCAGGTTGCGCCGGTGTCCCGAGCGCAGGTTGTCCAGCACCCGGATTTCTGCAGAGCCTTGGAAATGCTCCACGAGGTGGCTTCCGATGAATCCGGCGGCGCCGGTGATAAGAATTCGCATGGGTGTGGTCAGGTTGGAGCGGGGACGGGGTATTGGACGAACTCGCGCCGGAGGATTCCGTTGGTGACGCTGCAAATGAAATAGCCCTTTTCCTTGGTCCCGTCGTGGTTGTTACGCTTCAGGGCGCAGCAGCGGTTGGTGGTCAAAATGGTTTTCCCGGCCCGGCTCTCGGTGAAGCCGTGAAAGTGTCCATTATAGACAGCCTGAAGGTTGAATTCGCGGAATCTCTCCAATACGGCATCGGCATTTCTAGGGCGATACTTCACCCCCGCTCCCAGGGGGAAGTGGGTGAACAGGACTGTGGGCTGGCGTTTCTCCAGCCGCGGCAGTTGGTTGTCCAGCCAGGAAAGTGTTTCTGACGACACCGTGGTCTTGCTCGCCTTCTGCCCGTCACAGGAATCCAGCCCGATGAACCGCCATCCCCGATGTTCGAAATGATAATTAAGCCTTGATGCAAACACGTCCTCATAGGAGCTGCGGTCGGTTTGGGTGAGGTGGTCGTGATTGCCGATGACCGGATAAAACGGAATGCCCAGGCCCTTGAGGATTTCATTCGTGGCACCCAGATCGCTGCGCCGGGCGGAATCGGAGAGATCCCCCACCACCAGGCAAAGCTCGGCTTGGGCGCCGCGCATTTGTCGAACCACACCTTCGAGCCAGCGCCCGCATTCGTCATCCAGATAGTGAAGGTCGTTGACGACGATGTATTTAAAGTCGCGGTGGCGGTTGAAAATCCCGGCGTGCAGGCTGCCGGGCCATAGGCCCAATGCCAGGAGGGCCGCCGCACTGATCTCTTTCAGGGCGTCGCGTCGCGGTAGCCGGGCCGTCATCACAATCCTTCCACAAGTTTGTTCATCGCCTCTTCCTGTTCCTCGATGGATTCCACCAGTTTAAACTGGGTGCGGCAACGGTCCAGATTGTGGCCGTTGCGGTGCACCTTGAAATAATTGTCTCCGGTCAGGAAATCCGTCAGGAACCGGATCCCGATTTCGAAGGTGATGAGCTTGCCGGCGAAGGGAAGAAAGGATTTCTCGGCCGGGGTGAGGAATTCCCCTGCGCTGGAGAGATAACCCCGGGCCAGAGCCTTGAACATGGGAAACTGCATTCGCACCAGAGCCAGATTGCACTCGTCCTCCTTCGTCGGGCTGGTAGCCGTCCGCACCATGTCCCCGAAATCATAGAGCGCCAGTCCGGGCATCACCGTGTCCAAATCAATCACGCACATCCCCTCGCCGGTGGCATCATCCAGCAGGACGTTGTTGAATTTGGTGTCGTTGTGCGTGACGCGTTCCGGCAGGCCGGCACCAAGCAGGGTGCTGCACATGGCCTTGTGGCGCAGGGCGAAGGCTATCTCCGGTTTTGCCAGGGACGCCCGGTTCGCTGCGTCGAGTGCAATGGCCTGTTCCAGTGCGGTGAATCGCTTTGGGGTGTGGTGGAAGTCTTGAATGGTGTCGTGCAGGCGCGGTGCGGGCAAATCCGAGAGCAGTTTCTGGAATTGACCGAACGCTCGGGCTGCGGCTTCTGCCTGCTGCGGGGTCTCCACTGCATCGTAGCCGCGAGCGCCTTCAATGAAGATATATCAGCGCCAGACCTCTCCGGCGGAGTCGGTGAAATATCCCGCCCCGCTCCGGGCTGGAATCAATGTCAGAACACGCCGGCTGGGATCCGGTCCGGCCGCCGCCTTGCCAGCCAGATGCGACGTGACCCTTTCCACATTCTCCATCAATGCCAACGGTTGCTTGAACACCTGATGGTTAATCCGCTGGAAGAGGTAGCGAACCTGGGTGCCGCCTTGATTGAAAAGCGCGCAGTAGGTGTCGTTGATGTGGCCCGTCCCGTAAGGCTGGGCGCTGAGAAATTCACCCGCAATATGAAACTGCCGCACCACGGCGCGGATGTCGTGTTTCGCTTGCATCATCGCTTCAGGGTTGGTTGGGCTTGCGGTCCCAGAGGTGGTTGACGACGTAAAGGAGGACGGTTCCGCTGACCACAAACACCCCCGAAAGAATCAGGGCCGACTGGGTCCGGCCGTAGAGAAAGTTGCCGATGGCAAAGAGCGAAGACCAGATGACGGCGCAGCCGGAAATCCAGCCGACAGTGGCCATGCCCATGTGATCGCCGTGTTGTGCCGCCTCGGCCTCCGTCACCCCGGCATCTTGGCGCACTTTGCTCCACCCCGGACCGGCGGGATGCACTTTTCTGTAGAACGCCACCAGCTTCTCCCGTTGCGTCGGTGCGGACACGAAGGCGGTAATCACCCAGCAGATTGTGGTGAAGACGACCGAGCCGATCACCGTTTGGGCGAAGGGGAGCGGGTGTCCGGTTTTTTTCATCACGAAAAACGTCACCGAAATTGCAAAGGAACTCACCATCGCCACCACCTCGCACCAGGCGTTGATCCGCCACCAGAACCAGCGAAGCAGGTAGAGCAGGCCGGTGCCCGCGCCGATGGAAATCAGGATTTCAAAGGCCTCTTGCGCCGAGCTCATCACTTGGCTGAGCAAGGCTGCCACGATGTAAAGCCCCACTGTGCAGGCCCGGCCCACATTGACATAATGCCGCTCAGTGGCCGATGACGAGATGAAGCGCCGGTAGAAATCATGCACCAGGTATGAGGAACCCCAATTGAGATGGGTCAGGATCGTCGAGGAACTTGCGGCGATGAGGCCTCCGACCATCAGTCCGACAAACCCGGTGGGCAGGAACTTGAGCATGGCCGGAAAAGCACTGTCATGCCCGATGAGTTTCGGGTCCGCTTCCGGAAAGGCGAGCTGGATGTCCTTCAATTCGGGGAAAATAATGATGGAACACAGGGCGGTGATGATCCAAGGCCAGGGACGCAGCACGTAATGAGCAAGGTTGAAAAAGAGGGTTCCGCCCAGGGAATCCTTCTCGGATTTGGAGGCCAGCATGCGCTGGGCGATGTAGCTGCCGCCGCCCGGTTCGGCCCCCGGATACCAGTTGGCCCACCAGCCGATGGCGATGGGGACCAGAAAGATCATCAGCGCCAGGTCGAGCGAGAAGTTGGGCAGGATGTCCAGCACCGGCTGGCCCATGCCGTTGATGGCGGACATGACCGGGGTGCCATCGTTGAGGAGGTTGACCTGCCGGGTGCCCAGGGTGGCAACCAGTTGTTTGAGGCCGGCAAACGCGCTGTCCCCCACGCCCGTCTTGTGGGCCACTTCCTTCAGCCCGAAGTAGGCTGCCGCCACCACGGCCGTCATCTTGATGAAGAACTGCACCATGTCGATGACCAGCACACCCCATAATCCGGAGTGGGCGGCGAAGACGACATTGAACAGGCCGCAGAAGAGAATGGTTTGCCAGGGCGGCATGCCGAAGAGGATGTTGGCGATTTTGCATCCGGCCAAAGTCACCATGCCCATGATGAAGCAGTTGAAGAAGAGGCCCAGATAGATGGCGCGAAACCCGCGCACCAGCGAAGCGGCCTTGCCTGAGTAGCGGATTTCGTAGAATTCCAGATCGGTCATCACGCCCGAGCGGCGCCAAAGCCGGGCGAAGAAAAACACCGTGGACACGCCCGTCAGCACGAAAGCCCACCATTGCCAGTTGCCCGCCACCCCGAATTTCCGGACCTGTTCGGTGACCCAATTGGGGGTGTCGCTGCTGAATGTGGTGGCCACCATTGAGAGGCCCGCCAACCACCAAGGCACCGAGCGGCCGGATGCGAAAAATTCCGACGTGCTCTTTCCGGCCCGCTTGCCAAAGAAAAGGGCGGGGACAAAGCAGATGAGGACGCTGACCGTCACGATCACCCAATCGATTAATTTCAAGTGCATATAGGTTTTGAGCCGCTTTGTCCGGACCGGTTCAGGCACTGTGCTGGAAATGGTTTAGGCCGGGACAGTTGCTGCGCCTGAGTTATAGCAGCCCGCCCCGTGCGGTTGCCAGTCCCACTTTCAGGGTTTTTTCGGGCCCGGGGTATGCCTCCAATCCCCGCCGCACTTCGGTTTCGCAATGGGCCCCTGCGCAAATCACACAGGAACCCGCCGGGCCCGGCCTTGGCTGGATTCACGGGGTTTTGCACCACAAAATCATAAGAGCATAAGATCAGCCGCCGGCCGAATAGATGGAATAATTTCTTTCGCCGGTGAGCGTTTTCGGCTAAGTCGTGGACATGCATTCAATTCCATTCCGTTCCGTCCTTTTTCTTTTGGCTCTGGCCTGCGGCTCCGCCAGCATCAGGTCTGCCGACACCTCATCAACACCTTTGATCCGCCATTCCTATCTGGTCCTGGGCGGTAAGACCGCCATCATTGGCGAAGATGGATCGACTTTCTGGCAATACGCCGACGGATCCCGGGATGGTTTCGTCTTGCCCGATGGCAATGTTCTCATCGCTTACAGTGATCGTGTGGAGGAAGTCACGCGCGACAAAAAGGTGGTGTTTTCCTATAAACGCAACCCCGTCAATAGCGAGATCGGCACGGTCCAGCGGCTTTATAACGGCAACACCCTGGTCACCGAGTTGGGGGGGCGTCCCAGGCTTTTGGAGGTGAACCCCAGGGGGGAGGTTGTTTTGGAGGTCCCGCTCCAACCGGAAACGGATAATGCCCATATGCAGACCCGCATGGCCCGGCAGCTGCGCAACGGGAACTTTCTCGTGCCTCATCTTCTGGCCTTCGCCGTGAAGGAATACTCGCCCGAGGGCAAAGTGGTGCGGGTGCTGAAAACGGATCTGGAGGAGTTGGGCGGGCGCAAGGCCGAGAATTGGCCTTTCACTGCCATCCGGCTTGATAACGGCAACACCGTCGTTTCCCTCACCCACGGGAACAAGGTGGCCGAGTTTAATCCCAAGGGCGAGGTCGTCTGGAAAGTCACCAACCCGGATGTGGGCGGCTTGTTCAAAGACCCGTGCGGATCCCAGCGTCTGGCCAACGGCAACACCGTGGCCGGCAGTCACGCCGCCAGCAAGGGGATCTCCATGGTCGAGGTCACCCCTGAAAACAAAATCGTCTGGACCAGCGAGCATCCATTGGCCGCCGGGGTCCACCACTTCCAAATTCTGACCACCAACGGCAAAGCCGAGCCGGGTATGCCCCTGAAATAGCCGCTTGTCCTGACCTCGGGCGGACTGGAATCAGCACTCCGGCCAACCGGCCGCGCTGCATTAAGGATGGCGCAGAAGGCCCCTTGAATCCGGGTTTAGAAACCCCAAAAACAGAAGCTTTTCCCAAAGACCTCCATTCATTTGGGTTCAAGCGCATTGGGCCAAGGCGCATCCCGCGTTCCTCCGTTCGTGGTTCGCAGTTGATCACGGCCGCGCCTTCCATACGGATGTGGGGTAGGGCGGATAAGATAGTGAACGACTTGGCGCCTATTTGCCGCGCATTCTTCCGTTCAGAGGCCCGCTGTTTGTCTGGTTTATCCAAGAATGAGGGATTCCGGTAATGTGCTGCCAGCAGCTCGGACTGCAGGGATGAACAGTGCGCCGGTAAACGCTGTCTTGCCGGCTACTGCAGGCGTCTGCGGATACTGCGCAACGTGCTCGCCCCAAAAGGCAGAAGCACGAGGGCGCCGGCGAGAATCGTTGCCGGTTCCGGAAAAAACATGCTCAAGTCCGCGGACTTCAGGGATTTGGCTGCAGGCAAGCATTCCGCTCCGCCCAGTTCCATGAGGAGGATCTGGGCGGAAACCGCATGCGGATCCAACGAAGACTGGTCCTTCAACAAACAGCGCCCAGGTGATAACTCGCTGAATCTTCTGCCACCTTCTTCCGGTCCGTCCGCGCTGAAGTGGATTACGCCTTTGCTGCCAGTAAACAGACTCGCTATGGCCACGTCGGAGAGTGCCTGATTCAATCTTTTTGGGGCGAAGGGCTGTTTGTCCCCGGTCGGCCCGAATACATATGGACCTTCTGGATTCGCACCCCTATCGCCAACCTTAGTGACCATCCATCCCCGGTCCGCAGTGTCTTGAATTATTAGCATCGGGTCGGAATTCAAGGCGTGGGGGATGAGGTAAATGCATCGGGTTGAAACCCTGCCGTCGGGTGGAAATCCGCAAGCCGGCGCGTTCATCACTGCAAAACCGGGAGCAATACCGGCCGTGGACAAACATGCCGCTGGTGCTGGGGCGCCGCCGCAAGCGCTGAGGTTTTCAGCCGCTTGGGAACCCGCCCCCGCTTGAATGAGCATGGGGACCGTGAGCAAAGCGACAGCGATTCCATTTTGCATCTGCTTCATTTGGGCCTCCTCTTTCTGCTTGAATTTCTCCCCAGCCGCTTCCAGACAGCCGGTCGGGTCACCCCTCGATCTGCTTTGCGTCCCGCCTCACCTGTATTGGGCAAGCCAACGAACCATGAATACCCATACGATGGATTTAAGAGGATGCTAGGATCGGCGCGGACAATGATGGACGCTCTTCGGACCGGTCAAGCCGCAGGCAGGAGTGTCTGTGGTAGCGATGATGCGGGTAACGCCCCTTGGCCAAAAGACGCAGGGAAGTGAAGGCGTAAAAGAACCAGCAGCCGAGAAAAAACCGTTGTTACTGGCCAGAAAAGGGCTTGGCGCGACCTGCCCTAAACAGCTGTGGAATCCTGGAACCCGACGGACCGGATGGAATGGAGTGTTTGGACTGAAGGCATACTGAAGCGACCTGTCCAATGCCAAGAGCAGACCGTGTGGTTGTGGTTGGCAGAGCATGGACCTTCGACCGACAAGACTTCAGGCTCAATGGCTCCAGTAGTGAGGGGGAAACACCGACAGGAAAGCTGGATGCGGCAAAACCACATGTCCGGTTTGGAGGGGCGTCGATCCCGCCATTATTAATCCGCCAAGGAGGATTAGGGCGAGAGCCGCTCAATTCGCCAGTCCTGATTGGTTTGTCGTGAATAGCAAAACCGATCATGCAACCGGCTGCGGCCGCCCTGCCAGAATTCGATCCGTTCGGGGCGTAATACATAACCACCCCAGTAAGGGGGCATGGGAATTTCTTCGCCGGGGTGGACCTTCTCCAATTCCCGCAGGCGCTCTTCGAGAGTGGCTCGGTCTGGGATGACAGTGCTCTGGTCTGAGACCCAGGCTCCCAGCCGGCTGCCTCGCGGGCGGCTCTTGAAGTAGGCCTGGGATTCCGCCGCGGATAATTTGGCAACCGTTCCGGCAATGGTCACCTGTCGCTCCTGATCTGCCCAGTAGAAAACCATGGCGGCTTTGGGGTTTTGCCCCAGTTCCCGGCCCTTGCGGCTTTGGTAATTGGTGAAAAAGAGAAAGCCCCGCTCATCCACCCCCTTGAGCAGAACCACCCGGGCGGAGGGGGTTCCAGTTTGGTCGGCAGTGGCCAGAACGGCGGCATTGACTTCTGTGGGTTGGAAGCCCCGCACCAGAAGCAATGATTCGTAGAGGCCCACGAAGAAGCGCCTGACGCGTCCGCTGCGCCGATCCCCCGAAGCCTGCTCAAACCACTCTTTGAATTGCGCAATAGGTTCCGAAAAAAGATCTTCCCGTCTGAGCTCGGCCAGTTTGTATTCTCTCCGCAGATCCGCAATGGTCATGGTTTGGTGGGGTTAACTTGTCTGGTTTGCCGGCCGGATTTCTTCGCGAAGCTTTCTTGATTCCAAAGGTTCGCTCCTGGAGCACGGGGCTAGGATGGCTTCGGACATACCGTGAATGATTTTTTTTTCGGCGGGACAAATGGTGGCCAGCACTCCGCCTAGTTTGGCACGGGCCGCATCCCCCTGGCCACTGACAAAATAATAGGGACAGAGCCGGGCCCGGCCTTTCATCTCAACCCTGACCTTGTTCTGGAAGTCAAACCACTCCGCATTGATGATCCGCGGTTTTTCATAGCGTTGCAAAACAAAGGGGGAGTCGGAAAAGCTGGCGATGGCGTGATCCACCGCCGCGCTCCAATCCGCTTGCGAGAGGTCGCTTCCGAGATACACCCCTCGGGCACCCCAAGCCAGTTCCGAAAAGCCCGATACCTTCAGGATCAGGTCCCGTTCCTTTTGGGAAAGGGCTTTGATCTGGTGCCAGTCTGTCAGGTTTAATCCGGGGAATGCGGCATGGGGCGGTAAGGGGGATGGGTCAACGACCCAGGTGTAGGGTGAATAGCTGCGGAGACGGTTGAAAAAAGCCTCGCCCAATTCCTGCCGCCAGAAGTGCTGCAGGTTGCGGTTCCAAAGCAGGGCGAAGAGCAGTTTTTCCTCGAAGAGCGGTTTGGGCGGGGGAGTCAGGTGGATTTTCTTTGCGGCGGCCAGCTCGAAAATTCTTTTTGCACTTGCCACGCTGGCTAGATCGAAGAGTTCAAAAAAACGATAGACCGCGTCCCCATCGGCAAACCCTTGGAAACTGGAGGTCTGAAGGTTGAATCGGGAACTGCCCAGTTGATCCGCCATCCATTGCATTTCGGGGCGGTAGGTCGAGGCCTCTTCAGATACGACGATGTGGACCTGGGATGCGCCATCGAAAATGGATTCAAATCCGCGGAGCATGCCGTCCGGGCCGCCGATGACTTCGACCGACGGCATTCCTTGGTCCGTTTTGGAATAGGTCTGGTTGAGCCACGCCGTCAATCCAATGCCGCCCGGAACGGAATCCAGTTCGGTCACGTGCAGGCCGTGTTCCGTGAGAAGGAGGTCGGGGCGGATGACTCTTGGGACCTCGTTTTTAAAGGCGTTTGAGCGCTGCAATTCAATGAGTTCCGCCGGTTTGCCCCGGTCCAGCAGTTGTGCGATCCAAGCCGGCTGGCTGCCCTCGGCGCTTTTGCGATAGAGCAGGTTGACGGCGCGGTAGAATTGCAGCAGCACGCGGCCCAGGGAATCGATTTCCTTTGCAAGCGTTTCACCGAGCGGAAACGGAGATGGGGAGATCCTCCATTGCTGGCCGGCAAAAAGACCGCCCGAAGGCATGGAATCGCGAATGGCAAGGGCCTGTCGTGCCGCGCCTTCAGCCACCGCCGAGGGCGGGACAGACGGCTTAATCAGTGATGGTTTGGATGGCATCGGCGTTTTTTTCCAGCCCGGCGGCGGCGCGTTAAGTGCGGATCTGCCCGGTGCCAAAGCCCAGCCACTTGTAGGTGGTCAATTCGTCCAGCCCCATCGGGCCCCGCGCCCCAATTTTATCGGTGCTGATGCCTATTTCCGCTCCCATACCGAACTCCCCGCCGTCGGTGAAGCGGGTGGAGGCGTTCCAATACACCGCTGCCGAGTCCACTTCGTCAAGAAATCGGTTTGCGCGGGCCTCGTTCCGGGTCACGATGCTCTCGGAGTGGCCCGATCCGTAAAAATTGATATGCTCGATTGCCGCAGCCACGCCGTCAACGATGCGGATGTTCAGAATATAGTCGTTGTATTCGGTGAACCAGTCATCCTCGGTGGCTGGTTTCACATCCAGCAAGGTATTGGCGCCGGTGTTTTTCAGGATCAGCTCCGCTTCGACATCCGCGCGAAGTTGGACTTTTTTCGCCGCTAGGCTTTGGGCAACGGCCGGCAGGAAAGTGTCGGCAACAACACGGTCGATTAGCAAGGTTTCCATCGCGTTGCAAACTGCGGGGCGCTGCACCTTCGCGTTCAGAACAATCCGCTCCGCCATCCCCAGATCGGCCTCCGCATCCACGAACACATGGCAAACGCCCTTGAAATGCTTTATGACCGGAACCTTGGAGCATTCTGTCACCGCCCGGATCAGGCTCTCGCCGCCGCGGGGCATGCACAAATCCACATATTTCGTGAGCGAGAGCAGCGCCGGCACCGCCTGTCGATCGGTGGTGGGCACCACTTGGATGGCGTTTTCGGGGAAGTGCTGAAGCGCCGCTTTGCCGGCCTCAATCAGGGTCCGGGCGATGATTTGATTGGAATGGAGGGCCTCTTTTCCGCCGCGCAGAATTGTCGCATTGCCCGACTTGAAGCAGAGGCTGGCAGCATCGGCGGTCACATTGGGACGCGATTCATAAATAATCACCACGACTCCGATGGGGGTGGAGATTTTACGGAGTCTCAAACCATTGGGGCGGAAGCGTTCGTCCAGCAGTTTGCCGAGGGGATCGGGGAGGGCGGCCACCTCGCGCAGGCCCGAGGCCATGTCGAGAATGCGTTGGTCGTCGAGTTTGAGCCGGTCGAGCATGGCTGCCGGCAAACCGCTTTTGACTCCTGCTTCCAAGTCGAGCGCGTTGGCCTGCTTGATGGGGATGGCGTTTTGTTCCAGCGCGCTGGCCATCGCCAGCAGGCAGGAGTTTTTTTCGGCGGTCGTGAGTCGGGCCAGGGCCCGTGACGCTTCTTTGGCCTGCCGTGCCAGTTGCGTCATCTGCTCGATCAAGGTCGTCATGAACTGTGAAGTTAAGGCAAAATGCGGAAGTGAAAAGGCCGAAGTTGACGGGGCGGCTTGATCGAGGCGCTGCCGCCATTTGCGCTGCAACGGCCGCCCACCGGAGCCGGGCACGTTGCCGATGATGATTTCGCCGGTGACAGGCTTGCAGTGTGCTTCGCGGGGCGATTTGGATGTCGGTTTTTGGATGGTGAAAATTTTGCGTTGAAAAATCTCCGAGGTTTTGCCGGGCGCGAAGGATTGAAGGCGGTCTCGGGCGCAGCGGGCAACCGCTCAAACCGGCCTCGCAGAGGTTCATCTCCAAGGCGTCTCCACCCGCGCGGATGTTGACACGGCTCACCGCTGATGGGGCGGCAGATTAGGGTCGGATCGGGGGGCACATGCAGACGGGGGGACGGAATGTGTCATCCGTAATCGATACGGGGGCTTCGTTGTAGAAGCTCGGCGGCGAGGGATCGATTGGTGCAAGCCGCTTGGGTATGACAGGCAGGGTTTGGAGAAGATCGTCGCCGCTGGCGGAAGAAATGGTTTGTGACGCTTGGACTGCCATCCTTTATGGGAGAGCATTCCCATGCGGGAGGGCTTGTAAAACTACGAAAACACTGACTGGAGAGCAGGATTCGGAAAAACCAGGGCTGCGGAAGCCAGTGCTGTGCTCCGCTTCAAGCTCCTATATGCCAGTTTATAGAGGACTTCTTTGCACGCCGATGCCGCAGGCGCGCTGCCCTGCAAAAGCGGCAACGAGTGCAGGTTGACAGCGCGGCTCCGCTTCCAGCACCATCGCTCCATGATTGATGAGACTGGAAGCCACTGTTCCTCGAAGCGCGCTGAGCGCGGAAAAACGGCGGGGGGCGTGAATCTTAAATCCCCGATCTTCACCGATGCAATAAGCCCATCGAATTTCCAGCGTGAATCGTAGAGATTTTTGTCTGAGCCTTGCCGCCTTGCCAGGTTTTGTCATTCCGGCGGGGATTCTTTCCGCCCAAGGTAGGGTAGGGTCCGGCAGGGCAGCCGCGCCGGACCGTTCCGGGCGTATCCGCTTTGTGCTGCAGGATCGGTTGGAACATCCTTTTTATTGGTGGCCGCGCACCTTGCTCCGCTATCCGGTCCGGTTCGAATCCTCAGTGGACCTGAACCGGATGGAGCTGGTGCGGGTTGACACGGGGGAGCGGATTCCCTTTCAGTTCTCTGACTCGGTGTCGGATCATGACGGAGTGCAAAGGGCGACGCTCAATTTCTTTTCGGATCTGCCCAGCGGCGCGAGGCGCGAGTTCGTGCTTTCCGGTGTCGCTTCGCCGCTCGCCAGCCCGCCGCTGGTGACTGAGCATCGGGAAGGCCCGACGATCGTGCTCGATTCGGGTGTTATGCGGGTCCGTATCCCCGCAACCCAGACAATACGCGGTGAAGCGCCTGGCCCCATTCTGCAGGTGTCCCGCGGCGGTTCATGGTTTGGATCCTCCAGCCTCAGTTTCGACGGCGACCAAGTTGTGCGGATCATCGCCCGTCGTCTGGCTGCGGGGCCTTTGTTTATAGCCTATGGGCTGACCTACGAGACCAAAGGCGGCGGCCGGTATGCCGCCAAAATCCAATGCGAGGGCGGAATGGATTTCGTTCGGTTTGAGGAGGACATGGAGGGGCTGCGGCCCGGAATGCGCGGAGTAATGACTTCGACGTGGTCCGGATTAGGCCTGACACATCGTCAGGCCCCCAATCATCCATTTCCCTTGTCGGATCAAGTGCGCGGTTACGATGATTATGCTTGGGAACCCATCGACGCGCCCTGGATTTTTGAGCCCCGGCAGCTGCCGGAGGGGCGGCTGCCCTTCGCCTTGGGGGTCTACGAACGGGCGCCGGGGAATTTTCACATTGGCACCTTTGCAAACTTTTGGAACCAGAAGTCGGCCGACGCCTTGGGGGTGTTTATCAACAAGGCGGACGCGTGGCAGGATCACGAGTATGCCTACGAGGTGGAATCGCCCACTCTGGAGGTGCGCTACCACTATCGGGATGGCGAGTTTT
Source organism: uncultured Verrucomicrobiota bacterium (assembly GCA_903873415.1). GTDB lineage: Bacteria > Verrucomicrobiota > Verrucomicrobiia > Limisphaerales > CAIQOK01 > CAIQOK01. The sequence continues at coordinate 15,654 of CAIQOK010000067.1, read as the reverse complement.
GTTGGAAATGGCCGCTGTCCCGCGGCCGTCGCTCGACGTGCATTGCTTTTTACGACCATGCCAAGGACCGGCAGGCCATGCGCCGGCTGGAGGAGTGTTTTCAGATTGTGAAGCAGGACGGGGCATCGTACGGGGTTCCGCTGACATTCACATCGCACACCCTGTTTTTGCAGAATCGTTACGGCAGCCTCAACCTGGACCTGATAAAGGACTGGGTGCTTGAGTATCCGGAAGGGGCGCGGCGACCGGCGGCTCTTTTTGCCGGTAGAACGCAGGATCCAGCCGCGCTGGAGGAACGAATCATGACCTCGTCCTATGTCTGCACCCTGCCCGTGTCCGGCATGCGTCAGATGGCCGGACACGGCCCCATCCCAGGCAGAAGCATTGTGAACTTCAGTCCGGTCCCGAGCCGGCAGGTGGCCGGGTGGATCGAGTCATTCAACGATTGCAGCGCGCAGATGACAGTGCGTCAGCGGCGCCGGCTCACGGCGCTCTTTCTGTTGATGGCCCACGTTCATGCCGCAGAGGATTTTATGCCGCTTGCCACGCTGCTGGCCGGCCACCCGAATTTTCTGGCTGACGTGAAATCCGTGCCGCCGGGAATGTCATTCTTGTTTCCGGAACACCCGCTGGCGTCGACCTGGGCGGACATGTGGGAGAAGTGCGTGGAATTGAACACCCGCTTCAACACGCGGCCCGGCGTGAAAACCTGGGACGCCCGGGGCGGTCGATGGACCGAAAACCTTGGCACCTACGTATGGGCCTTTCTGCGGCCTTCATTGCGGACGGAGTTTCTACTGCGGGAGTATGACGACCAGGAACGGTTCATCTCACCCCAACTGGCGGAGATGGCCGATTGGCTGGTCAACGCGCTGTCCGCCCCGTTCAACGGAGAGTCTGAAGCGGGTTTTGCCAATCTCACGCGGGTGGATCAAGGGCGCGATTGGGGGGTGGTGGCGCCGGGCAAAGGACCCTTGCGCGTTCATCCGCCTCAGGGCGCGCACTCCGAACAGCGTTTTCCACCCCGATCGCTCTGGTATCTGGGCGCATGTCTGCAGCGTTACGCTCCCATGGCCGCCGAACACGCCATGTGGGCATCACGCCCCACCGATCCCGATGCGGAGGGCCCGTCGGATCGAGGAAAATCGCAGCGCGGCAACTCTAGGCTCGAGGACAACCGGGGCACTAATCCGCACCTGCGCAGCTCCAAGTTCACAGGCTACGGCATTGTCCTGCGGGCTTCGGTGGGCACCCCCAATGAACTGTCGATCCATCTCCAGCAGGTGGACGAAGGATCGAATTACCGCTGGGGCCGGGCGGGAGAGGGCGGATGCGGCATTTTATACTTCTACGCCGGTGGCAAGTCTTATAGCCATACAGGGCCGGAGGACGTCGGCGACCGGGACGATCAGGACACCGACTTTTGCACGACTTTCGGCGTTTATAAGAACGGAGTGTTCCGTTCCATCGGAATGAACGTGCTTTCCCGCCCATTGTATGATCTGGGCACGGGCCAGTTTGCGGAGCTTGTGCCGCGGCAGGGTCCCGCGGCCTACGCTGCCCCGGAGTATCTGGGCCGCAGCGTCTTGCTGGCCGGCAATGAATACTTCGTGCTGTATGACAGCGTCGCCAACCAGGCGATCATACATCGGTTGACTTGGTTTGTGCGCAAAGGGGATGAACTCCCCATGATCCAGCTTCTGCTGGGAGCGTTCGGCAGCCGGGAGACCCAGCGCACCGAGCTGAGCACCGCCACAACCACCGGCGTGTGGTTCGACGGGTTGGGCGATTCTCTGGCAGTCGTCAGTCACCGCAAGGATATACAGGCCGAGGGGACTCCCTTTGGTTGCCGCGTCAGCCTGCCCGGCATTCAGGATCTGGTCTTCCGCAATCCCAAGCCGATTCGCTTTGCTGAGGGCGGCCTCCTTTTCGACGGGACCGCAGGACTTATCCGGACCGCAAAGGGCCGAATCGAGTTCTCTCTGTTTCACGGCACTCGGATAGGAGTTCCGGGGCTGGTTTTCACCACCGAGGACAAGGATCTGGGGATTGGCGGCTGCACCATGGATGGCCGCGCCCCTTCGGGTCAGTTCTTCGCGCCCAAGGCATCCTCTGTCAGGATCACGATGTCCGGCGTTTCGGAAAGGACTGTTTTTTACATCGACGGTGCAGCCGCCACCACACGGCGCGAATCCGGAGTTCTCGTGGTGGAGCTTGTGCAGGGGCGTCATCATTGGGAACTAACCGACGCCCTGCCTGCCCCCATCACGCCCAGCGTGGTGAGAACAGAAAATCACGCCGGCGGCGGGCGGGTGATCGCTGAGCCGGTTGCCGCCGCGGCTCAATACAGGTTGGAGTTGAGCAAGGATGGGGGATCCACTTGGTCCGCGCTGGATGTTCAAAACACTCCTGAGTTTAAGCTGAGCGGGCTTGCTGACGGGGAAAAGGTGCATGTGCGGGTTGTTGCAATCAACGCAATGCACGCCAGTGTTCCGGGTCCGGAGTATCCACTCTATGTCACCAGCCAGCCTCCTGCACCTCCTGACGGGGTCAGGATTGAGTTGTCGAGCGGATCGGCCACCGTCAGTTGGGGGCAGGTTTTGGGCGTTACGGAATACCGGCTTTATGCCAAAGCCAGAGATGCGAAGGGGTTTCAGCTTCTCTACCGAGGGCTTGATCGCTCTTATGTGGACAAGCGGTCTGGCATTTCCGCCTGCGACATGCTTCCAAGGCGAGTCGCCGGTCCCACGGATCCAGCCGCAGTCATCTACTGCGTTAGCGCGGTCAACGGAAACGGGGAAGGTGTGAAGTCTCGGACGGCTGACACCGACCCGGGGTCGTGGCGCAATTGGAACCCTAGGCCGGGCGAGCCGTTCCGCCGCGTGACGAGCTTTGTGCCTGGATCGGATCCTTCGGCAGGCGACTGGCCTCGCTATTATCCCGAATAAAAACCGCTCCGGACAATCCGCCGCCTTGCGAAAGTCGCGGCAACGTGTTGCGGGTTCTGACCTGAGGGGTGTGCCGGCAAGCCGGCTGGACGGCATCGTCGCGGCGCATCCTGTGGGACAAAGGGAACACACGCCGATCAGTTTCAACAGCTGAAACAGGTCGTTGTGGTGGAGCAATCCAAGGATCTGGAAATGCCGGCGCTGCATGATGGCGGCGGCCCCTGAGCTGATCATCGCATCCACATAGAGTCAGACTGTGAGGGGATCGGCTTTCACTGCGCTTTTTTCCGGACGTTTTTGGACGTTCGTAAACCGGCGACTGGTGCGATGTGGACGCTGCCTGAAGTCCGCGTCGCCACGAGCTTGAAGCGGAAAGCGGAATGTTTGGCTGCCTGCAAATGACTGAACTCATTTTCCAGAACTTACTTTAGGCAATTGCTAGAGGTGACCAACTACGCCGGAACACGAAATTTGCACAACCGGTTTGGCTTCGCGGGATCGGGTTGTCAGGTGACGGAAGAAATTAGGTCAGGGAAGGGGGGCTCCGGTCTAGGGCGGGAGTGGGACTGGAGCCAGCTGTCGGGATTGAACCGACGACCTTCGCTTTACAAAAGCGTTGCTCTACCGCTGAGCTAAGCTGGCAACCGATAGCAAGCCCAGCATGACAGTCAGACCTGCCTGCGTCAAGACGCGCCGGGTTTGAATCAAGGAATGTCAGTGAGGGCCCGGCCAAAGACCCAGGCCACGCCGCGTTCGATCCGCTCGCGCATATGATCGGAGTGGCGGCCGGGCGGTTCATAGAAGGTTGTGCGGAAGGAGTTTGTCTGGAGAGCTTGGGCGATTTTGCGCGCGCCGATGTTGGCTTTGTAGGCATCGTTGGCCGCGCCATCGAGATAAACAAGTTGTCCCCGGCCGAAGGCGCGGGGATTTGTCCGGGCAATGGTCAACGGATCGTTCTCCAGCCAGCGCCGCCAGACCCGCTCGCGAAAGTCACCCCTCGAGCCGTAGAGCCATTCAAAAGAGCCGTGGTGCAGGAATCCGCGCGGGGCGTAGGCGGCGGAAAGTGCCAGCGCATAGGTCAGATCCCCGTTGGCCGGGGCGGGCAGGCGGCCGGAGCAAAACTGTCCGATCTGATCGGCCGCCACATTGGTGACTCCGGCCAGTTTTACCAGTGGCAGATGGCTCAGGTTGAAGTCTGAGTCCGGGCTCAAGGCGACCACGGCATCGAAGAGTTGCTGCCGGGCCATGCCCAGGCGCAAGGCGCCGAACCCGCCGCTGGAATGGCCCGCGATGATTCGCCGGATGCCGTTGCTTGGCACCGGATGCCGCGATTCCACAGAAGCGACGATTTCGTTGCAGACGTAGTCCGCGTAGTTTCCTTGGGCGGGCGAATTGAGATATTGACTACCGCCCCAGCGGGTTTTGCCGTCCACAACAACGAACACCACCGGGGTGATTTGGTCGGCTATTTCCTGGGTGAGCTTGAGCCACGTGTTTGAGCCGGTGATGAAGCGGGCGGCGGAATTCCCGAAGCCGGGCAGGTAGTAGATCACGGGCAGGCGAATGCCGTTGGTTGCCTGCGCCGGGAGGAAAACCGGGGTTTCCCGCAGGTCCGGATCGTGCAGGGGATTGTGTTTAAGGATACGGCTGCGCAGCGGGATGACCTCCATTTGCGCGCCGCGGGCGCACCAAGAAAAGGCCCAAAGCAGGATGAGGGCAACGCCAAGCCGCAGTCCGCTATGCTTTTTGCCAGTCCGGTTTTTGATCATAAACCCAGCGATAATATTCCGTCATCCGCAGTTCAGCCGCCGCGGCTTCATCCAGGCAAAGGGTGACGTGTGGGTGCAGTTGCAGCGCGCTGGCGGGGTTCATGGCGGTGACGGGGCCCTCGACGGCGCCGGCGATGGCGCGGGCCTTCTTGGCCCCGAAAGCCAGCAGCAGGCAGTGCCGCGCCTCAAGGATGGTCCCGATGCCCATGGTGATGACATGCTGTGGCACCTGATCCTCGTTCCCGAAGAAGCGGGCGTTGTCGCGCCGGGTCTGCGGAGTCAGCGTCTTGATCCGGGTGCGTGAGGCCAGAGAAGAAGTCAGTTCGTTGAATCCGATGTGGCCGTCGGTGCCGATTCCCAGCAGTTGTAGATCGATGCCGCCCGCAGCGCTGATTTGGCTCTCGTAACTCTGGCAGGCGGCGGGAATGTCAGCGGCCATGCCGTCTGGGATGTGAACCGATTCCGGGCGGATATTGACATGGCGGAAAAGTTGCTGCTGCATGAAGCTGTGATACGACTGGGGATGCTCGCGGGGGATGCCTATGTATTCATCCAGATTAAAGGTGGTCACCCGGCTCCAATCGAGATGAAGGTTGATCAAGGAGCGATAAAGGAGTTCCGGGGTGCTGCCCGTGGCCAAGCCAATTACGGCACCGGGCTTTTTCCCGATGAGCTTGGCCATGAGCCGGGCGGCGATTTCTGTGGCGGCTTGAGGCGTGGATTGGATAATGATTTCCATAAGATTAAAGCTTGCCCAGTCGCTGGTTTAATTTCCCCTGAACATCCTCCCGAAACCGCCCGATGAACCCCAGAACATAGTCCGCAATGTCCAGTTTGGTATCCTGCACCAGCGGGGTTAGATCCATGCCGAAGACAACCTGGGTCGCCTGGTCGGTGGCGTGGGAGTCGAAGAAGGTGGCGTTGGCGGAGCGCCGGCCCAGCGTGGCCAGATCATAGCGTTTACCCCCGGCGATCTGCGAGTCGAACAGCCCATTGAGTTTCATGGCGAGATTGTCATGGCCGCTCACATCCATAACCACCTTGGATCCATCGTCCAGCCAGTCCAGATCCCGCCATACTTCGCAGCCGATGACCTGCTTGGGGCGCCGGGCGCGGGGCATCTCGCGCATGGCCTGCAGGGCGGCGACGACCACGCCGATGTGGGTGTCGTGTTTGTCGGCGGGGTTGTGGGTGTAAACCACCTCGGGCTGCGCCAAAGTGAGAATCTGCTTGAGATCGTTTTTGAGCGAGGTGTCCGTGGCGCTTTTGACCAAGCTGCTTGGATAATCCAGCTGGATCATGATGCTGTAAGCCCCCAGCTTGGCGGCGCGGTTTTGTTCGGCCCGCCGCACCGCGCGGAGTTGTTCGTCGGTGAATCGGGCGTATTTGCCGGCCCGTGAGCTGCCCGCGCCGTTGGTGCAGGTGACCCCGCCGAACCATTTACTGCGGCTCTTGAGGCATTGCAAGATGCCGTGGAAGGCCATGAACTCCAGATCGTCCTGATGGGCGCCGATGCCCAAGTGGGTGACGCGTTTGAGCGCCGGGCCGGCCGGCCGGCCGCTTGGCACATGAATTTCCGCACTCGGATTCTGCAGTTTCATAGAGTCAGGTCTTCAGGGCGGGCAGACTGGCGGCGGCGACGGCCTGACCCACCCGCCGCGATTTCTCGTCGGGCAGTCGCAATTTAATTTTGCGGTGGACTTCGGGGAAATGGGTCTTGAGGATGATGCGCGCTTGATCGATCAAGATTTCCCCGCCCTGTCCCGTGGTCACTCTGCCCAAAATGAGCGCCTGGCGGTAGTCATAAAAATCAGCGTATTGCGCCAAGGCGCACCCCAGATAGACGCCGATGGTCTGATAGATTCTGGCGGCGCGTTCGTCGCCCTTGGCCATGAGGGACTGCACCTCCTTAAGACGTTCGGGCAGCCCCATTTTCGCCGGCATTGTCAGCTTGGCCGCGGGAAGGAGCTTGTTGACCGCCTGCTGGGAAAAATACAGCGCTCCCACGCCTTGGTCACCGGACCATTCATCCACAGCGGCTCCCGGTTGAAAGTCCACCGGTGCAAAGGCCAGCTCGTTGAGCCAACCCGGAATCCGCCCCTTCTGATCCATGAAGCCGGCCGCCTGACTGGAACCCATGGCCAGTCCGAGCATGCCCTGACTGCCCAATGACATGGCTCCGGCCAGTGCGGTGACATCGCCGTCGTTCAGGACCAGGAGCGGGACGTTCCATTCGCGCTGCAGGCGTTTGAACAGGCCGGCCGCCTGCGGAAAATCCTTCTTGGAAACCGCCCGCACCAAGGAGGCGACCCGGATTTCATTGTCTACTATCACGCCCGCGGAGCTGCCTCCGATGGCATCGACCCGCGGCAGATGTGCTGCGGCCCGATGCAGGGCTGAGGCCAGATGGTGGTAGTGGTAAAGGGGATTGGCCTGGTTTTTCGGGTCCCAAGGGGATTCCTCGCTGAAGACCACTTCGCCGTTGATGGCGGCGCACACTTTGTAATCGCTTGCGCCCAAATCAAATCCGATACGACAGCCGTCAAGGTGTCCGCCCGCGGGGTTTTGGGCTTCATTGGCGGCCGGCACCCTGTCGGGGGTGGTCGACACCACCTCGAATTTTTTGCCGTAGGCCGAGGACATCAAAGCGCAGTCGAATTTTCGCGCCCCGCGGGACGAATAGGTTTTGCGCAGGAAATCGGCGATGGCCTTGGGGCCGCCGACGTGCAGGCGCCAGCCTCCTCGGGACCAGAGGAGGAACTTCACCAACCGCTCGACGTAGAGCAGGGTGGCGGGGTCTTCCCCGGGCAGTGACACCGTTTCGTGGCGCGAGAGCAGTCCGTTGTCCCGTTCAAGTCCCAAGATCAGCGGTTGGGCCAGCCTGGATTTTCGGGCGGCTTCCACATAGTGCCGGTTGAATTGGACGGCCGGCTGGAAGGTTGGATCCAGCGGTGCGCGGAGTATGACGCGGGGCAGGTTCATGTTAATACGCTTGCAAAAGGACCGATCGGATTTCAGGGCGCTGGACCTTTGCTTATATCGCCAGACGCACATTGAAGGTGAATACAGTAAGGTGTCGGCGTCAAAAGTGAAGGACATTTTCATGGGGATAATCCGCCCTCTTCCCTCACAATCAACTGGTCTTTGGAATGGTTTGAACAAATACTAAGCGCCACATGGAAAAGGAAAAGATGGACACAAATCAGAAGGCGTTGGAGATCAATGTGGACGCCAAAAAATACGGCGCCTTTGCGGAGATTGGCGCGGGGCAGGAGGTGGCGCGCTGGTTTTTTCACGTGGGCGGGGCCGCAGGAACGGTGGCCAAGACCATCTCGGCCTATGACATGTCGGTAAGCGATGCCATTTACGGACCGGCCGACCGCTATGTCAGCCGGCGCCGCTTGCAGGCCATGCTGGATCTGGAGTTTCAGCTCTTGCTGCAACGACTGGATCCGCAGCGGGGGGAGAGGACGACATTTTTCGCCTTTGCAAACACGGTGGCCACACGCAGCTTCACCCGGCAGGAGGAAGGCCACGGGTGGCTGGGGGTCAAGTTCCAGACCCGTCCGCGCGAAACCCCTTCCCAAATCATCATCCACGCCCGCTTGCTGGACCGTGAGAATGTCCGCGAGCAGGAGGCTCTGGGCATGCTCGGCGTCAACCTGATCCACGGCGCTTTTTACGGGCACACTGACCCGTCACAGCTGATCGGCACCTTGCTGGACAGTTTGTCCAGCCAGCGGGTCGAGGTGGATATGATCAAGTTTTCCGGGCCGGCCTTCTCCGGGGTGGACAACCGGCTCATGGCATTGCAACTCGTGCAGCAACAGCTCACCGATGCGGCGCTCTTCACGGCGGAGGGGGAAACGGTCATTCCCGCCGAACTGCTCTATAAAAAGCCCGTCCTGATTGAGCGCGGCAGCTTCCGCCCGCTCACCAATCCCATGCTCGACATGCTGGAGCGGGCCGGGGACCAGTTTTTAGCCGAGCCCGGACTCAAAGGCGAGCCGCCCGTGGTGGTGATGGAAATGACGCTCCGGCAGTTGCAGGTGGGGGCGGCCATCGATCACCGTGATTTTCTTGACCGTGTGGATACGCTTCGGGCTACGGGCAAACCGGTGCTGATTTCAAATTTTCTGAGGTATCACCGGCTGGTGATGTATCTCTCGCGCCACACGCAGAAACTCATCGGACTGCCGCTGGGGTTGGTGCGGCTGCGCGATATTTTGGATGAAAAGTTTTACACCGATCTGGGTGGCGGCTTGATGGAATCCCTCGGCCAGTTGTTCAAGAACGGAGCCAAACTCTACGTCTATCCCTCCCTCGACCGGAAGACGGGCCGGTTGACAACTGTGGAGAATCTGGAAGTCGCCCCGCATCTGCGGCATCTTTACTCGCATCTGGTCGAAAACCGATTCATCGAAAACATCCGCAACTACAGCCCCGAATACCTCGCGATTTACTCCGGGGATGTCCTTGCAAAAATCCAAGCCGGCGATCCGTCCTTCGACCAGCTTGTTCCCGCGCCGGTAGTGGAGGTCATCAAGGCCAAGCAACTTTTCGGCTGGCCCAAGGCCTGATGCAGATCGGAGGTTGGAGATCAAACCGGGCCTGCCGGCTTACTTGGTCGTAATGATAAAAGAGGAGTGGCAGCACCCGTTCGGGTGCTGCCAGTGAGGCGGTAGATTTCTTCGATCCCTCCTTTAGAGATCCAGTGCGGAAAAACCCTAAGGGTGGATTGCGGCGGGGTAATGGCGGGAATGTAACGTTTTGATGACAATGTTTTTTCACGTCGGCCGGGCTGAGATCTCGAGCATGCGTTCGATGGGCAGACGGGCTCGCTCCAAAATAGGGGCTGGCAGTTCGATGCGGGGGCTGAGGCGAAGCAGGCAGTCGCGCACTTTTTCCAGCGTGTTCATCTTCATAAAGCGGCACTCGCTGCACCGGCAATGATCGGTCGGCGCCCGCAGCGCATCGTAAACCGGTGCGCACAGAAACTCCTTGTCCGGACATTCCCGTTGCAGGCGGTGGAGGATGCCCGATTCGGTGGCGATGATGAACTGACGTGTCGGATCGTTTTTGCAAAAGGTGATCATTTTTTCGGTGGAGCAGACGGCATTGCCCAGTGCGCGGACTTCGCGGAGGCTTTCGGGGTGAACCACCACTTTGGCATGGGGGAATCGGGCTTTGAGATCCAGCAGGCTGTCGCGTTGGAATTCGACATGGGCGTAGCAATTGCCCTTCCACAAGGTCATGGGCCGGCCGGTTTGTTCCATCACCCATTGCCCGAGATTCTCGTCTGGAACGAACAGCAGATCCTTCTCTGGCGGCGCGGCCCGGACGATTTTCTCCGCATTGCCGCTGGTCACGATCACGTCGCAGAGGGCCTTGACCGCGGCGCTGCAGTTGATGTAGGCGACGGTCCAGAAGTTCGGGTTTGTCGCCTGCAGGGCCGCCAGTTCTCCGGCCGGACAACTGGCCTCCAGCGAACAGCCTGCCTCCAGGTCGGGCAGGACCACGATTTTATCAGGATTGAGAATCTTGGCCGTTTCGGCCATGAAATGAACGCCGCAAAAGACAATGACATCCGCCTCGGTGGCGGCTGCCTGCTGGGAAAGACCGAGGGAATCGCCGACGAAATCAGCCACGTCCTGAATCTCTGGGACCTGATAATTGTGGGCGAGAATGACGGCGTTGAGCTGGCGTTTTAGCGAGAGGATTTCGGCCGCCAGCGGCTCAAATTGTTCGCGTGGCATTCCGGAGCGGGGCCGCATTTGGGCAACATCAATCATGCGCCAAGGCTAGCGTCGGCAGAGGACAGCGTCAACCGACGGCTGGGCTTTTATACCCTAGGTGGCACCGCCTGTGCGGGCGGATTCAGTGCGTCCAGTCGTGGGCTTGGAAGAGGCGCACCATCAGGTCGGCGATCCCATCAGTGGTGGGCAGGGTGAGCAGCCAGACCCAGGCCATGCTTTCGACGACAATCCACTTGATGGAGCTGAGGCGTTTGGCCGCGCCCGGGCCCATGATGGCGGCGGAAATGTTGTGCGTGGAGGAAACAAAAAGACCGTGGAGACCGGAATCATGGGACGTCAGAAGTTTTTAATGCGATCTGGTCAACCAGGTTGCCCGTCTCCCGGCAGCGGTCGATCCCCTTTCCCAGCAGATCCTGAAGATCCGTAAGCATGACGAGATTGGCCCGGTCGTGCGGCCCGTTGAAAATGTCGCGGTAGATTTTCAGGATGGCTTTGTCAGCCTCGCCTTCAATCTGCCGGAGTTTCTCGTCGAGCCCTCTGATATCGTCTAGGTTCGATCCCCGGCGCAGACTCTGAGAAGTGGTGTGAAGGGCTGTGCGGATTTGAGAGTTGGTCTCCTAATCCTTGCGGCGGGATCGGGTGGGTTGTTCCAGTTTCCGCGGTTGGCCCAAAGCCTTCCCAGTCTTACCAGAGTCTGCACGCTGCTCCAAGTCTCCTGCGCGCTGGCCTCCCGCAGTTCGAAAAACAGGTCCTCTTTACCGAGGAGTCGTTGCGGTGAAAACATAAGGGTTGGAATGTTTCACGGAATCCATGCCCAGCACGCGATCTTTCTTCCATCGAATTTTGAACGTGTGCAAGCATCCGCTCTCAAAGGGTTGTCGGTAAAATTGGATTTATCCACCGGTTCAACTATTATAAACGCAATGAAAACAACTCCGAAAAAGGTTCTGAGCCTGGCCGCCGCCGCCCTCATGGGCTTTTGCGCTGTGCAATCCAACTCGGCCGCCCGCGAAAACCTTCCACTGCCAAAGTTCAATCTGGCCGCCAGCCCGATCAGCCGTGATTCCCGGGGGGTGAGCAGTTTCGCCATGGTCATCAGAAAAGCTGCCCCCAGCGTCGTCAATATTTACTCCACCCGCATCATTCAGCATCGCCAGCGCAACCCCTTGGGCGACGACCCCATGTTCCGTTTCTTTTTCGGCCCGGACTCCGAAGGGACTCAACCCGGCCAGCGCTCGCGCCGCCACAAGGAGCAGGGCCTCGGCTCGGGCGTCATCGTCTCCAGTGACGGCTATGTGCTCACCGCCAACCATGTCGTCGACGGGGCCGATGAGGTGAAAGTGGGCTTGGCCTCGGGCGGAAAGGAATTCACGGCAAAGGTCGTCGGCACGGACAAGGCGACCGATGTGGCTGTGCTCAAGATCGACGCGAAGGACCTGCCGGCCATCGTGATTGCCGACAGCGAAAAGCTCGAGGTGGGCGATGTCGTGCTGGCCATCGGCAACCCCTTCGGGGTGGGCCAGACGGTGACCTCGGGAATCATCAGCGCGCTGGGTAGAAAATCGCTCGGTATCAACCGCTATGAAAATTTCATCCAGACCGATGCCGCCATTAATCCGGGCAATTCCGGCGGCGCTCTGGTCGATTCCGAAGGCAGGTTGGTCGGCATCAATACCGCCATCTTTTCACGCAGCGGCGGCAACGAGGGCATTGGATTCGTCGTGCCGGTGAACCTCGCCCGCAGCGTGATGGAGCGCCTCATCAAGTATGGCAAGGTGACCCGGGGCTATCTGGGCGTGAGCTTGCAGCCCGAAATCACCTCGGATCTGGCCGCGGCGTTCAATCTCCCTGATCAGGAGGGGGCGATGATCACCCAGGTCGTGGCGGACGGACCGGCATCCAAGGCTGGATTCAAGAGCGGTGACGTGATCCGCGAGTTGGACGGACACAAGGTGGCCGATCGGGCCCAGCTGCAGCTGCTCATCTCGCAGACCCCCCCCGACACCCAGGTGCAGGTCCTGCTGCTTCGACCGCAGAAGGGGGGCAAGCCCATCGAGCGAACTCTCACCGTCACCCTTGGCACATTGGATGAGGATTTGCTGGCCGGTGGCGCACGGGGCAAGGAGTCGGAAAAGGAATCCAATCCCGACGCACTCGACGGGGTGGAAGTGGGTGATATTGATGCCCCCACGCGGCGTCAGCTCGAACTGCCGGCGGGTGTTCGCGGCGCCTTGGTCACAAATGTCCAGCCCGAGTCCAACTCGGCCGAAGCCGGGTTGCGTCAGGGCGACGTCATCCTCGAACTCAACCAGCAGCCCGTGCGCAATGCGGATGATGCCGTCGAGTTCAGCAAGAGTGCCACCGGCAAACGAGTCCTCCTCAAAATCTGGCGGGAAGGCGGGACGTTGTTTCTTACGGTGGACAATTCCAAGCCCAAGCCCAAGCCCTGAGCCCGGCGCGGGGCGGAGGTCGGAAATCAGGCTTGAGTGGCCGGCACCTCGCGGTGACGGCCGTTTTTTTTTCGCGTTCAAAGATTCCAGCTTTTGACAAATCCCGCCGAAGCGGCATGCTGTTGCCGCAATGGGGCGCGTGTAGGTCATTTGCCCCTTTATACTTATGCCCGCTGAATACAAAGATTATTATCAAAGCCTCGGGGTGGCCCGCGGGGCTGGCGACGCCGAACTCAAAAAGGCGTTCCGCAAGCTGGCCCGGGAATTCCATCCCGATGTCGCCAAAGACAAGAAGCGGGCGGAGGAGAAGTTCAAGGAGATCAACGAGGCTTACGAGGTCCTGAGCGACCCGGTAAAGCGCAAGAAATACGATGAACTGGGCCCCAACTGGCGCTCCGGCGCCGAGTCCCGCCCCCCGCCGGGGGGCGGCGGGTTTCCGCGCCCGGGCCGCGGCGGCGAGGAGGCGGATTTCGAGTTTGGCGGGACGGGATTCAGCGATTTCTTCGAGCAGATGTTTGGCACTCGAGGTCATGGCTCTAGCGGCGGTTTCAGGGAGCGCGGGGGCTTTGGCAATGGTCGGGGCGCCCCGGCCCGGGGCCGGGACGTCCAAGGCGACATTCTGGTGACTTTGAGCGAGGTGCTGCACGGCGCGGTGCGCGCGGTGACAGTCCGCCATCACTCGCGCACCGAAACACATCAGGTGAAAATCCCCGCCGGGGTGGCCGAAGGACAGCGTTTGCGCGTGCCGGGTCGGGGTGAGTCCGGCACTGGCGGCGGACCGGCCGGCGACTTGTTCCTTCAGGTGCGCCTTGCCAAACATCCCGATTTCGAGGTCGAAGATCACAATCTCGTCCACGAGGTGGCTCTCAGCCCTTGGGAAGCCGTGCTAGGGTGCAGTCTTGCCGTGCCGACGCTTGAGGGGCCTGTGAACATCAAGATCCCCCCCGGCACTCAAGCCGGGCAGAAACTCCGCTTGCGCGGTCGCGGCCTGCCCCAGCATGGCGGGGGGCACGGCGATTTGATTGTGGTGACCCGAATCGAAGTGCCCGTTCAGGTAACCGGCCCGGAGCGGGAATTATGGGAGCAGTTGGCCCGCAACTCCGAGTTTAGCCCGCGCTCCTGATGAACCGGGGATGCGGATCAACCGCCATCGAACCAAGCCTGTGTTGTTTATCCGAACCCAGAAAAGCCGCTCCGGCTCGCCGTGAGCCTGCCTGTATTTGCCATGGACACTTCCAAAAAAGCGCCCGATCCAGGGCCCATTCTTCAGACCGCCTTCGCCTTTTGGTCATCCAAGGTCCTGCTCACGGCGGTGGAGTTTGAACTCTTCACTGTGCTGGGCGACCGCCAAGTCACGGGGGCCGGGTTGGGAGCAGAATTGGGCTTGCATCCGCGGGCGATCGCCGACTTTTTTGATGCCCTTGTGGCAATGGGTTTTCTAAATCGGGAAGGGCAGGGCCCCGACGCCAAGTATGCCAACACGCCTGAATGTTCTTTGTTCCTCGACCGCCGCAGCCCGCGTTATGTCGGCGGCATTTTGGTGATGCTCAATGCCCGGTTGTTCAAATACTGGCATCACCTGCCTCAGGCGCTGCGCACCGGCAAACCTCAGAACGAGGTCCGGCATGGACAGAAGGGAGTGTTCGAAGAACTCTACGAGGATCTCCCCCGCTTGGAGCAATTCATGGGGGCCATGAGCGGGCTGTCCCGGATTAATTTCGAGGCCTTCGCCCTCAAGTTCGACTTCTCCCACTATCACACTCTCTGCGATGTCGGCGGCGCCACGGGCCTGCTCTGCCTGGAAGTGGCCAAGCGCCATCCCCGCCTAAAATGCATCTCCTTTGACCTCCCGGCTGTGGCCCCCATTGCCCGGCGGCATATCGAGCAGGCCGGCCTGAGCCACCGCATCGCCACCGCCAGCGGCGACTTTTTCAAAGATCCCCTGCCCAAAGCGGATTTGATCACGATGGGCATGATCCTGCATGACTGGAATCTGGAGAAGAAAATGCATCTGTTGCGGTCGGCGTATGCCGCGCTTCCCAAGGGCGGCGCACTGGTGGCGATAGAAACGCTCATTGACGATGCCCGGCGTGAGAATGTGTTCGGTCTGCTGATGTCCTTGAACATGCTCATCGAATTCGGCGACGCCTTCGATTATTCCGCAGCCGATTTTCGGCTCTGGTGCGGTGAGGTGGGCTTTGAGCGCTTCGATGTCATCCATCTTGCGGGTGCGGCCAGCGCCGTCGTCGCCTACAAATAATCCAAAGGAATCCATCTCGAATCGAGGGACTGGCTTCGTGCACGACGTGCTGCATTCCCGTCCTGTGGCCTCCGACGTGAGGAGGCGCTTTTGGGATCGCTAATCGTTAAGCGCGAAGAGCAAAGGGCAAATACAGTAACGTCACCTGCTGCGGCGCATGACTCTAGGATGCACTGGCAAGCATCGATTGCAAAGGGGAGCTGGGAATTTTGAGATTCTGTTGTTCGAGCTGCGAGGACTGGTGGAGCAGAGGCACTCCTTACGTCGTGCGCCACAGGGACTGGCTTTGCTGCTCGACCAAAGTGAAAGGCAGCGTGGAAGCCGGCCGGTGGATGCCTAGGCTATTCCGGCTCGGGGTGGGCCGGACCGGTTGCCTTGGAGCACGATGGATGATCGCGGCCATATGATCAGTCCCGGTTCCAGCCGCGTATGTTGTGGGAGGGAGAGCATAAGAGGGTCGGAGCGGCTCGC
>CAIQOK010000066.1 GCA_903873415.1 uncultured Verrucomicrobiota bacterium | reverse complement strand
GCCACGAGCCCCGTCTGGCGTTTGACGGCGGGCCCTTCGGCCTGAATGTCATCGGCCGGCTGATCGAGGAATCCCCCCGGTATCTGAAACCAGGGGCGTGGTTGTGTTTCGAGATCGGACTCGGCCAGGGCGAATATCTCGCACGCCAGCTTGAAAAAGATCCCGCTTATCAGGAAGTCCGACGACTCTTGGATCATCGCAATGAAGTGCGCGGGTTGACCGCCCGTGTTGCCTCGCGGTCTCCCGTCCGCTCATAACCAAGTTCCGCCCGGGGGCGCCGCAGCGCTTGGCTCCGCGTCCCAGGCCGGCGCGCAGGCAGCCTGAAACGAATGCCAGTCAACACGGTTTGCCGACTAATTATGCTTAAAATCCCTTTTTACAAGCCGTCCATAGGGCTGGAGGAAATCGCCGAAGTGGTGCACACGCTCCAAAGCGGGTGGCTGACCACCGGGCCGAAGACAAAGCAATTCGAGCGCGAGTTTGCCGATTACCTTGGACACAAGCATGCCGTTGCGGTTAATTCCTGCACAGCGGGTTTGCATCTGGCACTGGAGGCCATCGGACTCAAAGCCGGGCAGGGTGTCCTCGTCCCCACCCTGACCTTTGCCGCCTCCGCCGAGGTGGTGCGTTATTTTGGCGCGCGCCCCATTCTGGTGGACTGCCGGGAGGCGGATTTCAATCTGGATGTGGCGGACGCGGAGCGGAAACTCCAAAGCGCCGTTGCCGGCGGGCAGCCGGTGGTGGCCATCATTTCCGTCCATTATGGCGGCCAGATAGGCGATGTGGCCGGAGTACTTGATTTGGCGCGGCGCTATCAGCTCAAGGTGATTGAGGATGCCGCGCACTGTTGTCCGGCGTTTTACAGGATAGGAGACGGGACAGAGGTCACAGGTCCGAGTTCGGAGCTCAGGCAGGCTGGGCTCTCGGATCCGGTCTCTGATCTCCGGCCTTTGGTTTGCGATCCATGGCTTCCAGTGGGCACGGGTGCGGACATTAGTTGCTATTCGTTTTATGCCAACAAGACCATCACCACCGGAGAAGGGGGAATGGCCTGCACCGCCAACGAGGGATATGCCGAGCGGATGCGGGTCATGTCGCTGCATGGCATATCGCGGGATGCATGGAAACGGTTTACGGCGGAGGGTTCGTGGTACTACGAGATTTTGGCGCCCGGATACAAATACAATCTCACCGACATCGCCTCGGCCATCGGCATTCATCAGGTGCGAAAGGCTGATTTGTTTCACCGGCGCCGCACGGAACTGGTGCGGCAATACCGCCTGGCGCTTGAAACGGTGGAGGAAATCCGCCTGCCCCAGAATCTGGCGGACCGAATCCATTCCTGGCATCTGTTTGTAATCCGTCTGCGTTTGGACCGGCTCACACTGGATCGGGCTCAATTCATCACGGAACTGAGCCGTCGCGGGGTTGGCACCTCGGTGCATTGGATGCCCCTGCACCTGCATCCGTATTACCGGGAAACCTATGGCTATGAGGCCGCCGACCTGCCGGTGGCCGCCGGTCTCTATCCGGAGCTGGTCACCCTCCCGCTCTACGCGGACATGACCCCGGAGGAGGTGGGACATGTGGCCGATTGCATCAAAGAAGTTCTCTTCCAAAACCGGGCGCGCAAAAACGGGGCCGGGCACCAGACGCGATTGGCCGTCGTGCAGACCAATGGGACTGATGGCGTGAAAGCATTCAAGGCTTCGGCCTTGCCGCCTGAGGTGGAGCCGAGAGCCGTTGGCAGCTGAGAGCCGCAGTGCGGCGATGGAATGGCGGCCAGGCGGGCAAATCCTCGGAACTATCCATGAACTACCCGGTGTCCAAGCGTTTCTTTGACGTTTTATTCGCGGGTCTCGGGCTTCTGTTGTTGCTGCCCTTGGGCTTGTTGATTGCCCTGTGTGTGAAGCTGTCCGACGGCGGCCCGGTGTTTTACACGCAGGCCCGCATCGGCCAGTCCGGGCGCCCTTTCCGAATCCGGAAATTCCGTTCGATGGTCTGCCACGCCGACACCCTCGGGCTGCCGGTGACCGGCGGAAAGGATCCGAGGGTCACGTGCCTGGGCCGGATTCTGCGGCGCTGCAAGCTGGATGAGTTGCCGCAACTCTGGAATGTGCTGGCGGGCGAGATGGCCTTGGTCGGGCCGCGCCCGGAAGTGCCGCGCTATGTCGAAAATTACTCGGCGTCCCAGCGGGAAATCCTCCGCTGGCGCCCGGGGATAACGGATCTGGCCACTTTGCTTTTCCGGCAGGAAGAGGAGCTGCTGAGGGGGGCTGCGGACGTGGAGACGTTTTATCTGAGGCACTGTCTGCCCCGCAAGATTGAGTTGAACCGGCAGTATGCCGCCCGGGCCTGTCTGGCCGGAGATGTCTGGATCATTCTGCGCACCGTCTGTCCCGGCTGGCTCGGGGTGGGTGTTTTTTGCGCGTGCTTACTTTCGGTCAGCTGGGTTGCGACGCTTCTTCTGGCGGGCGGTTTTCGTGCGCAGCCGTTGGATCATCTGCAGTCCGGTCGGGGGCTTTTGCTGATGGCGGGCCCGCCGCTCCTGCTGCTGGGCTGGAGCGGGCAAATGCGCGGCCTGCTGCCCTGCTTCAATCTTCCCGAGTTGGGCCGGATGGCTGCCGCGCTCGGGGTTGCCGCCCTGTTCCAGATGGGCTTTGGGCTTTTCATCCACCGGCCGTGGACGCCGGACAATGGCCTGGTTTTGATCCATCTCATGGTTTCCTTTCTGCTGCTCAGCGGGATCCGCCTGTCACTTCGCCTCAGGGAGGAAAGTCCGGGGTCCTGGACAAGACAGGATCCGCTTCCGGTGGCGCGCGTGGCCATCATCGGTGCCGGTTCGCTGGGACGGGATCTGGCGCTTCATTTCAAGGGGAGGACTGGCGGGGGCAAAAAGGTGGTGGCGTTTTTCGACGACGCCCCGTGTTTGTGGCACAAGCGGGTCCATGAGATCCCGGTTGCGGGGATGCCGGAGTGCGTTTTGAACCGGGACTGGAAAGGGCGTTTGGACGAAGTGATTGTGGCCTTGCCTGGATCGGCGGCCGGGTTGGCCCGGTCGCAGGAACTGGCTGCCCTGCTTGAAAATTCCGGGTTGGAGGTGTTGTTTCTTTTCCCCGGACCGGTGCTGTGTGGCCGGCCGCCCAAAGAGTTTAAGACGCCGCTTTGCTCCGCCACTCTATCATGAAAATCAAACTCATTGGATATTCCGGGCCGGTGCGTGTGTGGATCCTGCTGTTGTTTTATGCCGCGGAGCTGACGGCCAGCCTTTGGTTGGCCTATGAGCTGCGCTTTGATTTTCTGGTGGAACCGGCCTTTCAACAGGAACGATTGGTGGTGTTGCTTTGGTTGGTGCCACTGCAGTTGGTTTTGCTGGGCCTCTTTCATCAGCTCACCCCGCTGCTGGGCTATTTCAGCACGCCGGATCTGGCCCGGATGTTTCACGCGCTGCTGGTTGGGGCGGCGGTGGCCGTTCTGGCCTGGTGGGGTTTCGGGGCCGGACTGGTGCCGCCGCGCGGGGTCATCGTCGGTGATTTTGTTTTTGCCCTGGTGGGCCTGACCGGCGTCCGGCTGGCTCTGCGCACGCTGCGCGAATCCCTCTCTTCCCGACGCACGGAGCCGCCCCGGTGCAAACGCCGGGTGGCGATCATCGGGGCCGGGGACGCCGGGGCGGTGCTGGCGCATGAACTGCGGCTCAAGCCCGGGCACGGGCTCGACCCGGTGGCGTTTTTTGACGATGACAAAAGGAAGTGGCACTCCCGCGTTCACGACATCCCCGTGGTCGGAGCACCGGAGAGACTCACGCACACCAACGGGACTTTGGATATTCAGGAAGTGATTATCGCCATGCCTTCGGCCGCGCCGAAGCGGATCGGCGAAATTGTCCGTCTTCTGCAACAGGCCGGTTTGCCCTGCCGAACCATTCCGTCGCTGGACCAGCTGGCGTTGGGCCAGGTGCGGGTGACCCAGCTGCGGGATGTGGAAGTTGAGGATCTGCTGGGTCGGGAGCGGGTGAAACTGGAGACGGGCAGCATTCGTCAGACGCTGGAGAATCGGGTGGTTCTGGTCACGGGCGCCGGGGGGAGCATCGGGAGCGAACTCTGCCGCCAGATCGCCGCCTACCAGCCCAGGCAACTGCTCCTGCTGGACCGTTCCGAACCGGGCGTGTTTCAAATCGAGCAGGAGTTGATTGGTTTGGCGCTGGGCCGCAGCTTGGTTCCCCTGGTGGGCGACACTCTGGATGAAGCCCGCATGGAACAGGTCTTCATCCGTTACCGTCCCGAGGTGGTGTTTCACGCGGCCGCCCACAAGCATGTTCCGATGATGGAGCATCAGCCCGGGGAGGCGGTTAACAACAACAGCCTGGGCACCGCCCGACTGGCCGAGCTGGCCCTCAAGTCCGGGGTGGACCGGTTTATTCTCATCTCCACCGACAAGGCCATCAATCCCACCAGCGTGATGGGGGCGACCAAGCGGCTGGCGGAGATGTATGTGCAGGCGCTTTTTGCCAGGCACCCCGGGCAGACCAAGTTTATGGCCGTGCGCTTTGGCAATGTGCTCGGATCCTCCAACAGCGTCATTCCCATCTTCCGCAAGCAGATCGCCGAAGGTGGTCCCGTCACGGTGACGCATCCGGCCATGACGCGCTATTTCATGACCATTCCCGAGGCTTCCATGCTGGTATTGCAGAGCGCCATGCAGGGCACCGGCGGGGAGATTTTCGTTCTGGATATGGGCAAGCCCGTGCGCATTGTGGATCTGGCCCGCCAGATGATCGAGCTGAGCGGATTCAAGCCGGAGGAGGACATCAAGATTGAATTCACAGGCATCCGGCCGGGGGAGAAACTTTACGAGGAAATCACCCATACCGGGGAGGATTTCGTTCCGACAACGCATTCGAAGATATTCCGTTTTATCTGCACACCGCGGGAATTGGAGCCGTTGCGGCTGATCCTGAGCGGTTTGCGGGATGAACTGCATCAAGGCACCCCCGAGCGTATCAGGCAGCTTCTTCAGCGCGCACTGCCGGAATACTCCCCCTATGGCGCGCCGCCCGGCACCAGGCCCGCGATCGACCGCCTGGAGGGGGTTCTTCAAGGATTGCAGGCAGGCGCGCCGAATTGAAAAGCACCAGCTTATGAAACCATACCAACTTCTGCGCCGCCGCTTAATCGACACCCCCAAAGTCTGGCTTGTGACCGGCGTCGCCGGATTCATCGGATCCAATCTCCTTGAGGCCCTCTTGCTCCTGGATCAGCGGGTGGTGGGGCTGGACAACTGCGCGACCGGGTCATGGCGCAACCTCGAGCAGGTCCGCGCTCTGGTGGGGTCGGAGCGCTGGGAGAGGTTCCGTCATCTTCAAGGCGACATACGGGACCTGGACACCTGCCGGCAGGCCACCGAAGGGGTGGATTATCTGCTGCATCAGGCGGCTTTGGGGTCCGTCCCGCGTTCGATTGCGCATCCGGCCGAGGTGCATGCCTGCAACGTGACCGGTTTTTTCAACGTGGTCCTCGCCGCCCGGGATAACGGCGTGCGCCGCGTCGTCTACGCCTCCTCCAGCTCCGTGTATGGCGACCATCCGGACCTGCCCAAAGCGGAGCATAAAATCGGGCGATGCCTCTCGCCCTATGCCGTCACCAAGCTGGTGGACGAACTTTACGCCGCCGTGTTTGCGCGTTGCTACGACATGGAAATGCTCGGCCTGCGCTACTTCAACGTGTTCGGTCCGAGGCAGGATCCTGACGGGCCCTATGCCGCGGTCATTCCCCGCTGGATCAGCGCCATGCTCAGGAACGAACCGGTGGTCATTCACGGCGATGGTGAAACGACCCGCGACTTCTGCTACGTGGCAAATGTGGTGCAGGCAAATCTGCTCGCCGCCACGCGACCTCATCCACCGGGGGCGGACGAGGTCTGCAATGTCGCCGTCCATGCCCGCACCAGTCTCAATCAACTTTGCACCCTGCTCCAGGAGCAGCTCCTGCCTGCCTGCCCCCACCTCAAAGAGTTCCGTCCGCGTTATCTCGAATTCCGTCCCGGGGATGTCCGGCATTCGGAGGCGGATATTTCCAAGGCGGAACAGCTCCTTGGCTACAGTCCTTCGCATACGGTGGAGCAGGGATTGACGGAGGCCTTGGAGTGGTATCGGGAGAATCTGGTCTGAATTGAAAAACTCAAAGCCATGGGAGTGGAACAACGTTTTCCGGGGCATGGGCAGGACCTGCTTTTCAAACCGGTCCGCAGTTTGGCCATGCCCATTACCCGCGATTCCGCAGCCATGGAGCGACGCCGTAAAACAGCGGGCAGACTCTTTGGCAAGGACATGTCAGCCGCCGATGTGGCCCGCCGCTTGGGCGTTAGCCGGCAGGTGGCTTATCGGTGGAAGAAATCCTGGGAACAGGGCGGCGAACCGGCCTTGGCGAGCAAGGGCCCGCCAGGTCGTAGGTCCAGACTCACCGCGGCACAAACCCGGCGTATTACCCGTGCCTTGATTGCCGGGCCCACCGGGCCGGGGTGTCGGAGCGGTGATTGGACTTTGCCCCGTGTTGCCAAGCTAATCGAAGACTTGACGGGGGTTCATTATCATCCCGGCCACGTCTGGCGGTGGCTCCGCGCCAGCGGCTTCACATTGCATCGAACTGCGCGCCCCCGGTTCAACTAGATTTGAAATGAATCCGCTGCCGGCAACGCGACCGCAGGTCGGGCTGAAAAAAGCCCGTCAGCAGGGGCGAATTTTGGCGCTTGGAGTCGGGGGTGAATCGAATCTCCACCCCATCCGGAAAGGTGGCGTGGTCGCCCGCCGCTCATAGGCGTTTATGGAAAGACAATTCAAACCGGGAATCCGGATCATCAGGGACCGGCCGACATGCTGGGTCTTTCACTTCAGATTGCTTGCAGCCCGGTCACCCAAGGGCTGCCGGAAGAAAATCAGGCTGCCGTCGATCCGGAACGGGTCAGGGTTCAATGGCTTTTATCCAAAGCGCCACGACTTGATTCCCTTGATGAGGCTTGGAGACCTTTCAATGCGGACGGCAACCGCATCGAAACCGGGATGGCTCTTGAGGCGGCTTGAGCGGGGGGTGTTATTGTTTTGACCCTTTTTGTCACCCTATTGTGCGGGTTCATGGCAAAGCAATCCCGCCGGGCAGCCGCCCTCCCGCTCCGTGGGCGGGATTGGTATGTGAAAACGAAGCCCGTGATCAGACGCCAAGCTGCCGAGGAAGGTCACGCACCGCTTGGCCCTTGGCACCTTGGCTGTCCGCGCCTCGCCCCCGGCTCAGGCCAGAAGAGCATCGATCACCTTGGAGGGTTCCACACCTGTCAGGCGTTGGTCCAGGCCCTGTTTGCGGAAGGTGAACCGCTCGTGATCGAACCCGAGCAACTTCAAGGCCGTGGCGTGGAAGTCGTGCACGGATACCGGGTCCTTGGCGATGTTGTAGGAGAAATCGTCGGTCTCGCCATAGACGGACCCGGGTCTGGATCCGCCGCCGGCCATCCACATGGTGAAGCAGCGCGGATGATGATCGCGGCCGTAATTGTTTTTGGTTAGTCCGCCTTGGGAATAGATGGTGCGTCCGAACTCGCCGCCCCAGATGACCAGCGTATCCTCGAGCATTCCCCTTTGTTTGAGGTCTTGAATCAATCCGTAGCAGGCTTGGTCCACGTCTTTGCACTGGTCGGGCAGGCGTCCGCTGACATTGCCGTGGGTGTCCCAGTTGTTGTGGTAAATCTGGACGAAACGCACGCCGCGTTCGACCAGCCGGCGGGCGAGCAGGGCGCTGTTGGCAAAGGTGCCCGGCTTCTTGGCCTCGTCACCGTAGAGCTTGTAGGTGGATTCGGGTTCGCTGGTGATGGCCGCCAGGTCCGGCACGCTGGACTGCATGCGGAAGGCCAGTTCGTATTGCTGGATGCGGGTGTGGGTTTCCGGATCGCCCACCTCGCGGAAATTCAGCTCGTTGAGCGCATTTAATCCATCCAGCGTTTTGCGCCGCACCTTGGCGTCCACCCCGTCCGGGTTGTTGATGAAGAGGATCGGATCGCCGGCCGAGCGGAAGGAGACGCCGGCGTGCTCGCCGGGAAGAAATCCGGAGGACCAAAGGCGGCCGGAGATGGCCTGTATCTGCTCGGTGTTGGTGGGCTTGGCCACGAGGACCACGAAGGTGGGCAGGCTGTCGTTCATCGAGCCAAGCCCGTAGGAAATCCAAGACCCCAGGCAGGGACGGCCGGTGACCTGGTTGCCCGTCTGCATGAACGTGATGGCCGGTTCATGGTTGATGGCGTCGGTGTGCATGGATCTGATGAAGCAGAGGTCGTCGGCCATTTTCGCCGTCCAGGGCAGCAGTTCCGTGAACCACATGCCGCCTTTGCCGTGCTGGGAGAATTTGTATTTGGAGGGCGCCACTGGAAAGCGGGCCTGGCCCGAGGTCATTCCAGTGAGCCTCTGCCCCATGCGCACACTGTCAGGCAGGTCCTTGTCGAACCACTGGGCCATGACGGGTTTGTAGTCGAACAGATCCATCTGGGGCGGGCCGCCGACCATGTGGAGGTAGATGACGCGTTTGGCCTTCGGCGCGAAGTGGGGAGCGATGGCGTGGGATGCGCCGATGAGTTTTTTCTGGTCGCCGGCCAGGAGTGTGTGCGGGGCGAGGGATGCCAGAGCGGCGGTGCCGAGTAGGCTGGCGCCGCGCTTGAAAAACTGGCGGCGCGTTTCGTAGCGGACGTAATCCTTGAACAGCGGCGTCGGGTTGAAGTCGGGGAAAGGGTTCATTTGTTCAATACTTCGTCCAGGTTCATCAATTGATTGGCGACCACCGTGTAAGCCGCCAGAGTCGGTTTGTCCAGCTGCGCATCCGCTTTGGAATCGCCCACGCTGACGAGTTTTTCCGCCTCTTTGGGGGATTGCTGATAGTGAGAGAGCAGGTCGTTGATGCCGGACTCGACGATTTTGAGTTCGGCCGGCCGGAGCGGGCGGGCCAAGAGGCGTTTGGCGATGAAATTGATGCGTTCGGTTTGTTTTTGTCCGCCTTGTCTGAGGCTGCGTTCGGCAAGTTGGCGGGCGGCCTCGACATACTGGGGGTCGTTCAACGTGACCAGCGCCTGCAGCGGGGTGTCGGTGCGTTCGCGTCGGACTGTGCAGGTTTCGCGGTTGGGCGCGTTGAAGATCTCCAGTGAGGCAGGCGGGGCCATGCGCTTCCAGAAAGTGTAGACGCTGCGGCGATAAAGACTTTCACCCATGTCCTGTTTGTAATGGCGGGTATTTGAATCGGGCATTCCCACCACCTCCCAGAGGCCCGGTGGTTGGTAGGGCCGGACGCTCGGGCCGCCGATCTTGTCCACGAGGAGCCCGCTTGCTGCCAGCGCATTGTCTCGCACCATCTCGGCGTCCATCCGGAAACGGGGGCCTCTGGCCAAGAGGCGGTTCTGTGGATCTTTGTTTAGTTTGGCGGCGGTGATTGTGGCGGACTGGCGGTAGGTGGAGGACAGGACGAGCTGTTTGTAGAAGCGCTTGATGTCCCAGCCCGACTCGCGGAAATCGACGGCCAGCCAGTCCAAAAGCTTAGGATGCGAGGGCATTTCGCCCGCCACACCAAAATCGCCTGAGGTCCGGACCAAGCCCGTCCCGAAGAGTTCCTGCCAGAACCGGTTGACGGTGACGCGGGCGGTGAGGGGATGGTCCGCGCTTAGCAACCAGCGTGCGAGTCCCAGCCGATTTCGAGGCAGATCAGCCGGCATCGGTGGCAGTGCCGCAGGAGTCCCCGGGGCAAGCTTGTCCCGCCGCTTGTCGTAGTCGCCGCGGAAGAGCAGGTAAGCTTCAGCCGCCTCATCCCTCTCGTGCATGACATGGGCGACGGAGCTTCGTTCGCGAATCTGCTGAGCCTCCTCGAAGAGTTTTGTTCTCTGGGCCACCAGAGCCTGGTAGGGGTTGTCGGCGGCAGGCAGCCAGGCTGCAAAGAGTTCGTCTTTTTCCTGCTGCGATCGGCTCGCGGCGGGTTTGCGGGCGATCCATTCCAGTCGGGGCACGGTCGCCAGAGCCTTAACCTCGGCGGCGCTGAGGTCTGAAGTAAACAGTCGCAGGTCCTGAATGCCTGCCAGTTCCAATCGCTGCCCGCCGGTGCGGCGACCTAGGGTCAATGGGGTGTCGGTGCGGATGGTGTTGGTCAGGGAGTTGTGATCCCGGTTGAGTCCCTCCTCCTTGCCGTTGACATAAAGTTTTACTCCCTTGGCTTTGAGGGATCCGTCGTAGGTGAAGCACACATGGCTCCACTTATCCTTGGGCAATTCCTGCTTGGCGACAGCCCGCAACGCGTTCTCGGGCCACTTATGGACGAGGTCGAAGATAAGCTTTCCATTCTCGAGCAGTAAATCCCAGCCCCGGTAGTCGGGAGTGTCTTTCATGCGGGCAACGACCGAGCCGTTCCGGTTGGTGCCTGGTTTAACCCAGACAGAGAGGGTGATTTGGTTGGTGTTTTCAAAATCCCCCGCCTCTTTGAATTCGGGGCCGTCATTAGTCGGGGTGAGCCATGCCCGGTCCGCCACGGCACCTTCCACCCAGGTTGAGTTGGTCGTAAGTGGGGCGGACTTCGATTGGCCGGAGATGGCGACTTCGATGGAATTAGCCTGTCCCTCGGACAAGGCGGCATGGAAGGTGGGGCCGGCCTTGGGAAGCATGGCGTTGAACCCGCCAAAGTCCGGGTTGGACAACCAGGTTTCGAAATCCTTGCGGGCGGCCACCCGACGGTCGTCAACATGTTTCTGGGCTGCGTTGGTCTCGCCGGTCAGGGCTTCCCACCGGGCCCGGTCCTCGGGTCGGGGGACGACAATAATGGGAGGAGTGTCCTTGGCGTTTCCGTCCATGGCCTTCTGGGTGGTGTTGTTAAAGAAGGCCGAGAACTGATAGAATTCCTTCTGCGACAGTGGATCATATTTGTGGTCGTGGCAGACGGCGCATCCGGCCGTCAGCCCGAGCCAGACCTGGCAGGAGGTGTCTGTTCGGTCGCGGGCGTAAAGAACCAAATATTCCTCATCGATGGCGCCGCCTTCGCTGGTGGTGATGTTGCAGCGGTTGAAGCCGCTGGCGATTTTCTGCTCAAGAGTGGCATTGGGCAAAAGGTCGCCGGCAAGCTGCTCCACGGTGAACTGGTCAAAAGGCATGTTGCGGTTGAAGGCGTTGATAACCCAGTCCCGGTAGGTCCACATTTCGCGGAAATTATCGTAGTGGATACCATTGCTGTCGGCGTAGCGCGCCACATCCAGCCAATAGCGGGCCCGGTGCTCTCCCCACTGAGGCGAGTTTAGCAGGCGATCCACAAGTTTATCGTAGGCATCCGGCGTGGGATCGTTGACAAAGGCCTCCACGTCCTGCGGTGCGGGTGGCAGTCCGGTGAGGTCGAGCGTGACCCTGCGGACAAGTGTCCGCCGATCGGCTTCCGGCGCGGGCTTGAGTTTCTCGGTCTCCAGCCGCGCCAGGATGAACTTATCGATGGGAGTCCGGGCCCAGCGGGTGTTTTTTACGATCGGCAGCTCCGGGCGTTTCGGGGCTATCAGCGACCATTGGGGCTGATACTTGGCTCCGGCCTCGATCCAGCGGCGGATGAGATCCTTCTGTGCGGCGGACAGGGTTTTGTGCGTCTTAGCCGGAGGCATCAGGTCGTCGCCCTTGTCGAAAATACGGCGCAGCACCTCGCTGGCCTTGGGGTTGCCGGGGACGATGGCCGCAGGGGAATCCTTGTGGCTGGCCGTGGCCTCCTCGAATCTGTCCAGGCGCAGCTTGGCCTTGCGCGCCGCCGAATCCGCTCCGTGACAGGTGAAGCAGTTTTCCGAGAGAATCGGGCGCACATCCCGGTTGTATTCAATCGTCGTGGAAGCGGCGCCCGCCTGGGATCGGCTTGCGGCCCACACGGCAAAAAACAAGGCCAACAGGTTGGATGCGACTTTCATGGCATTTTATGACTTCGGAACATGCCTCATTATTCATCACGCGCTTGGGACGGGCAACGATTTTGAAAGGGTGCCAGGCTTTTTTGCATGACTCAAATGAGGTGCGCGCGCCCTCAGGCCAAGGGGGTGGGGTGTTTCGTTTCCGGCGGTGCGGCTGGGCGGTTCAGACTTTTCAAGCCGGTCTCCGAGAGGAAATAAAACGGAAGATGTTAAAGCCGGGACCTGCTTCGTTGCCGGCGGACTGGTCGTGACATCCGGCGGTGTCTTGCCAGAGCCTTGGAAGCGCCATGTTTTTGGAGTTTGGTTCGCCTGTGGTTGGAGAAAGTGATTGACATTTCGCTTTGACTAATTCAAGCGAAGTGTTGTTTTCTGTCTCCGGCCTGCTGTAAATCGCGGGTTGAAAGAGTGCGGTCCTTCGGTTATAACGAGCGGGTGACGGAATCAAAGGTGGTATGGCAGGTGGAATTCATATGAAATGTCTCAACATCGGTTTTTTTCAACGACTAAGTGTCGTGGGGCTGGCCACCGCAGGATTACCCCTGTTCGCTTTGTGTCAACCCGTCCTTGTGCCCGCCCCCGTGCCGCCTGCTCCGGTGCCCGCCGCCTCCGCTCCCGAGGGGCAGGGAGGTGAACCTTCGCCCTCCGTCAGCGGACCGGCAGCCATCCCCGGTCAATCCCGTCTTTCCAGTCCTTTCCAATACGGGCCGGTGGTATTCCGTCCGCATGCCAGCTATTCCGTGGAGTATGATCAAGGATTGCAATCGCAGCCCGGGCAGAGCCATAACACCTGGCTGCAGACCGTTTCGCCCGGGGCTTGGACGCAGCTGGGGCGGATCTGGAGTCTGGATTACACGCCGACGCTGGCTTTTTATTCGGATCCCTATTTCAAGGACACTCTGGGGCACGCGGTGAGTCTGAACGGAAACACGGCCTACGAGGACTGGACCTATGCCTTTGCCCAAAGCGCGATGTTGTCGTCGGATTCCAATGTTCAGACGGCGCGTCAAACCGAGCAGCAAAACTATGCCACGCGTCTGAACGCCGGTTGTCAACTGGGCAGCAAGGATTCGCTGCAGCTGGGCGTGGCGCAGGATTTCGGTTTCGTCTCCGGCACGGGCCTGCAGAACAGCCGGACTTGGAGTGGCAGTTCGGGTTGCACCCATCAATGGGATCCCGCCTTTGCCACCGGGCTGAGTCTGGGTGGCGGCTACTCGGTCACCGAAGCGAGCAGCGGTCAGGCTCCCGGAACGGAGATGAGTTACGAGCAGCTCAACGGTCAGATCCTGTGGCGCGTGGTGGAAAAACTCAATCTGTCTCTTGGCGGCGGCGGCGAAATCCGGCAGTTTCTGGATTCTTCGCAGGATTCCCTGATCTCTCCGCTGCTCAGCGCGAGCATTACCTACCAGCCTGTCAAACCAACCACTTTGTTTGTGGCAGCCAGCCGCAGTGTCAATGCATCCCTATACCAAAACCAGTTGATCGAGGCCACCCTCATCAGCGGCGGCGTGAACCAGCAGCTTTTGGAGCGGCTTACCCTGAGTCTTTCTGGTGGCTACTCCCACGGCAATTATCTTTCCACCCAGGCCGGTTCTCCGGGGGGGCGTCAGGATGACCACGGCTTCTTCCGGGCGGGATTGAGCACCCGTTTTTTCAAACGGGGCAGCGCCATGGTTTATTGCGCGATCAGTCAGAACGCCTCCAATGCCAACGGATACGGTTACAACACCACCCAAAGCGGGCTCCAGCTTTCCTACGCCTACTGACCTGCCGCCCCGGACGCCTGCCCATGCCCTCCTACGAGACATCTGAGACGCCAGCACTTGCGGCCGTAGCCCGTGTCCCCTTTAGGGCGGGGCCTCGGGTCGTGTGGAGATTCTGGTTTGCCGGGGGCATGGCGTTGCTTTTCGCCTGGCCTCTGTTTCAACTGGCCCGATTCGCCTTGGACAACGATCTCTATTCACATGTGCTGATAGTGCCATGGGTCAGCGTTTATCTTTGCTGGGCCGGGCGCAAGGCTCTGCCTTCACGCAGTGCGCCGCCGAAGGGGCTGGTTCTGGCGTTCCTGTTTCTGGGTGTGGGTTTGGCGTCGTGCTATTGGGCGCAGATATTCTTCCCCGCTCAGCCGGTGGTGGAGCCACGCCCCGGCTTGGCCCTGATTGGTTTTTGGTGTTGCACGGTGGGCGGGGTGGGTCTGTTTTGGGGCAAGGCCATCCTGCGGGCCTGGGTTTTTCCTCTGGCTTTCCTGCTCTTCCTGCTCCCGCTGCCGCTTGGGTTCGAGACGCGGTTGGTCGGCTTGCTACAGCATCGCTCGGCCGACGTGCTCGAATTCTTCTTCAGCCTGGCTGGAACCCCGGTGCTGCGCACCGGCACGGAATTCCAGGTCCCCGGTATTGCCCCCTTCAGGGTTGCACCCGAGTGCAGCGGTATTCACTCGACTTTGATATTGCTCCTGACCGGTTTTTTCGCGGGCCATTGTCTGCTGCGCCGGATTTGGACGCGCGGCGTGCTGGTTGTCGGTGTGGTTGGGTTGGGGGTGTTGCGAAACGCGTTCCGGATTTTCGCCCTGGCGGAACTAAGCCGGCGCATCAATCCGCAGATCATGGATTCGGATCTGCATCATCGTGGCGGGCCGGTGTTTTTTTTGGTGGCTTTGGTGCCGTTTCTCCTGCTGCTCTGGGCGCTGAGGCGGCTGGAACACCCGCCGGCCAAAACAGTCGCTTAGTTCCTGGCCGACTCAACCTGTTTTGCGACATGAAAAAAACTCCCACCTTGCTCGCGGTTCTCTTGCTCCTGGTTTGCATGTCGGGTTGCACGCGGCGGATTCGTGCCGAGCGGCATGAGGCCCGGGCCGACCGTTATTATGATGCCGGGCAATACGCGGAAGCGGAGATCGAGTACCTCAATGTTGTGAGGTTGGACCGGGCCCATGCCCGGGCCATTGGCCGGCTGGGGATTCTCTACTCGGAGCAGGGCCGCCTGGCTCGGGCTCGGCCGTTTCTGATCAAGGCGCATGAGCTTAGCCCGCTGGATGCGGGGATTGCAGTCAGGGTGGCGTCGCTGCAGCTTTTGCTGGGCAATATGAAAGAGGCCCGGGCCACGGCAGAGTCCGTCTTGAACCATGCGCCCACCAATCAGGAGGCTCCTGTGCTTTTGGCCGGCAGCGTTCGCACCCCGTCCGATCTGGCCCCGGTCCGGGACCGGCTGGACCGGCTTTCCCGGCAGATTGGCGACACGGTCCCGCTACGGGTGGCGCAGGGCGCCTTGCGGGTGCTGGAGGGGGATTTGTCGGGTGCGATAGCGGAGTATGAAAAGGCGCTTGCGCTCGAAAACAATTCCGCCACGGCGCACGCCGCTCTGGGAAATCTTTATTGGAAGCAGAACCGTTTGACCGATGCGCAGCGGGAACTGCAGGCCGCTGCTGACTTCTCCCCGCCCCGCTCACCCCACCGCCTGGAATTTGCCACGTTCAAAATTAAAACCGGCCAGGTCGACGCGGGGAAAGCCGCGCTGGAGCGTATCACCCGGGATGCTCCCGATCTTCTGCCCGCTTGGCTCGGGTTGGCCGATTTGGCCATGGCCCGGCAGCAAACCAACGAGTTCCAAACACTCGTCGCCCGGGCTCTGGCGCTCGATCCTTACGGCTATCAGGCTCTCCTGCTGCAGGCCCGCCAGAGGCTGCTGCAGCGGGATTATGCCGGTGCCGTCGCCGGGTTGGAGCGGATGCTCGCGGTCTATCCCCGTTCGGCCCAGGCGCATTATTCGATCGGTCAGGCTTATGCCGGAAGGGGCGATAGCTCCAAGGCGTTGAGCCATCTTGGCCAAGCTTTGGGCTTTGATCCCGATTTGGACGAAGCGGCTTTGTTGCAGGCCCGGCTGCATTTGCAGCTTGATCAGACGCCGGCGGCCGTCACGGCGTTGAACCGGCTGATTGAGCGCCGGCCGCGCACGTCTGAGGCGTATTTGCTTCTTGGCAACTGCCAATTGAGGGCCAAGGAACCAGCCCTGGCCGCCGTCACTTTCGCCCGGTGGCACGGGATTTATCCCACCAATCCAGAACCTCTTGTGTTGATGGGGGACGCCAGCCTGTTGCTGGGGAGAAGGGCCGATGCGCGTCGTTCCTTTGAGGAGGCTTTTATGGCCGACGGAAATTATCTTCCCGCGCTGGAGAAAATCCTGAGCCTGGATCTGATCGAGAACAAAAAGGAGGCCGCGCTGGACCGGCTGCGGGCGGAGGCTCTGAAGAAGCCTCGCTCGCCCACCGTGCAGTTACTTCTGGCGAAGGTCCAGCTGGCACGACTGGCAGAAGCGGAGGCGGAGGTCTGTCTGCAAAGGGCGCTCGCGCTGGATCCCGGCTTTCAGCCCGCCTATCTTCTCTTGGCCCGGACGCATGTCAACGCCGGCCGCTATCCCGCCGCTTTAGCAGTCTTGGAAAGAGCCCTGTCCCAAAATTCCGACGAGACCGCCGCGCTCCTGCTCAAGGCATTGGTGGAGGAGAAAATCCAGAAGTATTCCGAGGCCCGTGACACTTACGAAAAGCTCCTCACCGTTGAGCCCGGCCTAGGCCTGGCCCGCAATAATCTGGCCTGCCTTTATTCCGAGAAACTGCAGGAACCCGACAAGGCCCTTGTCCAAGCCCGCAAGGCCAGAGAGCTTCAACTTGATGATCCCGCTGTCGCCGATACGCTGGGGTGGATCCTCTTCAAGCGTGGCGACTATAGCGCCGCGCTTCCGCTGCTGCAGGAAAGCGCCGTGCGACTGTTTGGAGAGCCGGAAGTTCAGTGTCATTTGGGCCTGGCCTTTTACATGCTGGATGAAGAGGCGTCCGCCCGTCAGGCGCTCGGTTTGGCCCTCGCTGTCGACACGGATTGGAATGGCAAATCCCAGGCGCGCCAAGCTCTGGAGTGTCTGGCACTGGATCCTGCCAACGCCACGTCCCGGACTCTGGAGTGGTTGCAGGAGCGTCTGCGAACCCAACCCGCCGATCCGGTGGCGCTGGGCCGCCTGGCGGCGGTTTATGCGTCGCGAGGCGAGGGGAAAGAGGCGGGGCTGATTTATGGGCGGATTTTGAAGGGGAACCCAAAAAACGTCCGATCACTCCTTGGCTTGGCCAAGGTTCAGGCCGACCTGTTTCACAACAACACTCTGGCCCTGGCTCTGGCCTCAGAGGCCTACAAGCTTGCACCAGACAATTCCGCTGCCGCCCACACTCTGGGCCGATTGTCATTGGAATCCGG
Source organism: uncultured Verrucomicrobiota bacterium (assembly GCA_903873415.1). Classification (GTDB taxonomy): domain Bacteria; phylum Verrucomicrobiota; class Verrucomicrobiia; order Limisphaerales; family CAIQOK01; genus CAIQOK01. The sequence continues at coordinate 1,068 of CAIQOK010000066.1, read as the reverse complement.
GGATTACAAATATGCTTTGCACCTGCTGCGGCTGGCAGCCCAGGCCGATCCGGAGGATTCCGAACGCATCTATGATTTGGCCCTTGCGGACTACAGCGTGGGCCGGGTGGCTTCAGCCCAAGCCGGGCTGGAGGCGGCTTTGCGCCAGCCCCGCGGATTTTCCCGCGCGCCAGCCGCAAAGCGGATGTTGGAAATGCTCGGCGCACTAAGCCAGCCCGGGCAGGCGGCCGCGTTCGAGTCCAAGGCGCAATCCATTCTCCAGAACGAGCCCGCCTATGTTCCCGCCTTGATGCTTGCGGCTGTTGCCGCGAAACAAAGAGGCGACACGGCGGCGGCGGCTCGGGCTGCTGAGTTGGCCGTCAAAACCCTGCCTGAATTCGTTCCGGCCCTCCGCTTCATGGCTTTGCTTGAGTCTGAAACGCCCGGCGCCGAGTCCCGTGTCTACGAGCGTGCGCTCAAGGCCCGTGAAAGCCTGCCCCAGGATCAGGAGTTGACCCGGACTCTGGGGCTGGTGGCTTATCGGCGCGGGGATTGGCGCTCCGTGGTCCGTTTTCTGGGTGAGATCGCCGGGGATGGCGGCTCAGATGCGAGGATTTATTATTGTCTGGGAATGGCTCAATTCCGGCTGAAAAACTTTAAGGAAAGCAAGAGCATGCTTGCCCTTGCCCAGTCGGCCATGCTCCCGCCTGAACAGTTGGATGAAGTGAAAAAAACGCTCCTTCAGTTGCGCTAAGGATTCGCGGGGTGATCCGGCTTCATAAAACCTCAGATTACGCGGTTTTTCCCTGTTGTTTTCCCGGGTGGAGGGTTGTCAAACCGCCGATGTCCGGTATCCGCCCGGCAAACCCATCTATGCGGAGTTAGCATGGGCTGGCAGACTGGGCGGGATGAACTCCAAATCCATCCGTCTCGCCGAGGTCCAATTAGTGCGATCCTCTCAGACCAGCTCCTCCACCCGCACCTCGACTGAACGGTCTTATTCTGTCCACCTGCCTGATGGGGCGTCTGTCACCCTTTCAGCGGATTTTGACGTGGACCAGCTTTTCATCCTGCTCACCGTGGTGAGGG
>CAIQOK010000065.1 GCA_903873415.1 uncultured Verrucomicrobiota bacterium | reverse complement strand
GCTATGAATTTGAAAGCTTAGTCCACCGGCGCATCTTGCAGCGCGCCTTCGGGGTGCCCGCCTTCAACCTTTACGGATCCACCGAAACGGGCCACCTCCTCATGGAGGACGACCGTGGGCTTATGAAACCCAGCATGGAGACCGCGTTTCTCGAAGTGGTCGAGACCATCCTTCCGGCATCGGCGAACTTGTGGTGACGACTTTGACCAATCACTTCATGCCCCTGCTGCGTTATCGCATCGGCGACCTGGTCCACCGCTCCCACGGACCCAACGGCCCGCATTACCTCATCCATGGCCGCACGCGCGACGCCATCATCGACAGTCTGGATCGCCGCGTCACGACACGGGAGGTGGACGATTGCTTCCGGGCCGCGCAAGGCATCGCACACTATGAACTGCGCCAATACGCAAACCGGGCGTGCCGCCTGCGCTTCGTTCCTCATGACGGAGGACCCGGCGCCGAAGGCCTGCGCGACCTGACTGGACGCCTGGAAGAGCTTTTGAAGCTGACGATCCAAATCAAAACCGAGGCCGTTTCCGCTCTGGTCCCGGCACCCTCGGGCAAATTCCGGCTCACCGCAGCAGCTTCCCGTCCGGATTGACCGACCCACACCCCGCGCCGCGGATCCGCACGGGTTTATTTCTCGGGTTACCCATTGACATGGAGTCGGGCATTTGTGTATGAAATAACCGTGTTAGTAAGACTGGGTAATTTCCTTCTGATTGTTGCGTTACTCGCAGCAACAGGTGGACATTGGGTTCTTCTTCAATCCGTCGCGTGGACGAATATGTTCGCCGCCAATCTTCAGCGGGAGAACTCACTTGGCGTTTCTCTTGTGAAAACCTTGGATGGCCATCACCCCTGCAGTCTGTGCAAAAACATTGATGCGGGAAAAAACTCCGAGAGCAAATCCAACCTCCCGCTTGAAATAAAAAAGATTGAATTTGTCAGCCAGCGCGCCACTTATCTCTTCAGCGCCCCATCTCACTTCGACTTATTGCCGCACCTGATGATACGCTTCTCCAGCCTCTCCGAGCAGCCTCCGATCCAGCCTCCCCGCAGTCTTCCCGCCTGATTCTTCCCTTCACTTGCCATTCACCTCGAGTGACTGGCAATTAAACTCATGGCTCATTGTCATGTCCTCATGACATAGGCCAATCCCCCCCAAAGGGCTCCGAATAGACATGATCAATTTGTATTCACTTTGATCGATTTATCGATAGTCACCGCAACGATTACAGGCAGTTTTACTGTCCTGATGGGCCGTGACCATATGCGGGCACAACACAAACAATGCCTGTCACAGCGCCATGAATGCCGGCGCATAAAGCCAATTGCCTATCCGCAACTAAAAACGGGAAGCAGAGCAAACCCGAACCTTTTTAATCGGCAGGGTTAGTTTAACTATGAAACATCCAAATTTCCCCCGGGCGCGTGGGTTCACCCTCATCGAAGTGCTCGTGGTAATCGCCATCATTGGCATTCTGGCAGCCCTGCTACTGCCGGCATTGAGCCGCGCGAAGCAACGAGCCAGAACCATCCAGTGCCTGAACAACCTCCGCCAGATCGGCTTGGCAACGTGGATGTATTCGCATGATTTCAACGACAGGCTTCCCGCGTCGTCGCACATGACTGGCTCTATTTCGTGGGTGGCATCGCTGCCGCCCTATATGAGCTACAGCGTCAAAGCCACCAGCCTCGGTGCGGCGACAAACATCCTGCTTTGTCCGGTGGAGGGTTCCGGCTCGGGTAGGATCTACAGCTACGCGGCAAACGACTTTTTAATGAACTACGTCACTCTCCCCAACAATCCAGTCCCGATCGCCAAACGCACGCAAGTGCCAAGCTCGTCCGAGACGATTTGGATGGCGGAATCCTCCGAGAATTTGCTGAGCGAAGATCATTTTCATTTTGCCGGGGATCCTGCCAGCGGCGAAGGCTACACGCCGAATGCTTTTTATTCTCAAGTCGTTGTTCAACGCCATTCCGGCTCCGCGAACTATCTGTTTCTGGACGGCCATGTGCAAACCCTCAAGTGGGACCGTGTCCAGCCCAAGCTCACCGAAACCGGCGGGCGCTTTGTGAATCATCGCGGCAATCCCTGACCCCTTTTAACCCATGAAACCATCACTTGAACACCGGGCAGCCCTCCTGTTTCTTTCGGGCTGCATTTTCGCAGGCGCCACTGTTCACGCGCAGCATGCCCACATTTACGCCGGAGCGCCCGGCCAGAATCCGGGCGACGCGCTTTGGTTCGTGAACGGCTCGATCTTCGACACGAATTCCTACGGCGGCTTCTCCCGATCGCCTGCGTGCATTTATCTGGACAACAATCTTCCCGCCATTTACCCCGGCCTCTATCAGACCGCAACCACGTTTGTCTCGCTACCTGCGACAATCTTCAATGGAGGGCCTGCACCTTATGCCGCGTCGCCGGGCGCTTACCTCGAAATGAGGTTTGTTTCACTGCAAGGCCCGGCCGGCGGCTCATTAAAAGTGTGGGACGAGACTTCAAATCCGCAAAATCCGGATATGATTTTTACGGTTCCGGTCGGAACAAGCAGCGGAACAAACCGCCTCAACTTGAGCGAAGGCGACCCGAGCGATCCCCAATCGGATCCCTACGGCCACATTCACGGTCGGCGAATCACAGTGGACCAGCCCGGACTTTACACGGTCGGCCTGCAACTGGTGGACACTTCCGCCAACGGCCCGAATGGAGGCCCGATTCATGCACCGTCCAACACCAATTATTTTTATTTTCAAGCCGGGCTATGGCTCAGTGATTTTTCGCGCAGTAATGGAACCGTTACGGCGCGGTTTGGTCTGCCAGGCTTCGCCAACTTCGTCTTTGAAGAAAGCACGGACCCGGCCCGCACCAATTGGACGACAGTTCAAACCATTACCGGCACCACGCACAGCGAGCTGCGCTGGGTGACGGACCCCAACGCGACGATGCCCAATCGTTTCTACCGCATCCGGATGGGCACTAACTAAATTTTTTCGTAAAGCCGAAAAAAACAGAAAAAAATGAAAACAAAAAATGTTGCGAAAACAATCTCCAAAGCTGCCCGAGGATCACTCGCACTGGCGATCGTTCTCACGGCTGGAACCACCACAAATGCGCATGTGAGTTATACTGGGCGCGACTTCGGCTCCTACTCGGGGCTGACGAACGGTACGTTCAGTATCACGAACCAGACCTGCACCGGTAATTACGGCTGGGCCGACGCCGCCGACGGCATTCTCGGTGACAGCCACAAAGGCCGGGCATTCCGTTTTCATCTGGACAGACAGGCGCTGGTCAGCTTGACGGTGACAGCGAATCCAGCAGCTACCGGCACTTCCATCGGGGGACTGACACCGGCCTATTCCATCTACTCCGGACTTGCGGCCATCGCTCCCTTTGCAGCCAGTCAGACGGGGCTGGCGACGAGTGCGGACCACGACTTCTGTTCCGCTTCACTGGTCTGGCGCGCATGGTGGGAGCAGCAGAACATCAGCGGCCAAGGCGATACAAATAATCTGCAGACGACCGGCTGCTGGAACGCCTTAGGAGACTGGAAGATTGGCGGCGATGGCGATCTGCCCGGCGATTTCTCGCAGTTGAGCAGCTTGACCTATAAAGTCTCCGCTGCGTCTACTGTCAGCGGCGGCAGTGTGACTGGCGGCTTTGCCCTCCCTGCCGGCGACTACACCGTGTTCATCGGCGGGAATGACATCAGCAATAAGACCAACAACACCGCGGCCTCACCTTACGGCATTGCGGCGGCACTATCCGTAACCCCGCCCCCTGCCCTGAGCATCGCGCAAAAAGTGTTCGTAAGCTGGCCATCCGGAACAACAACGAACTGGGTGCTGCAATCCGCTCCGTCCCTGAACGCCGCCAACTGGGCCAACGTGACCAATGCCCCCGTGACTGTGGATGGAACGCCTGGAGTTTTGCTGGACAATCAAGCGAGCCAGCAGTTCTTCCGCTTCAGCTACGCGCAATAAACACCGCACCTAAACGCACAGAAGCAAACCACCTCACCGCGCGTGCCGGCTAAGCAGAATTGAAGCCGGTCACGTGCGGTTCCTCAACCAAAAGCACCTATGAAATCAAGCAGGCAAGGGATTTGGACGATGTTCACCATATGGGTGGGCATTTCAATCCAGCCGTTCACGGCTCATGCCGACATCCATATTTTCGCCGGCGCGCTGGGCACGAATCAGAATGACAAGCTAAACTTCAGCAACGGGGCTGCGTTCGATGCGACGTCGACGGCGTTTGCGTTTCCCCAAATCCTGCGACTGAACGGGCTAAATGCAGGGTATTATCGGGGAGAGATCGGCCAGATCACCTTCTCTTCCCTAGCCGGAACAATTGGCAACGGCGGACCCATTCCCGGCTGCGCAGCGCCGGGCGCACAGCTTGCAGTGCAAGTTGTCAGCATGAGCGGGCCGGCTGGCGGCAGTTTTCAATTCTGGGAAGGCTCGGGACTAATCGGTTTTGGCGCGGACGGCAGCGACCTGGGAATGATCACCTTCAACGTGCCTGTGGGCACAACGAACGGAACGAACATTTTTGTGATCAGCGAAAACGGCGGCGCGCCCGGCACCGATCCCTACGGTCACATTCACGGACGCGAATTCACCACGAGCCTTGCTGGGATGTATGTCGCAGGGCTGCGCCTGGTTGACATTTCCAGCAACGGCACGAACGGCGGCCCGATTCATTCGGCATCGGATGTTTTGCCGGTTCGCTTTCAGGCCGGGTTAAGAATCGAATCATTTCAGATATTCACCAATCGCGCGACGGTTACATTTCGCAGCCCGACCGCCATCAGTAATATTCTGGAGGCGACCGATTCACTCGTGTCGGCCAGCTGGCAGGCGATCGGCTCAGGCCTGAAAGGCAATAGCAGCCTGCAATCGATTTCAGACACAAACATTTCAAGGCCGGGCCGGGTCTACCGCCTGCGTCAGATCAACAACGGCCCGTAATTTTGCATCCTCCAGCCCGGCCGCAATCCCTCCTGATTCCAGCACTTTGCGCCCAGGACCAAGCACCCCTTGCGTCGTTCGCTCCAGTGTCAACAAGGCGGCGGGAGGAATGGCCGGTTTTGAATCCGACGCGACCGGCTGAAAAAGGCCACATGTCGCGCACGATCGCTCGCTGCGCTTAATGACACTGCGCCAAGAGCGACTCAACTGCCCCGGGGTTTCAACCTCTGCTCCACTTTCTCATAATCTCCGAGATGCGCCCGCATCAATACCTTCCAAAGCCTGCCATGGTTCGGAACGGAGAAGTGGAGCAGTTCATGGACAATAACGTAGTCGCCGAGCTCCGTGTCCATGGCGATCAACTCGTCGTTGAAACTCAGCGTGCCTGCGGTGGAGCACGAGGCCCACTTGCGGCGCATGGGTCGGACATAAATGGAGTGCGCTTTCACGTCGAGCTTCGCGGCCCATTCGAGCACGCGGGCTTTGAACTCGTCCCGGTCGCGCCAGCACTTCATCCTTTGTAGCTCCTTTGCAGCAGCATGAACAGGGCGTCCACCGTGGCGGTCACCTTGTTCAAGTCATCCTCTTCGGAAAAAATCGCGAAGGTCACCTGTTTCCGAACTTCGCGTAGTTCGGCCTCGCTGGTCTTCCAGTTCGCATGCTTCTCGAATGCTTCGCGCACTTTCCCGGCTACCTTCTCAGGGTTCGGGATGCCTTCATCGGTGAACTTGGACATCATGAAGTAGGTGAAGCTGTCCAGACCCTTGGCCGCCTGTGCCTTCTTGCGTTCTTCATTTTTGGCGATCGCCGTGAGCAGATTTTCCAGCGCCTTCTCGGTGCTGTCCTGCCGGGACTCGAAGGCTTCCTGCACGGCTTTCGCCCGATCCGCCATCGCGAGCAGGAAGGGATCATCACTCTTTTCTTCGGCCTCCTTTTGGATGGCCTTGATGAGATTGATAACCTTCGTGGCCTTCCCTT
>CAIQOK010000064.1 GCA_903873415.1 uncultured Verrucomicrobiota bacterium | reverse complement strand
GTCGATTCGCGGGCTGTGGAGGTGTTCCCCGTCCAGATTTCGCAGGGACACCGCGGTGCGGTTACCCGGTGCGAAGAGCAGACGGAGATTGAGAAATTCAGAAAGTTGAGATAAGGGGGGTATTGTATCCCAGCCTGGACCCGCGCGCACCCCCACCCACCCGCGACGGGATAAATTTCGGAATCATTTTGACTGGAGAGGGCTATCGGATTGAATCCGATCGCATCAATTAAAGTGGAGGTCAAGGAGTGGATAACCGAATAAAATCAGGTGCGAGGAGCCCTTTTGCATCACTGGTTTCGGTTCGCCTGGCGGGTGAAGGGAAGGATGAGATTTCCGTGGACACCTTGACAGGGAAATTCACGGTCGCAGGAACAGAGAATGCGGTGACGCCTTGCGGCGGTCTGGCCAGGCCGCGTTTCTATTGCACTGGGACAGCGCGCGCGGAGTGGCGAGCCCCACCTGTTTACTTCACACCCATCCCGTAAACGCCCGGTTGAACCATCAGAAAAATCATCTCCCTTCATGCCCACCCCGTCCGGCTGAAATCCGACTGAGAGTTTCAGGATCAACGGCTCAAAGGCAACTTTCATTCTGGATCGGTCCAGCTTTTGAGCCTCGCACCGAAACAAGACTCCGCACAATGACAACAGATTGTTTAATCTGCCGGGGCTCGCGGAGTGCGCCCGTCCACGGGCGCAGCGACCGCCGTAGGCCTGAACGCCCGCACTATTGCTTGTCGGTGGAAGCCGGTCTGCTACGCTAAGGCTCAATGCAACGATGGTTTTTTTGGATTGCGGCGCTCGTGACGCTGCCCGGCCTTGCGGTTGAGCGGTCCTTTGATTTCAGCACAGCCCCACTTGATCAAACGCCTCCGGGCTTCCGCAGTGTGGTGGCAGGGCGGGGTCAGCCTGGGGAGTGGAAGGTGATTTTAGACGACGCGCCTCCGGCGCTGGCACCGCTTAGTCCCAAGGCCCCTGCGGTGGCCAAACGCGCGGTGCTTGCCCAGACCGCCCGTGTGGCCTTAAACCAGCATTTTCCCATCCTCCTCAACGACGGGGAGGCCTATGGCGATTTCCATCTATCAACCCGGTTCAAGCTTGTTGGCGGCGCGCTGGAGCAGATGGCAGGGGTGGTTTTTCATTTCCAGGATGAAACAAATTTCTTCGCCATTCTGGCCGATGCCCAGCGCGGCCACTTCCGCTGCTATAAAGTGGTTAATGGCGTGGCCACAGCGCCGCTGGGACCGGACTCACTAACCGTAACGCCCGGAGTCTGGCACGACTTGTCCGTGGTGTGCGAGGGGGCGCGGATCACCGCCGCCCTCGACGGGCAGGAATCCATCAAGCTCATTGACAATGCCTCCGCAGCGCAGCCCGGCAAAGTCGGGTTCTTCACCAAATCAGACACGGTCTGTTATTTCACCGATGCGCGTCTGAGTTTCACCCGCCCCCAAGCGGCGGCGCAGGCCCTGATAAAAAGCATCCTCAGTGCCTATCCGCGTCTGGCGGATCTGGCGATTTATGCGGTTCGGCCGGGGACGCAGATGCCGGTGATCATCGCCGCGAAGAACGAGCAACAAATCGGGCAATCAGGCACGGCGGTGGAGCAATCGGTCATTGCCGCTTCCAAGCGGTATTACGCCAAGTTGCGCAATACGGCGCTGGTCACGGTGCCGCTGCGCGATCGCAATGGAGAAACCATCGGCGCGGTCCGGGTGGAGATGAGCAGTTTTCGGGGCCAGACGGAGGGCAATGCCCTGATGCGTGCCAAGCCCCTACTGGACCGGATGCAGGAGCAGATCACGTCCTTGGAGGATTTGTTGCACTAGGCCTGAAGCCGGTTGAGCTTGCCAGACCGCGTGTCGAAAGGCGGATTGAATAGGGGGGGCGGTTGCCACGCCGAAAACCAGGGTTGGCACATTCATTTTGCGAATGGGCTGCGAGATCCACAATACGCCTGCAAACCGTACTTGGGCTCAACCGCGGATCTCCGACCACCGGAAAGCACCTCTGAGATAGGCAGGGGGCCCCACTCGGTGCGCCGCCTCGGGCAACAGAACCGCGGGTTGGCAACAGCGGCGCGCAGCGGACTGCCCGCCCTACCGGCATGTTTTTTCAATCAGGTCGCCCGTCAGGTGAACCGACACCGGCGATGCAAAACGGCTCGTCGCAACCGATTTCATTGACCCATCCACTCCTTGACCCCCACTTCAATTGCGGCGGTTAGGATCAATGGAAAGGCACCCGCCCTTCACCCGCCCAGCCGCCGGGGCGGGCGAGGTGACTATTGCTGCCGGCGTTAAAAGACTCCAAACCACCCCTCTGAATTTCGAATACTGGAGACAATTGGATTCAATGGCGGCATTTCCACCGCCTCATCCAGGATCAAGGCGCGGCAGCAGGCGCGGCGGTTTTGGGCGGGTCCTCGCTGGCAGCAGGCGCCGGCAAATCGCGCGAAGTCGGACGCCGTGTGCCGCCCACCACCGAAACCACCGAGTTGGTATCGGTGCGCAGGCGGGGACGCGAGGTGAAGTCGTAACTCTGGCGGACGAGCAGTTCCCCGTCGGGGCTGAAGACGGTGTAATTGAAAGAGTGCGGCCCGTTTTGATAGAGGACATGCAAGCGGCTGGCGCGGTCCACCACCGGTTCGGGTTGGCCAAAAGAAATCATGGGGCCGATGGGATAGACCTTGTTGAGGCGGCCGGCTGGATCGGAGAGCCGGAAATAAAGCATCAACTGTTTGCGCAAATAGTTGGCCTGCTGCAGTGTGTATTTCCGAATTTCCGGGGTGCGGGTGTTCTGGCCGGGCTTGCCGGGCACGCCAAATTCCTGTTCCCACAATTTGGTGCCTGCGATGATGTCCAAGGGTTTTGGGGGGCTGGTGATCTGCTGGTTCCACTCCTTAAGTTTGACCGTGGCCGTGAGGGTGTAGTGACCGGGTTGGGAGAGGTTGAAGTAGGGGCTGACGTCGACCCGTTTGATGGCGCGCTTGGCGGAGTCCAGTTTGAATTCACCCGCCACGGGAACCTCGCCGGTTTTCAGGATGACACGATTCTCACTGGACTCGACGGAGAAAGTCAGCCAAGCGGCATCGGCCCCGAGTTGCAGCGATTGGCCGGAGAGGTTGGTGATGCGCACGGCCACGGCCAGGGCTTCGTTGGGGAGAAATTGTTCCTGCTCAAGCGCCACCTCGACGGTTACTTGAGCGCAAGCCAATCCAAGCGAGACGAACCAGAGGGCCAGCGGCAAACCAAGGAATTTCATAGGGACACTCTAGGCATGCGCTTCAGACTGGCAAGAGGCAAAGCAGCGGCGTCAAGCCAGTCCGCGACCCGTGCGGCGACCGCTTCGGGTGAAACCGCGCGCAGGCATTCCAGGGGTTGGCTATGGGTGCAATGGGATTTCATGCAAGGGGCGCAAGACATCCGGCTTTGAAGCGCCCCCTGCACTTGTCCGTAAGGCCCCGTGCGGCGCGGCTCGGTGGGGCCGAAAATGCTCACCAGCGGCTTGCCCAGTGCCGCCGCCACATGCATCGGACCGGTGTCGTTGGAAACCATCACCGCGCAGCGGCGAATCCATTCAACCATCTCCGCAAGGCTGAGCCGCCCCGTTAAATCCAAGGACCTGCCGGGCGACACCCGGTTAAGGGCGTCCCCCAGTTCGCGGTCGCTGTCACCGCCCAAAATTGCAAAGCGCAGGTCGGGGTGCCCGGCGGACAAAGAACGGATAAGCATGGCGAAATGCTCCACCGGCCATCGTTTATTGAGCCAGCGGGCCCCGGGTTGAAGAATGATCCAACGCGCGCCCTCTGCCGGCCATCGACGCTCCACCCCGGCCGCAACCCCCGGGCGCTCCGGCATCCAGATGAAATCATGATGGACCGGCACCCCGATCAACTTCAGCGTCGAGAGATACCAGTCCACCGCATGGGTGTGAAAAGTGGGGCGCGGGGCGACCAGATCGTAGAAGCCACGGGCCCCCTCGCGAACCTCATCGAGCCCCACCAGAAGTCCGGGATTGGCCAGCCAGGCGAAAGCGCCGCTGCGGGCCAGACACTGGAGGTCGATGGCCAGGTCAAACGATTGCCGGCGCAATTGACGGATGCTCTCCACCATCTCGGGCCAATGGCGCGGGCTTGACCAGCGCCGGCGTTCAAAACGGATCACCCCAGTCAGATCCGGGTCGTCCTCCAAAAGGGGGGCCAAAGCGGAATCAATCCACCAGGAAATCCGGCTTGCGGGCCAGTGCTCTTTGAGGAGGCGCAGCACTGGCAGGGCTTGAATGACATCACCCAGGGAGCTGGGTTTGAGGATCAGTATTTTCACGAAGCCAAACAAAAGCTCGCGCCGCTGAAAGCACGGGAGCGTGCCCGGAATCGGGATCGGTTCGGGGTCGCCGCGCCCACGGCCGGATCATCTGCCGAATTCCAGCCGTTCGGCCAGGCGCTCGGGGAGTCCGGCGGCCAGGATTTTCCGCTGGGTGGCCGCGACGTCATAATCCAAGCGCCTCAGCTCGATGGTGTTCTCATTCAAGTCGTAGACCACGTAGCCGGCCTTGGGGTTGTTGTCGCGCGGTTGACCCACGGCGCCGACGTTGACGAAATATTTTTTCCCGGGCTCCACTTTGAATTTGGAGTAGGTGCCCCCGCGGACCATGGTGTCGCGCATGAAAGCCACCGGGACGTGGGTGTGGCCAAAAAAGCAGACCGAGGTGTTCTGATAGGTCAAACTGGCCGCGGCGGCCAGTTTGTCGAACACATAGCCCCAGCGCTGGGGGGCGTCGAGCGTGGCATGCACGATGGTGAAATTGTTGACCATGCGCATGTATTTCAGGTCGCGCAACCACTTGCGGTCGTCGTCAGAGAGTTGTTTGCGCGTCCAGTTCACCGCTTCGGCTGCCGCCGGATTGAACCCTTCCAAGGTGCTCTCGCCGGAGCAGTATTCGTCATGGTTCCCCTTGACGCAGGGGATGTTCATGTTGCGCACAATGTCGAGGCACTCCTTGGGGTTGGCGTTGTAGCCCACCACATCGCCCAAACACGCGTAGTGGGTGCATTTCTGGGCCTTGATATCCTCCAACACCACCTGAAAGGCCTCCAGATTGCCATGGATGTCCGCTATGATCGCAAACTTCATTAATTAAATTATCTAGTTATCTCAAATCCCCGCAGACCACCGGTCGCTTCGCTCCAGGTGACTTCCTCTTGCCGGATGAAATGATCCAGTCCCGCGTCGCGCAGGGCTTGACGGAAGGCCTCCAGTTCAGCAGCCAAACCTTCGGCCTGCAATTCAACCCGCCCGTCGGGCAGGTTGCGCACCAAGCCGGTCACCTCAAACCCCGCCGCCACTGATTTCACCGTGTAACGGAATCCGACGCCCTGCACATGACCCGAATAGAAAATCCGCATTCGATGACGCTTCATAAGTTGCAAGAGCCTCGCATCATCTCCCCGGCAGGGTTCGACGACAACTAATCAAGCCAAAAAAAGGTGTGCGGCGCAATGTTTTTATGACCCGATGCCGAATAAGGCGGTCTGGGAAAAGCTCTCGCGGGAGGCGTTGGTTGGGGTTATTGCCGCTCGTATTCCCCTTTATTCAACCGTTTAAGCACGGTGAATCCGGCTTTTTTGGCATCGCTGATGGACAGCGGCTTGAGCTTGATGGGCGAGCTGAAGCTGGAGATGATTTTGCGCACGGGCTTGCGGCAGGCCGGGCAATTGGTCAGCGGGGCGGCCGAGAGGGGGCGGCGCAGTGTGAAGTGCCCGCCGCACACCACGCAGTTTCCCTCGCACAGTTCATATTCGTAAAGAGGCATTTTTGTTTTGAAGGGTTCACCCTCACCAAGCCACGCCGGAGACGTAAAGTGAAAAGGTCATTTCGCCCGGCTTGAAAGACTTGTGGCTGGAGACGTGAAAATCGCCAAACAGAATGTTCAGCCGCTGGTTGTGAAACGGCGACGGCGAATACTCCGGGTCGAAGAGTGTGTCCACGTAATAGTTCACCGGATCGGCGTCGGGCTGTCCACCCACCAGGGGCAACGGATAATTGCAATCCCCGGAGAGGATGTAGGCGGTCGGGTTTTGGATGCCGCGCAAGCTCACGCTGGCGGGGGTGGGAGTCGAAAGGGTGCCCATGAATGCGCCGCGCGCGCCCATGAAATAACTGAAAGGCGACCCGTTATATTTCCGGGTCAGCGCCGGGCAGGCCAGCAGGTTGGTGGCCACGTAATAGGTCTTGAGCGGCTGGGTCCACGGTTCATACACCCCTCCAGACCACGGCATGCCACCATGAGCCAAAGGCAGCCGGTCGGCGTAGTCGTCGCCATACATTTGCATGGCTAGGCCGAGTTGATGCAGGCTGTTCACACAGGAGATTGCCAGCGCCTTCTCCTTCGCCTTGCCCAGCGCCGGAAGCAGCCTGCTCGCAAGAATGCTGATAATGGCGATGACCACCAGCAGTTCGATCAGCGTGAAGGCACGTGGGGTAGTGGTGCGATGCATTTGTTAAAAACCCATACTGCCGCTCATCCTATAGCATTACCCAGACAATGCCAACCGAGGTGTTTCAATTCCAGCCGGCCAAAAAGCGTCACTCACCCACCGGTTTCCGGGAGGACACGAGCACTTTAAGTTGAGTCTCAGCTCATCCCCCCGCACAACAGCCCGGTTCCATGGACCGATAAGCCAGGAAGAAAAGCGAGATGTCACACTTGCCGCAAACCGGACTGGTTTTGTGACTTCAACATTCCGAAGCGCAAACGCCAATTCCGAGCCAGCATTACTGCAGACGAGCATCAACCTCAAGAAATTCGCCCCGACGGCATTTCGCCGGGTGCCGGCAATTCTTCACTCCTCCGAGCAACGACACCGCGCACACTACCGGCTGAAGCACCACCTTCGTCGCAGCCCACCCCGCTGCTCAGTGCTCACCAGATCCCCGATGGCGTGTTCCATGCCTCCCTCCGGCAAACTCACGCCCGGATATTCGCCGAGAATCGCGCGGCTCTCGCAAAAATCCAAGCCCTTCACCCGGACCCGGAGGACTTGAACCGCAAGCTTCTGCAGCCCAACCAGTTCAGAGGCAAAAAAGCGGCGGTACGAGGCGGGGATTCGCCGCAGTATCGCCTCGAACCTGATGGCGAAAGGCGCCGGCTTGGGTTGATTGCTGGGAATGGTCGGGTAATCGGGCAGGAATTCTGTTTGAATGCCCCCTTGGAATATCATCCTAGGTATGCCAAAAGCCGTCACAGGTAAAAGTTTCCCGCTTTATTTTGCCGTTGACCCAATCACCTCTCCGGCCACTAGACTGGACACCCTAAAAACCGAGATCATGTCCAAAACAAAACCCCAGTCCTATAACCGCCCTCCATGGGAGCGCATGATGCGCTTCCACAACCTGATCCAGGATGACACCTTTCCCAACTGCACCCAGGTGTCCAAGGAATTCGAGGTGTCGCTCCGCACCATCATGCGGGACGTGGAGTTCATGAAGTCCCGGCTGAACCTTCCGCTCGAGTTTGACAGCAAGCGCAATGGCTATTATTACAGCGAACCGGTCGAGCAGTTTCCCCAGATACCCTTTAGCGAAGCCGAGGTGTTTGCGATGCTGGTGGCCCACAAAGCCATCGCCCAATATAAAGGCACCCCTTTCGAGACCCCGCTCGAACTTGCCTTCCGGCGCTTGACCGGACAGCTGGATTCCTCGGCCAAATTTTCCCTTGGCAACCTCAACGAGGCCCTTTCATTCCGCCCTTTTGCGCCCGAGGACAATGATCTGGGAACCTTCGAGATCCTGACCCGGGCGCTGAAAGAGAGGCGTGTGCTTAAGTTCCAATACCGCAACCTGGGCGCTGAGAGAAAAGAGGCGAGGCTGGTGCATCCCTATCATCTGGGTTGCGTGGACAACCACTGGTATCTCTTTGCCCATGATGTGAAGCGGGGTCAGATGCGGACTTTCGCCCTTCCCCGGCTGAACTCTCCCGAGATCACTCCCGAGCGATTTACTATCCCAAAAAAGTTCAACCTCAGTGAATACCTCAAAGGCAGCTTGAATGTCTTCAAGGGATTGGATGATTACGAGGTGGTGATCCAGTTTGATGCCTGGGCTTCGGACCTGATCCGGGGTCGGCGCTGGCATGGCAGCCAGGAGATCATTGAACTGCCCGGGCGCCAGATCCGGCTTCGGTTGCGACTGAACAGTTTGGAGGAGGCGGAGCGCTGGGTTTTAAGTTGGGGACAGCATGCCACAGTAGTGCGCCCCCAGGCCTTGGCGGACCGGTTACGTGAGACCGGCCAGGTTCTTCTGGCGCGTTATCCAAAGGGGTGAGGGGGGATGGCGGGTCAGCAGGTTGCCCCGTTTACACCAAGAGCGACTCAGGACCGCAGCCGATGGCGGCGCTGAGGCGGAAAACGCCCTTGCAGGGCCATTTGACAATGTCGGCAAACACGGCCTCAAGGACATCAATCTTGCCGTGGATATCGCTGAGAATAGCAAAAAAGGAATGATTAGTTTTGACTGGCATAGTGCCAGGCTCTTCCGTGCCCAATTCGGACAGGCACGACTGCCGCCTACCGGGATGTTCTAAATTGAGCCCTCTGTTATAGGAGGGGTTGTCAAGGGAGTGGATCCGGACAGATTGCAATCCTCACCTAATGTCTTCTTGAACGGGTCGGGAAAACCCGGGTTTCAGCCAACTCGCGGCCATGCCCGGTGCTCATATACCTTGAGGAAGGCTGGATTCCAACACGCCATAAATCCAACCGGTCGGAATCCCAGCAGGTCCCTATTGTCGGGTCCTGGTTCAGCTTTCCGTAGGTGTGCCATGTGCAGGCGTATTGAAGCAGCTTCATCTCTTCATCGGGCAAATCGAATAACACGCCACGCAAGCTGGCGGCAAAGCCTGCACCCCGTGCTCCGTGGGTGGTGTCGTAGCCGTCGTGCTCGCGGCGAGAATCGTGAAAAACCGCAAACAGCCGGACGACTTCGACGATGGCGCCGCTGTGCGGGGCAATCGCGAGCCCGTTTTCCTCAACGCGCCTCCAGTGAGTCGGACCATGAATGGAATCCAACTCGCACTCGAACTGGCGGCTAACATGGTCCCAGAGTTTTGGATAGTCGATGTTTCTGTTGTTGGTGGAAGATTGTCCGAGTCTCATATTAGTCTGCCTCCCAAGCCGGCTTGGACCAACCGCGCCCGGAGATGGGAAATACCCACCGCCTCTGTATGGTCATCCATCGCGTGGGAGTCCTGGCCGGGATGCACCACAAACAGCCGTTCCAGTTTCAAGTCGTCCAAGGCCGTGTGCATGGACTTGCTCAGCGATGGCGCGTCGCCATACTTGAACTCGAAGCCGTATTTTTGTCCGCCCCGGTTCACCAGCAAATCCAATTCCGCGCCGCCGTGCGTGGCCCAGAAATAAGCGTCACGGTCGCCGGTAAGGCTCAAGGCCTGTTCGAGGGCGAATCCCCCCCGCGACGCGCCAAGCTTGGGGTGCGATTCGAGGCCGAAGATGGCAGCCTGCCGCATCAGGCAGTGCAGCAGGCCCGAATCCCGCAGGTAAATATTCAGGGCTTTCACCTGGCGTTTGCCTACGTTCTCTTGCCACGGCGCGAGCTGCCGCACCATGAATGTGCAACTCAGGAGCTCCAGATATTTGCGCATCGTCGGCTCGGACGCACCCAGGGATAGCGCCAGCTCCGAGCCTTTCCAAATTTGCGCGTGATAATCCGTCAGCATCGTCCAGAAGCGCCGCAGGGCCACGGATGAAATAGTGATGCCCAGTTGCGGCATGTCGCGCTCCAGCAAGGTGCGCACGAATTCCTCCTGCCACTGCCGGCTCGTGGATTCCGTGTCCGCCAGATACGCCCGCGGAAAACCGCCGCGCCACCAGAGCTGCCGCCACTCGCCCTCGCCCACCCCGGCCAGATTGAACCCCGCCACATCCACCAGCGCCACCCGGACCGCAAAGGATTCGGACACCCAGCGCACCAGATCAGGCGACGCGCCGCCGGTCAGGAGAAATCGCGCCTTCACCGGCTGGCGATCCGCGAGCAGCCGCAGCAACGCGAATAGTTCCAGCTTCCGCTGCACTTCGTCCAGTACCACCAAGCCTTCCAATCGTTCCAGCGCCGCCTTGGGTTCAGCTGGCCGCGCCAGCGCGACCACGTCTTCCAAATCGAAAAAATGGCTGGGCTGTTCGCAGGCAATCACCCGTACCAGCGTCGCCTTGCCAACCTGTCTTGGACCCGGCACCGATACCACCGGAGAGCGTCTGAGCCGCTCTCGGATCAGCTCCAGATAATGGTTTCGAGCAATCATCCCTTAATAGCGTCCTTGAAAATCAAACCATCGCGCTTAGGAGTTCAATGGTACATGACATCTAATTCAAATTCAATTACTTGCGCGCCTATAAAAAGCCGGTTTTCCGGTTAAAATGCGTGGAGCGCGACCTTCAGGGTGCTTGAACACCACCCACGCCCCCCCCCGGTTCACAAACGTCCAAAACCCTGCCAACAGTGAAGCGGTGTAAACGCCGCGCGCCTGTGACCCGGCCTGGATTTCGCGCTGTTTCCCATTCGGAAATCATTCCATCTCAAGCCCTACCTCTGGATCGTTTTTGCTTTTCCGGGCGTTTCATCTTCGTCACAGGCACTTTCACTTCACACAGATCCGGTAATCCGTAGGCGATGGCCAGTGAACGGCCGGAAGGGCGCACCGGTATCCGGCAGCCAACGCCCGTTATCGATTTCCATGACCAGGCTGCCTTGGAGAGAGGCTCAGTTTCTGGTTTCCATTTGTGGTTATAATTTCTAACGCGTGGTGTCTTGCTTGATTGGGACTTCACTTGCAATGGCTGAGGGGACCAATCCGGTCACCAACCCTGATGCCGTGCCGGTCAAACCATCCCTGGGCGACCTCCAGTATGAATCGGATTTCGTTCGATTTGGATCGGACGCTCTGAACCACAAACGGATGAAGATCGTGGATTTCCCGGATAACGCCATCGGCATCAACGTAGGCAATCGACAACGGCACCCGGGTGTTTTTCATATAGAATCCGGACTGCGTTGGGCTCGCGGAGGTAAATAGCATGCCTTCTGTTTCTGGCAGCTCATGGCGAAACATCATGCCGGTGGAGAACTGGAGCCAGGTGCGGAGGATTTCCACACGCAGCTCAGCCCTGCCAATCGTCATCGGAATCCAGGCGGAGCAACCGACAACCAGCGTAGAGCAATCGTCGGGATCTTCAGATTGCAGAAGCTGCGGACACAACTGGAGCAGGTCCATGATAGCCCAGGAGTCGGCAGCCGAGGCGCGGCTGCTTTCTGCAAAGAAGTTTGGGGATGACACCAGCCCACTGCCGGCAACAGGATCCGATCCGGAGTCCAAGCGATGCCAGTGGCAGGAGAACGGGATTGAGTGCGAGGCGTGGCTGGGACCGTTTTTCGGACAAGGTTGGCGAAAGAAATTTATGATCACCTGAACCCCGTATTCCACCAGCTTGGCGAGGTGATAGCCGTCGATGTAACGGTGGGGGCGGTTCCAATTATTGTCATGGATTTGGGGCGCGACGTTCAACAAGGATGGAAGCATCTGGACCACCGAATTCTTAACCGATGCGAGCGACTGGTATCCACCCTGCGAGAGGCAGAATACGCCTTCCCCGTCCGGCAGAGGAAGAGCAGCAGCCTGTTTTGCCCCCACCATCAAGGGAACAAGTCCAATCCGTGACGCCAAGCCGCGAAGATCACTTTCCTGCAGAAAACCCGGCGCTGGCAGGCCAATTACGGCCATTTCCGGGAAAGCCACGAGATCGGCTCCGGCAGCGACGGCTTGTTGGTAAACGCCAAGGATTCGATCCAGCGCTTCAGCGACACTTGCGACCGGCGCATTATGACGGGCAAGAGAGATTTTCACGGGAACAGTGGACTGACTGGCGACTGAAGGCGGGTTGGGGTGGTATTGGAGCAGCCACCGGGTTGGTGTCGGTCTCTTCTTTGGCCTCGGACAGGGCATCGTCGGAGTTGGATCCTACCGGCCAGATGTGGAAACCGCCGCTCCATCCGCGGATTCTCCAGGTGCCCCAGATGCCCTTGCCCTCGCGGTAGCCGGTGTAATCGACCGTATGCCGGCCCAGATATTGTTTGGCCCAGCTGCACTCGCCCGAGGCGGGGTCATAGCTGCCGTTGAAGACAAAGGGACCTATGGCATCCGAGCCGGAACCGGTCATGAGGCCGTTGGCAAAGGTCAGGTGAATATCCATGCGATACCGCCCGTGGGGTCCGCGGTAGTTGTAGAAGCCGGTCCAAGGACCGGAGGGAAATCGTTCTTCAGCCATAGTTGAGTGCATTTGTCGGGAGAAACTTTAAAACCATAGTAAAAATATCAGTGCAATTAATTTAAATGATTATCTATTATGAGATCCTACTTGAATTTAAAATCAATATTTAAAGGTTTCGATTTATGGGTAAATGATCAGCACATCTGATGCGGATCAATGGTGGTGCTCCAACATTCTCGCCAATTCCATTTTCTTTTACCGCTCAAGTTCTCAAGCCTGAGGCGTGAACCTAACAGGCAGGGTATGACAATTACCGTCACGGGCCCAAAAAAGTTGGGAATATTTTCGGGGCCTATTTGAGCGGCGGCAGGCCGGGCTGGAATCATCAGAAACTTGGCAGATCAAAGGCCAAACGTCGGCGGGGAGTGGTCAGGCTCGGGCAGTCTGATTCTCCAGAATTCGCAGAATCCGGTCATGCAACCTGTCAGAGCGGCAGTTGGCCCTGACTGGTATCCCGAAATAGTAGCCACCGAAGGTCCCGGCGCACAATCCGTTTGATCAACGGCTCCAGCGATTAAGAAAAATTCACGGATCGCGTAACCGTCTTCTGATGCCAGGATGGCGGCTTTTTTGTATCAGAAACCAAATCCCTGATGCGTTGACTGAAAAACAGCGCATATGAACAGCCCGCCCCTCGCCATCCGGGTCAACCCGACCAACCCAGATCACCATCTCTGAAACAACCACGGCTCTTGGCAGAGCCATTTCACCCCTACACCTGCCAGACTTTACCAAGAGCCGGGGCCGGCGCTCTCTGGGAACGTTGTCGGGGGAGGATGTCCGAGAGCACCGCGACTTTCTGCCGGCCACCCTGCCAGAGGAGAGGGAGGTGGTCGCTTGATTGCCGGTCGCCAGTGCGCGGACGGTTTGAATAATAACCGGTGCAACCCGCAAAGGACCGAAAGCCAAACAGGTCAGGCGCAAAACCAGCTGACAAACCGGAAGAATCAAAACAATCTGTTAGACTGATGAACCCTGCCTATTTTGAGACGCACTTCCGGACCGAGTCCGAGGTGAATGACTGGCCAGCTGCGTTTGCGATTTTGACCGGATATGCCACGACCGGTGAGGTGTGGACGGATCAGGCCAATCAAGCGGCGGACCGGGCGCTGGAGGAAGAACTGCGTGGAACCGCTGCCTGGCTGCGGCGGATCACGGGTTATTCCCCCAAGACGGACCACTGCGAGCCGGGGTGGGCGGTGGAGATTGGATTGGACGCAGCAATAGATATTGGCCACAGGTTCCGGCAAGACGCGCTTTATTATGTGACCGGAGATTCGCTGCGAGTCACCTCATGCAATTCCTGGCCGTCCCAGTCTCAATTAGTGGGCGGGTTTAGGGAAAGAATAAGCCGGTCCGCTGACCGGTGAACGGCCGTATCCCATATCGGTCTGGCAGGGTTTGAGTTGGAGCAGGCCGGCTTGGATGTTTCTGGCATTAAATGCCGGAACTGGATTTATTTCCCGGTGCGGGCGGGCGATTACCAAAACTGTGCGGATCCCGAATGTGTTGGCTGCCGCGCAGATGCGGCTCCTGGTTTTCCCGGCGCCGGAGGCGCAGGCGAAGTCTCCCGCCTGCCCCGCCGCCTTGGGCCAATCAGTCCGCGCGCCAACAAATATCAAACGGTTGTCGTTGACGGCCGAGGCCCTGCTGGCGATGATCAACGACCTCATGAAATCCCTAAGCCATTGGCTGTTTTTGACACTAATGACGATTCATTCGGCCACGCAGGCCGTTGAAACGATCAAACCGGACACGAGGGTGAGTTATTACCGGGAGGTGCGCCCCATCCTGCAAGCCAACTGCCAGGGTTGTCATCAACCCGCCAAGCCCAAGGGCGGCTATGAAATGGCCGACTTCAAAAAACTTCTCGCCGGCGGCGAGACGGAAGGCGTGGCGATTGTCCCCGCCCATCCAGACAAGAGTTCTCTTTTGAAGATGGTAAAATCGGAAGGGGGCGAGGCGAGCATGCCGAAAGGAAAGCCTCCCTTGCAACCCTCGGAAGTGGCTCTGATCCGGTCTTGGATTGAACAAGGTGCCCAGGATGACACGCCCGCAGATGCGGTAAAACACTATGACGCGGCACATCCGCCCCTTTATTTCCGGCCCCCGGTCATCACGTCGCTGGATTATTCGCCGGACGGCAGGCTTCTGGCGGTGTCGGGTTTTCATGAAGTGCTGCTCTACGAAACGAACAGCACCCGGGCGGCCGCTCGCCTGATCGGACTTTCCGAGCGGGTCCAGTCCCTGCGCTTCTCGCCGGATGGCCAGTGGCTCGCGGTGGTTGGGGGCGATCCAGCGCGCCTGGGCGAGGTGCAGATCTGGGATGTGGCAAAAAGGAAGCTAAGCACCTCAACCCCTGTAACCTATGACACGCTGTACGGTGTGAGCTGGTCGCCGGACAGCAAGCTGGTGGCCTTTGGCTGCGCGGACAACACGGTGCGGGCCATCGAGGCCGCCTCGGGCAAACAGGTCATGCGGATGGGTTCCCACAGTGATTGGGCGTTGATCACTGCCTTCTCGGCCAAGGGCACCCACGTGATTTCGGGCGGCCGCGACATGAGTGTCAAGCTCACTGAGATCGCAGAACAGCGGTTTGTGGACAACGTCACGTCGATCACCCCAGGCGCACTCAAAGGCGGGGTTCTGGCGCTGGCCACGCATCCACGGTTTGAGGAGATCGTGGCGGGGGGCTCGGACGGGTTGCCAAAAGTCTACCGCATCTTCCGCGAGGTGAAGCGGGAGATCGGGGACGATGCACAATTCATCGGCAGCCTGTTTCCGACGAAGGGGCGTGTGTTCAGCGTTCGCTTCAGCCCGGACGGCAGGCGCATCGCCTATGGCGGAGGGCTGGACCGCGCCGGGGAACTGGTGGTGTGCAGCTACGATTTCACCAATGAAGTGCCCAAGTCACTGCGCGATCTCATGGGCAAGGTGCCCGACCAGAGAAAACCCGCAGAGCAACAACAGCTCGACGACTACAAGAGGCAGGGCATCCGGGAAATCACCCGCGCCGCGGTAACCAACTCGGAGATTTACTCGGTGTCGTTCAGTCCGGACGGGGCGCGGATCGCCGCGGGCGGCTCGGATGGGATGGTGCGGATTTTCAATGCCACAAATGGAGGTATTCTCAGGGAATTCGTCTCCGTCCCAATCACGAAGGGAACGGTAATCGTTGCCAAGCCGGCTTGGGCATCGACCTCGGTGAGGAACGTGGAACCTGCTTTCACCCCCGAATCCCTGCCTGAGGGGGTTAAGGTGGCATCTCTGGAATTGCAGCCCGCAAAAATAAGGCTGACCAGCCCGAATGATTACGTTCAACTGCTTGTCACCGCCCGACTGGAATCCGGCGACACGATGGACGTGACGCGAATGGTGAAGTTCACTCTGGGCGCGGACAACTCGGAGATATCGCCCCGGGGAATTTTGCGGCCGCTCAGGAACGGAAGCACACAAGTCACGGTCGCTCTGGAGGGGAAAACCGCGCAGGCCGCGCTGGATGTCAGCGGGCAGGCAAAGGGCTACCAAGCGGATTTCATCCGGGATGTGAATCCGGTCATCGCCAAACTGGGCTGCAGCGCCGGCACCTGCCACGGTGCCAAGGAGGGCAAAGGAGGGTTCAAACTCTCGCTGCGCGGCTACGACCCGGAAACCGATTTGCGCGCGCTCACCGACGACCTCGCCTCGCGCCGCGTCAACAGGGCCTCGCCCGACGACAGTTTGATGCTGCTCAAAGCAGTGGCGGAAGTGCCGCATGAAGGCGGCCGGCGCACGACGATGGACAACAAATATTACCAGATACTGCGTCGCTGGATCGCCGACGGGGCGGTGTTGGACCTGAAATCGGCGCGGGTGTCGAAGATAGAAATCACGCCGCAAGATCCGGTGGTGCAAAGGATCGGCTCGCGGCAACAGATGCGGGTGCTCGCAAGTTACGCCGACGGGACGACGCGCGATGTGACGGCGGAATCGTTCATCGAAAGCGGCAACGCCGATGTGGCGACGATTGATGCTTCGGGGCTGGTGAGCACTCTGCGGCGCGGGGAGGCCCCGGTGCTCGCACGCTATGAGGGCAACTATGCCGCCACCACCCTCACGGTGATGGGAGACCGCTCGGGCTTCGTGTGGAAAGAACCCGAGACTTGGGGGAAGGTGGATGAACTTGTGGCTGCCAAATGGAAGCGCCTGAAAATCGAGCCGTCGGAAGTCTGCACCGACCTTGAATTTATCCGCCGGGTCTATCTCGACCTGACGGGATTGCCGCCGTCGCCCAAGGAGATCCAGGCTTTTCTGGACGACTCGCGGGAGATGCGGGCCAAGCGCGAGGCGCTGGTGGACCGGTTGGTTGGCAGCGCCGAATACATTGATTTCTGGTCCAACAAATGGGCCGACCTGCTGCAGTGCAACAGCAAGTTCCTTGGCAACGAGGGTGCGGAATCATTTCGGGCATGGATTCGAAGCGAGGTCGCAACCAATACGCCCTACGATCAATTCGCGCGGAAAATCCTCACCGCCTCGGGATCGAATCTTGAAAACCCCGCTGCGAGTTACTGGAAGATCGTGCGGACGCCGACCGAGGCGATGGAAAACACCACCCACCTGTTTCTGGCCACTCGCTTCAATTGCAACAAATGCCACGACCATCCGTTTGAGCGCTGGACTCAGGACCAGTATTATCATCTGGCCGCCTCTTTTGCCCGGGTCTCCCTGAAAGAAGACCCGATGAGCAAAAACAAAAAAATCGGTGGCAGCGCGGTGGAAGGCGCCAAACCCCTTTATGAAATCGTCGAAGACGCGGCCGAGGGCGAGGTGAAACACGATCGTACCGGCAAGATCTCCCCGCCGGGCTTCCCGTATTCGGCCAAGCACGACCAGCCGGAAAAGACATCGCGCCGGCAGGAGCTCGCGGCATGGATCACCTCGTCGGACAACCGCTACTTCGCCTCCAGCTATGCCAACCGGCTCTGGGGCTATCTCACCGGCGCCGGAATCATCGAGCCCTTGGACGACACGCGCGCCGGCAACCCGCCCCGCAATCCGGCCTTGCTCGATCATCTCACCAGTGAGTTCGTGGGCAGTAATTTCAACGTCCGCCACCTGATGCAGCTGATCTGCAAATCGCGCACCTACCAGCTCTCCATCCGGCCCAACAAATGGAATGAGGACGATCATCTGAATCATTCCCATGCGCTGGCGCGGCGACTGCCGGCGGAAACGCTCTTTGACGCGGTGTTTAAGGTCACCGGCAGCACGCCGGCCATTCCGGGTGCCAAACCGGGGCAGCGCGCCACACAGCTCGCCGACTCGGCCATTGACACAAGCAGCGGTCTGCTGGCCACTCTGGGCCGCCCCGCCCGCCAGAGCGCCTGCGAGTGCGAACGCAGCAGCGATCTTGGACTGGGCTCCGTCATGGCCCTGCTCAGCGGACCGACCGTTTCGTTGGCTATCAATGAGCCGAACAATTCCCTGGCCTCCTTGGTGGAAACGGAGAAGGACGACCGCAAGCTGGTCAATGAGGTTTTCCTGCGCGTGCTCAACCGGCCCGCCACCGAGCCGGAGATCAAGAGTTCGCTGGCCTTGCTGGCCGAGGTGGCCAGCGACCAGGCCAGCATCACCAACGAACTGGCGGGCTTGGAATCAAAGCTGGCACCGAAGATAGCCGAGCTGCAAAAAGAACGTTCCGAGGCAATCGCGCGGTCCAAGGCGGATCTTGCAACCTATGACGACATGACCAGATCACTCCGGGAAGAGCTGGAGAAACGGCATCAGTCGGAGATCGGACTGATCAAATCACACTTGAAAGACTATGAAAGACTGCTGCCCGCCCAGGCCGCGTTGCTGGAAACCAAATTCAATCCAGCGGACCTCAAAACCGTCTGGGTGCCCGTGGCGGCAACCCGCTTGACCGGCACCCACAACCTCAGTCTCAAACAGTTACCCAATGGATCCATCCTCTCGTCGGGCGGGAAAGGCGTCGCCACTTACGAGATTCTCGCCAAAACGCGCCTGGAGAAAATCACCGGGGTCCTGCTGGAGGTGTTACCCGATGACAGTCTGCCGCGATTCGGACCGGGGCGGAGTAAGGAAGGTAATTTTGTGTTGAGCGAATTCGAGCTGCGCTGGGGAGAATCTACCAACACGCCGGATAAGCAGGTGAAATTTGTCGAGGCCCGAGCAGACTATTCCCAGCCGGACTATCCCGTGGCAAGCGCCATTGACGGCAAGGCGGAGTCGGGGCGGAACGGCTGGGCGGTGAAAGGGGCTCCGGCCGGTGCGTTACGGCATACCGCAACCTTCAAGACAGAGTCCCCCCTGTCGGGCACCAACGGGCTGAATCTCAAATTCAGCCTGAAGCAGACCTTCGGCTCCGAACATCTCATCGGACGATTCCGTCTTTTCGTCACGACCGGGGAGAACCCGCTGGAGTTCGGTCTGCCCGAGGCGGTGGTTCAGGCGGTGCGGGCACCGGCCGGCGAACGAACCCCGGAGCAGGCTGCGGCCATTCTCGACTACCACCGCAACACGGATGCGGAATTCTGGATCCGCAAACAGGCCGTGGTGGATCTGTCCGGCCCGCTGCCCGCCGATTCCAAACTGACAGCATTGCACGCAGCGCTGGCGCAGGCCGAGATCCCGCTCAGCCTTGACCCTTACCTGATTCAATTGCGCGAAGATGCCAAAGCGGCCGGGCGCCAGAATGTCAACAAGCGCCTCACCGTCGTGCAGGATTTGACCTGGGCCCTGATCAACAGCCCGGGATTTTTGTTCAACCATTGATTTCACCCAACCCATCAGCCCCATCACTCCAAAAAGAATATGATCAAAATAACCGGCGGCATGAGCAGTGACCTTTGCGACCCCCAATTAAAAATGACCCGGCGCGATCTGCTGCGCGTCGGCGGTGCGGGCATGATAGGAATGTCTCTTGGATCCCTGTTCAAACTGCAGGCGTTTGCGGGTGAAACGGGCAAACGCACCGGCGGGCCGGGTTGGGGCACGGCCAAAAATGTCGTCATGATCTATCTTCAAGGCGGCCCCAGCCACCTTGACCTGTGGGATCCAAAAGAGAACCAGCCCGACAACATCCGCAGCTCTTTCAAAACCATTCCCACGCGCATCCCCGGCGTTCATTTTACTGAAATCCTGCCGGAGCTGGCAAAGGT
Organism: uncultured Verrucomicrobiota bacterium; assembly: GCA_903873415.1. GTDB lineage: Bacteria > Verrucomicrobiota > Verrucomicrobiia > Limisphaerales > CAIQOK01 > CAIQOK01. The sequence goes on along the minus strand of CAIQOK010000064.1, from coordinate 3,851 downwards.
GAACGACAAGTTCACGATGATCCGATCGATGAGCTACACCCCCAACGGCCTCTTCAACCATACGGCGGCCATTTACCAAATCATGACCGGCTACACCACCGACAAGGTCAGCCCGTCCGGCCAACTGGAACCGCCCGACCCGAAAGATTTCCCGAACTTCGGCTCCAACATCGTGCGGCTGCATCCTTTGGAGCAGCCCATGCTGCCCTTTGTCATGCTCCCGCGACCATTGCAGGAATCCAATGTCGTCGGCAAGGGCGGCAACGCCGGCTTCCTCGGCAAGGCCTTCGATCCCTACACCCTCTTTCCCGAGGGCGACGACATGGACATGACCAAGATGGACCGCATTCATACCGAGGATCTCAAGCTGCCGCCGGAGGTCTTTGCCCTGCGTCTCCAGCGGCGGGCAAAACTGCGCGAGGCAATCGAGCAGGCGATGCCCGACCTGGACAAGGCCGTGGCCAATTACAATCTCGACGACTATTACCAGCGGGCTCTAAACCTGATTGTCTCCGGCCGTGCCCGCAAAGCCTTCGATCTGAGCCAGGAATCCGCGAAGATGCGCGATCGCTACGGGCGGAACACTTTCGGGCAGAGCTGCCTGCTCGCCCGCCGCCTGATCGAAGCCGGAACGAGAGTCGTGGAGGTCATCTGGCCGAAGGTGGCCAACTCCGACAACCATTCGTGGGACCAGCACGTGGACCTGACTCAGCGGATGAAAAACCAGTCCGGCCCCATGCTGGACAATGGATTGTCGACCTTCATCGCGGACATGGACGAACGGGGCCTACTCAAGGACACGCTGGTGGTTGCGATCGGGGAGTTTGGACGAAGCCCGCAAAAAGGCGTGAGCACCTCCGGCAACACCAACAGCGCCGATGGCCGCGACCATTGGCCTTACTGTTATTCTTCAATCATCGCCGGTGCAGGCATCAAACGCGGCTATGTGCACGGCAAGTCCGACAAGACCGGCAGCAGTCCGACCGAGGACCCGGTTCATCCGACCGAGCTACTGGCCACGATGTATCATGCCTTCGGCATCGACCCGGAAACGATTGTTTACAATCACTTAAAACAACCGCGCGAGCTGGTGAAAGCCAAGGCCGTCACCAAGTTGTTTGCCTGAGGCGGGTGGTTTAGCAATGGGCCCCTCAGCCGACTCCAGATGAAAATATGGCGGGGCGGATTGTTCGACCCGCAACTTAACTTAAACTGCGGGGCTATCCGACGCGCCGGTCCAGGAGCCCATTGCCCGACCGGCCAACCAGCCCGTGGTCCAAGCCGCCTGAAAATTAAAACCGCCAGTGATACCGTCGATATCCAGCAGCTCGCCGGCAAAATAGAGTCCGGGACAAATGCGGCTTTCCATGGTTTTAAAATTAACATCCACCAAACGCACCCCGCCGCAGGTGACAAACTCATCGCGGTTAAGGGATTTTCCGCTGACAGAAAACCCGGTGGACAACAGTTGCCGGGCCACCCTTTTTTGTTGTTCCCGGCTGAATGACGACCAGCGCACATCGCGACCAACACCAGCCGCGCCAAGAAGGGCCTCCCACAAGCGCGCCGGGAGCGGGGCCAACGGCACATTGGCAACCAATCTCGCCCCGACTGATTCGCGGCGGCGTTGAAATCCCTCCAAAACCGAATCGAACGCAGCCTCTGGCAGCCAGTTCACGACCAGAGGGAATTGATAATTGAAACCACTTAAAATCCGCGCTCCCCAGGCGGAAGTCCGCAGAATCACCGGACCGCTGAGACCTGAGTGGGTGGCAAGTAATGGGCCTCGCTCGCGCAGCAACGTCCCGGGAACCGAGACCTCGGCGGAATCCACCGACACTCCCGCCAAGGCATGCAGCCAGCCAGTGTCGATGTGAAAAGTGAAGAGAGATGGGACTGGAGCCTCAAGAGCATGGCCCAAAGACTGTGGCAACTCACCAGCAGAGGTGGAACGACACCCGCCGCTGGCAAGCATCAAACGATCGCAACAAAGCATATCCCCGCTGCCAAGACGCAATTCAAAGCCGCCATCCGTACGGCGTCGCGCACCTTCCACGGTGCTGTTCAACAAAAGAGTCACGCCAGCCGATTGCGCATTGCGCACTAAACAATCCACGATCGTCTGGGAAGAGTCGGTGACGGGAAACATCCGGCCATCGGGCTCCTCCTTGAGCTGCACGCCTCGCGACTCGAACCATGCAACGGTGTCCCGAGCCTGAAAGCGCTGGAATGCCCCAATGAGTTCCCGCCCGCCGCGAGGATAGCGTCGGGCCAGCTCCCTGCCGTCAAAACAGGCGTGGGTGACATTGCAACGACCCCCGCCCGAAATGCTTACCTTCTGCAGAAAGCGCGGGCCCTTCTCCATCACGATGACCTCGGAATGCGGATCAGTCTCGGCGCACTTGATAGCCGCAAAAAAACCGGCCGCCCCGCCACCAACAACAATTATCCTTCTGTTTTTCATTTCTCCATGCGCCAAGAGCAACAGGCCCACAAAGGGACCCCGGGAAAAAAAAGCCCCCGAATCCCAGACGGCTTCGGGGGCGGATGGGCCTAAGAAACCAGATTCACTTCAAGCGCCAAGTGATCCGAGCTTTGTTAAGGTCGTAGGGGGACATTTCGAGTTTCACACGGTCTCCCGCCGTGAGGCGGACGAAGCGCTTGCGCATCTTGCCGCAGATGGTCGCCAGCACGAGGTGTTTGTTATCCAGTTCCACGCGAAACATCGTGCCGGGGAGCACGGTGTGAATGGAACCTTCCACTTCAATGTGTTCTTCCTTCATGGAACTAAAATGGCGGGGTCCGGTTAAACCGGACCCCGCCGTGTGAAAAAATGGGCTGGGGCTTAGTAGCGACCACGTCCGCCGCCGCCACCACCGCCGCCACCACCGCCACTGCCGTATTCACGGCGCGGTCCACGGCTGCCGCCGCCACCGCCGCCACCGCCTGGAGGACGGTCTTCACGGGGACGTGCAATGTTGACGGTCAATGCGCGGCCGTCCAGTTGTTTACCATTCAGTGCGTCAATGGCTCTCTGAGCCTCTTCGGGAGAGCTCATGGTGATGAAACCAAAACCGCGGGGACGGCCGCTAACGCGGTCCATCATCAGGTTGGCTTCCACGACAGTGCCGTGCGCCGCGAAGGCGTCCTGCAGGTCGTTCTCGGTGGTGTTGAAGGAAAGATTTCCCACAAACAATTTCGTACTCATTTGATGTCGACTGTCCTAGACTGAACTTCGCTCTCTCCATACTGTTCCCGACTGCCGGGTTTCAAATCATCACTGAACCAAGTTCACTTGAGGATTTTCCATGACATGGAAGATCTAAGCTATCTATAGACTCTCGTATTTTTACTCCGATAGAGAGCAATGGCAAGAGGAATTTACAGCGCTCCGAACAATTTAAAACCAACCATCAACTCCTTTATCCGGGTTGCTCCTCCCTTCCCACTGCCCCAACCGGAGCGACGCAGTCCCGCGCGCGGCCAAACCCTGATCTGCCATCACCGATCGCCGATCGACCCTGGAGAAGACGCGGCCGGCTTTCCCAGGTGCAACGAGTGTGACAAGGATCGCTGCCTCTGAGAGATGTGACCGCCATTGCAAAGGGAGCGGAAGCGCCAAGGCCATCCAAAACGAACCCACCTTGCGTTGCCTCGGCAGGAACACGGAAGAAAGACACCCGGGGGGGGACGGGAAATGTTGATCCACCATCGGGAAGATTACCCAAGAATTGGAAAGCTCAGATCGGAGGATCCGCCGGTGTAAATTTCTTTCTGTAAATTGCTTTCTTTCCCTGCTGCTTCGCCCCTTTGGGGTGAGGCGGAGCGATGGTGAGCGTAGCGAACCGAGC
>CAIQOK010000063.1 GCA_903873415.1 uncultured Verrucomicrobiota bacterium | reverse complement strand
CTGGATCCATTTATTTTGAAAATCACGGAAACCGTTCGTGTCTTGAAACTCGAACAACTTCCTGATGGCAGCACTCGCTATCTGGTCCAAATTTGGGAGAAAAATCCGGCTGCCAAAGATGCTGGCTGGACGCTGACTGAAACCCGTGTCCCGCTTCGTCTTGGAAAATCCTTGCCGCTGATTCCCTTTGTCTTTCATGGTCCACGCAATGCACTGCCTGACGTGGACAAGATGCCGCTGGCCGACATCATCCATGTGAATCTGGATCACTATCGTCTCGATGCTGACTACAAGCATGGTCTGCACTTCACCGCACTGCCCACCGCTTGGGTCGCTGGCTTCGACAAGAAGGATAATCTTCACATTGGCAGCAGCACGGCCTGGGTGTCTGACACGGTTGGTGCCGTGGCTGGCTTCCTGGAGTTCAAAGGTCACGGACTGTCCACCTTTGAGAATGCACAAAACCGTGATGAACGTCTCATGGCTGTGCTTGGCTCCCGCATGTTGGAAGACACCAAACGTGTCGGTGAAACTGCTGATGCTATTGAACTCCGTCAGGCTGGCGAGAATAGCATCTTGATGACCTTGGCTTTGTCCTTGTCTGACTCCATCAGCCAAGTCCTTCGCTGGGTCTATTGGTGGAACTCGACCGAGCAATATCCCGAAGATGTCAGTGAAGACCTGGTGTTGCTGCAAATCAATACCGACTTCACCGCCAAAGGTCTGACCAGCATGGAACTCACCGCCATTGTCTCCGCTTGGCAGGCTGGTGCCATCAGTCAGGCCACCATGTTCGATCTCTTCCGTAAAGGTGAAGTCCTGCCCACGGGTCGCACCGATGCAGAAGAAAAGAATCTCGTCCAAGCTGGACAACCCAAAAAACAAAACGGTCAGCAGAATCCGACCGGGGTCTTTCCTAATGCTGGCACTACCCCGGCCGCAACAACGTCGCCAGCCGCAACCACCAACTAAAAAATTATGGCCCTGAAAAACAAATACGCGAGTGCCGCTGAAATCCCGGCGGAACTGAAACCGTTTTACGTCGAGCGCGATGGTGCCTGGCTGCTGGACTCCGAGCGCAACGAGGAATTGCGCCAGACGAACATCACCGTGATGAAAGAGCGCGACGCGCTGCTCAAACGCTTTGAGGGGATTGACCCAGATGAAGTTCGCAAGCTCGCCGCCGAAAAAGCGCGACTCGAAGAAGAGCAGCGGCTGAAGGACGGCAAGTTTCAGGAAGTGCTGGCCGACAAGCTCAAGGCGGCGGTCGGGCCTGTGGCTGCCGAGCGTGATGCGCTGAACGGCAAGCTTTCCGCGCTGCTGATTGATCAGGCGGTCGTCACCGAGGCGACCAAGCGCGGGCTGCGTCCCACGGCGTTGACGGACATCACCGCTCGCGCCCGTAACACTTTCAAGCTGGTGGGCGGTTTGCCCCAGGCTTTTGACGGCGACAAACCCCGCACGGGCAAGGACGGGTTCTCGCCTTTGACTTTGGCTGAATGGGTGGATGCGTTGGTGTCTGACGCGCCGCACTTGTTCGAAGCAAACGCTGGTGGCGGTGCCGCCGGCTCAGGCTCCCGTGGGGCCGGTAGCGGTGTGGTGAATCCGTTCCGCAAGGAAAGCTGGAACCTCACCGAGCAAGTGAAACTGCTGAAGAACGATCCGGGCTTGGCGGCCCGGTTGAAAGCTTCGGCCAACTAAAAAATTCAGCGGCGCTCGGTTGAGTCGCCGCTACAAAACGAAAGACCAACATTATGGCTAAGACCCTGATCTCGGACATTATCATTCCGAGTGTGTTTGAAAATTACGCGCTGGAGCGCACG
>CAIQOK010000062.1 GCA_903873415.1 uncultured Verrucomicrobiota bacterium | reverse complement strand
CCCAAGGCGGTGATCAGCGTGACGATTTCGTTGCTGGTGAGCAGTTTCTCGTAGCGGGCTTTTTCAACGTTCAAAATCTTGCCGCGCAGCGGCAAGATGGCCTGGAATTTACGGTCGCGGCCTTGCTTGGCCGAGCCGCCGGCGGAGTCGCCCTCGACGATGTAGATTTCGCACAACGCTGGGTCTTTTTCTTGGCAGTCGGCCAGTTTGCCGGGCAGGCCGCCGCCGGTCAGGGCGGATTTACGGACGGCTTCACGGGCCTTGCGCGCCGCCTCGCGGGCCCGGGCCGCCGTGAGTCCCTTGTCAACGATCCGCTTGGCCACCGCCGGATTCGCGTCAAAATAAGCCTTCAACCCCTCATAGGAGACCGAACCCACTATGGTGTCCACTTCCGGGGACAGGAGTTTAACCTTGGTCTGCGATTCGAATTTCGGATCGCTGTGCTTGACGGAAATCACCGCCGTGAGCCCTTCGCGCACATCGTCGCCGGTGATCTGGGGATCCTTCTCCTTGATCAGTTCGTTGGAGCGGGCGTATTGGTTGATGGCGCTGGTCACGGCCCTGCGGAAACCGGAGAGATGGGTGCCTCCGTCGGGATTGTGAATGGTGTTGGTGTAGCAGAGGACCTGGTCGTTGTAACTGTCATTGTATTGAAGGACCACCTCGACATGCACGTCGATCTGCTTCTCATCGAGGTTTTCCTGGACCTCCTTGCGGAAGGAAATGGGCTTTGGATGAAGGGGTTCCTTGCTTTTATTAAGCTGCTTGACGAATTCCTCAACCCCGTTTTTGTAGTAAAACCTTTCCGGTTCGGAGGTGGTCTGGCGCTCGTCAGTGAAGATGATTTCCAGCCCGGAATTAAGGAAGGCCAACTCGCGCAAACGCTGCGCGATCTTGTCCGACTTGAACTCCACCGTCTCGCGGAAAATCTCCGCGTCCGGTTTGAAGGTGATCAGAGTGCCGGTGCTATCGGCTTTACCGATGACGTTGAGCTTCCTGGTGGTCTTGCCGCGCTCGAACTCCATCTGGTGGACATCCCCATTGCGGGAGACCTCCACTTCGAACCATTCACTGACGGCGTTGACGCACTTGGCACCGACGCCGTGGGTGCCGCCGGAGAATTTGTAGCCGCCCTGGCCATATTTTCCGCCGGAATGCAGGGTTGTGAGCACCATTTCCACACCGGGGATTTTGTATTGCGGATGGACGTCCACCGGGATGCCACGGCCGTTGTCGCGAATGGAGATGGAGCCGTCCACATGGATGGAAACGTCGATGCGGTTGCAATGCCCGGCCAAGTGCTCGTCGACGGAGTTGTCGAGCACCTCGCTTACGCAGTGATGGAGGGCGCGTTCGTCGGTGCCGCCGATGTACATGCCGGGCTTCTTACGGACAGCCTCCAGCCCCTCGAGTTTACCCAGTTGTGCCGCGCCGTAATCGGCGCTGATTGCGACTGGAACCGGAGTGGCTGTTTCTTCGACCAGATCAGAGTTTTCGGGCATAAATCGTCTCACAGCGGCACTGGAAAGTGCGGACTGAAAAGTTCAGATACATAGTAGAAAAACCACCCCTTTGGCACAACGGTTATTTTCAAGATCAGGGGGCTGAAAACACCATTAGTTGTGCCCCCGCAAAAACGGCCGCCGGACCGGTTGTGCAGCCGTCAAAACCCCACCGAACTGGAAAATCAAAATCCCTTCTTGCATCTGCCGCTCCGCACCTTAATTTCGCCCGATGTCTTTTTCAGAGAAATCGAACGTCACCGACAGCCTGACTCATCCGGACAAATTCGTGCGCCGGCACATCGGCCCGAGTGCCGACGAAACCCGGGAAATGCTGGCGCTGCTCGGGCTGGAATCTTTGGATGCGCTTATAGACGCCGCTGTACCCGCCCAAATCCGTTTGGAGCGCCCTCTGGCGCTGCCAGGGGCCTTGAGCGAGTCGGAGGCTCTGGCCGGAATCAAAAAGATCGCCGGCGAGAACAAAGTCTTCCGTTCGTTTCTGGGCATGGGCTATCACGACTGCCACATACCGCCGGTGATCCAGCGGTGTGTGCTGGAAAATCCCGGATGGTATACGCAATACACGCCGTATCAGGCGGAGATTTCCCAAGGCCGACTCGAGGCGCTGCTCAACTTCCAGACTCTGGCCTCGGAACTAACCGCTCTGGACATAGCCAACGCCTCCATGCTGGACGAGGCCACGGCGGCGGCGGAGGCCATGACCATGTCGCACCGGCTCAAGGAGGGGAGGAACCGTTTTTTCATCTCGTCCACCTGCCATCCCCAAACGATTGATGTGGTGCGCAGCCGCGCCGAAGCCTTAAAAATCGAGGTGATTCTGGGCGTCTGGGAAGATTTCCAATTCGACGAGCAGGTCTTCGGCGCCTTGGTCCAATACCCGGACACCTTCGGGGCGATCCACGATTATTCCCGGTTCACGGCAAAAGCCCATGCCGCCGGAGCCATGGTCACAGTCGCAACAGATCTGCTCGCTCTGACGCTCATCAAGCCTCCCGGGGAATTCGGGGCGGACATTGCCGTAGGCAGCGCCCAACGGTTCGGTGTGCCGCTGGGCTATGGCGGCCCCCCATGCCGCCTTCTTCGCCACGCGCCACGAATTCAAGCGCCAGATGCCCGGCCGCATTGTCGGAGTTTCAAAAGATTCCCGGGGCCGGCCGGCCCTGCGTCTGGCTCTCGGCACCCGCGAACAACACATCCGGCGCGAAAAGGCCACCAGCAACATCTGCACCGCCCAAGCCCTGTTGGCCAACATGGCCTCGCTCTACGCCTGCTATCACGGCCCCGCCGGCCTGAAACAAATCGCCCTGCGCATTCGCAGCCTCACAGGCATCCTCGCCGCCGGACTCCAACGGCTGGGGCTCGAAGTATCCCCCGCCCCGCGCTTCGACACGCTCAAAATCGGGCTGGGAGAGGATGGCGCGCAGAGGATTCTCAAAATCGCCGAGGCCCACCAATTCAACCTGCGCGTCATCGACGCGCATACTTTGGGCATCTCGCTGGACGAGACCACCAACCCGGCGGAAGTGAACACCCTGTTCCGGATCTTCAACGCAGACAAGATACCGGACTTCGCGGTTTCGGATCTGGCCGGCGAGGCAGGCGTGCCGGCCGCTCAAGACGGGGACCGCACCTCGACCTATCTGCAACATGCCGTCTTTCAGCAGAACCATTCGGAGACGGATATGCTGCGCTATATCAAGCGTCTGGAATCGCGTGATCTCTCGCTCACCGCCTCGATGATCCCGCTGGGGTCGTGCACGATGAAGCTCAATGCGGCGGCCGAAATGTTCCCGGTTTCCTGGCCGGAGTTTGGCAGAATCCATCCCTTTGCGCCGCTGCGCCAGACACGCGGCTACCAGCACCTCTTCGAACAGTTGGAACAATGGCTGTGCGAGATCACCGGCTTTGCGGGCATTTCCCTTCAACCCAACGCCGGTTCCCAGGGTGAATACGCAGGCTTGCTCGTCATCCGCGCCTATCACCAGTCCCTCGGCCAGGCGCAACGCCATATCTGCCTCATCCCCACCTCCGCGCACGGCACCAACCCGGCCAGCGCTGTCATGGCGGGCATGACCGTGGTGGCGGTGGGCTGCGACACGAACGGGAACATCGACCTGAGCGACCTGCGCAGTAAGGCCCTGATGTATGAGTCGAGTCTTTCCTGCCTGATGATCACCTACCCCAGCACCCACGGGGTGTTTGAGGAGACCATCCGCGAGATCTGCGACATCATCCATTCTCATGGGGGGCAGGTTTACATGGACGGGGCGAACATGAACGCGCAAGTGGGTCTGACCAGCCCGGGTCATATCGGGGCGGACGTCTGCCATTTGAATCTCCACAAGACATTCTGCATTCCGCACGGCGGAGGCGGACCGGGGGTGGGCCCGATCGGAGTGGCCGGACACCTCGTCGAGTTTCTGCCCGGACACAACGTGATCAACCTGGGCGGTGAGAATCCCATAGGAGCCGTGTCTGCGGCCCCGTGGGGCAGCGCCAGCATCCTGACCATTTCCTGGATGTACATCGCCCTCATGGGTGGGGAAGGGCTGACCGAGGCGACCCGCTACGCCATCCTCACGGCCAACTATGTGTCCAAGCGGCTGGAAAAACATTTCCCCACCCTCTATCGCAGCCGCGGCCTCGTTGCCCACGAGTGCATCCTCGACCTGCGCGCCTTCAAAAACGTGACGGCCGAGGACGTGGCCAAGCGCTTGATGGATTACGGTTTTCATGCGCCGACCCTCTCCTGGCCGGTGGCCGGCACCCTCATGGTGGAACCGACCGAAAGCGAATCCAAAACGGAGTTGGACCGATTCTGCGACGCCATGATTGCCATCCATGCCGAAATGACGGCGGTGGAATCGGGGGCGGTGGATGCGAAGAACAACCTGCTCAAGAACGCGCCGCATACGGCCGACCAGATCGCCAACGACAGCTGGAACCGGCCGTACACCCGCGAGCAGGCGGCCTTTCCCGTTCCGGGCCTGCACGACTACAAATTCTGGCCTCATGTCGGACGCATCGACAACGTCTTCGGCGACCGCAACCCGGTCTGCTCTTGTGCGGGGATGGAGAATTATTCGGGCTGACCCAAAGCGGGGAAACCACAAAAACGAAGAAACCTCCCTGCTCCGGTTAGGACGGGAGGTCCTGCTCTTCATGGCCTCTATATGGAATCCCAGCAACCCTTTACTTGCAGATTTCGGGGTTGAACCCAATGACCGGAGTCTGGCCTTTGGTCAAACCCGATCCTCTCAGGCGATCAGGATCTGCTTCAAAATCGCTATCATTTCATCGGCGAAAAACGGCTTGGCAAAGACCGTGATGTTCAGGTCCGGCCCGGCAGCTTTGGCCACTTTTTTCTGCAGCCGTTGAAACGAGGCCGTATCCACCAAGATAGGATACGTGACCTGCTCGATGGCCAGTCTCTTGATCATTTCCAAGCCCTTAATCCCGGGATGAACCAGATCGGTAATCAACAAGGCCGGCGGTGCCGATTGCAATTCCTCCCAGGCAAGCATCGAGTCGGTGAAGCATAAGACCTCGGCTTTCTTGCAGGCTTTTCCGACCAACTCCCGCCACAGGGTGACCACCGTAACGTTGTCGTCCAGCACGACCACGCGTTTTTTTTTCTCGCGGCGGGGACTCTTTTTGGCGCGAGGCTTTGGGGCTGAGGCGACGGTGGTTTTCTTGGGTTTGGGTTTGTTGGGAGTAGGCATGAAAAAAGAATACAACCCAAGACAGGGCAAATCGATAATAAATTCCAAGCCTGTCAATTTTCAATCCGCCCACGTTTCGGGCATCTGACCAAAGCGCATAAACCTGTTCGGCTTTGAAATGGGCGGGCCCTTGCATCCTCCGGCACTTCAGAGTGCGCCTGAACGGGGGAGCCATCCATACCGACCAGCACGGGACCTGCATAGAGGAAGCCGGACGGCTTTGGTTGGCGGTGGAAGAATGGACCGCCGCCCTTTCAATTCGCGCCGTTTTCTTGCGGCCCGTCTGCAGTCTGGCAGTGAGATTTGCACGGATGGCTGGAAAGGCTATTCCAAGGCGGCTTTGGGCCACTGGAGCCACGCGCTTCACCCTCTGGAGACGCATGTGATTCATATCCGCCGCGCCTTCGGCAATGTAAAAGCGTGGCTCAAAGGGACCCACCGCGGTGTTGACCCGAGGGATCCCCAAATCCAGCTTGACGAATTTGTGGTTCGCCTCAACCGCCGTAAGCCGCCGGTAACGGCTCTCCGGACGCTATCGGGCTTGGCGGCGCCCAAACAGCCCGCAGGTTACATGAAAATAACGTAACGCGATTTAACGGGATCGGCATATTTGCGATCATTCGCGCGGCATGCTGGCACCCTGCCAAGAAGCATGTGGGACTGGGCACCCCACCCAACCCCAAGTGCGGCTTGAAGGCCGCACTTGGGGCCTTGGGATCACTTGGCCGGGATCTTGTTGAGAGTATAGTAAGCCGCGTCGTGAAGCAGCGGCTCGCCCGACACGGAGCGAACCCCGGCGAGATGCAATTCGTGAATATGACCTTCCACCAATCCCTCGACAACCAAACGCACCTTGGTGTGGTCTTTCGATACCCGGGCTTCCTTGACATGGGGAGTGCTCTGGTCCACTTCGGGGCTGCCATAGCTGCTTTGATAAATATAGATGTAACTCTCCATCGCATAGGACTCCAGCTTTGCGGCACTGACATCGTCCAGAGGTTTGGTGAAAGAGAGTTCAAACCCATCAGGCCTGGCTTTCATTTCATGAATTTCAAAGGGGATTTTTCCGGTCCAGTCCAGCCGCTGCAGCGAGAAGGGTTTACCCCCACGCGAACCCCATCCACGGTCGGTACCGAAGGCAAACAGGGAGCCGTCCTTGGCAAATTCCAAGGCCAGCACGCCGGAGTCAAAGCCCTGACGGAACGGGAAACAAGCACCCTGATACTTGCCATCCACTTTTTCGAGAAACACGCGCATCACCGTGGAATGGGTTTGCTCGCCCACAAAGATCTGCTCTTTGAAAGGTCCGAAGCGGCCCTGATTGAGGTCGCAAGCCACGCCGCTGGCCGACTGGCCCATCTTGCCGTAGGGGAAATACACGGCTGGCAGCATGAGCTCGGGAATGCGCTTGGCCTCCTCATACATCCGGCTGCCGCTCTTGGGCTGGGCGGGTTTTTTAAGCCCGGCGGAGGCGATGGCGTTGGTGGTTTCAGGTTCATCAAACCACCGCATGCCGTCAGGATGTCCGGCGAAGGATCCGGGCTTGAGCCACTGGAGCTTGCATGCACCGTTCCAAGGCCCCTGATTGTCCGTATAGAAGCAGTCGCCGGCCGCGTTGAACCCAATACCCCCGGCCGAACGCACCCCGGACGCGGTGGGGATGAGTTTGCCCTTGGGTGATACCCGCACAGCCCAACCGCGGTAGGGGTCCTGGCTGGAGAAGGACCCCGTCAGAGTCAAGGCCAGCCACATATTTCCTTCGCGGTCGAATTTGGATCCAAAGACGTATTCGTGGTAATCGCCATTGATGGACCAACCGTCGCAAAAAGTCTCCACCACATCCGCGCGGCCGTCGCCGTTGATATCCTTGAGCCGGGTGACTTCGCCGCGCTGAACTGCATAAAGCCATCCGTCTCGCCAAGCTAGGCCGAGGACCTCATGCAATCCGCTCTCGAACAGGGTCCATTTGGGCTGGGGCGAGTTGCCCTTAACCCCTTTGCCAATCCAGATGTCCCCAGTCCGGGTGGAACAGGCCAGAGTGTCCGGCCCGATGAACTGCAGGGCACCGGATTCAAACTGCACTCCGGGCGGGGTGGACAGGGTGACCATGCGGTAATAATCACCTTCCTGTTCCGCATTGGAGCGGACCTTGGAAGGATCCGCCGCGAGCACGGCAACCGGGAGCAGCGTGCAAAGGGTCAGAACACGTGAGATTGAAACAATATTTTTTACCATGAGATTTCCTCCACCAATTCCGCCTTGCCGGACTCAAAGATGACCGGGACGAGCAATTCCGATTTGCCTCCGCTCTGGCGGACCATGATTTGCGGTGAGGCCGGCGCATCAGTGTTGCGGCCTTTTAAAAGAACAGGCGGAAACCCAAGGCGCACAATGCCATCAACCAAATAGGTCTGATTGCCCAGATCCTGAATCTTATCGCCAAGGGCGGAGCGAAACCAGAGGTTGGCAGGCGGCTTCTTCGACTTGAGAAGAAGCCGACGACGAAAACCCGTATCAGCGTTGGGTGAGAATTTGACCGGCACGAAGCAATCGGCGGCCTCCACCTGATGAAACTGGTAATGGAACTGCGGACGATGCTGGTCGTCGTAGGCATAGCCTTGGAACTGATAACCGGCGGCGCGCTCGGTGGTTTTAGGCCAGGGCATGTCAGCACTGGTCAACACCGCCAGCGGCTGGCCTTGGGGAAGTTTGACGACGCTATAACCCAAGGGCGGTTGAAAGCCCTCACCCCGACCGGTCCAATGCCGGGAGGCATCCATGAACTGTCCATGCCAGAGGAGGTCGACGCACATTTGATTGGCGTCCCAGGCGAGATTGGCTTTTTCGGGATAGCCTACGCCGATGGCGCGGGGTCCGGCACCTTCGATAAAATTGCGGTAAACAACCGCTTCAGTCTTGGCCACAATCTCCATTTTCGGAGCGATGAGTCCGGGAGGAAGGTTCTTGGCGGCCTGACCGCTGGAGAGATAGGACCAGATGGCGGCAATTTGCTTCTCAGTGTCGCCCTCAAGGATGGTCTTGTTAACTGAGACAGCGTTGGGCCAGAAAGAGGGCATTCGAGTGCCGGGGCGGAGTTGAGCCGGATTAAGCAGATAGCGGCGAAACCAATCCGGGGTGAGACGCTCCGGGGCGGTGGTCAGATCGAGGGCGGGCACGCCCAAGGACGGGTGCCCTGCAAACATATGACAGGAAATACAGCTCAGCCCCTCGTTTCCGACGAGTCTCAGGCCGTTGGCCAAGTGGGGATCCACAGCCAACTCATGCCCCGTGTTCAAGCCGGCATCGGCCTGATGAAATGCGGCCAATAGGACCGTCACGTTAGCTTGGCCGAACTGCGGCATGCGGGTGGCCATATACGGCCGCACACTGGCCCCGGTGTAGAGGACTTTTTGAAGCCACTCGGATTTAAGCTTGGCTCCCACCCCGTTCAAGTGGGGGGGGACAGCCCCCTCCTCGCCGAGATCCACAGTGCCCAGTGATTTGAAGTAGGAGCGGCGCAAACCGGAGGGAGACCCCAGTCCATCGCGGCTGTGGCAGGCGTAACAATTAAGCGCAGTCATGGTCCGATGCACTTGATCGGAGGGCGCGAGAGATGTTTCCAGAGCGGAGATATTGGCCAACAGCAGCGTCAGGTCGTTGCGCTGTTGCGCGGTGAGCTCAAAGAGCGGCACTCCCGGGGAAGGAGTAGCGGCCAAGCACCCCTGCTGGTTAAGGGTGAGTTTGGCAAGCGGAGTGGCAGCGGTGCCGGGCTGATCGATCTGATGACAGGCGGAGCAATTCTGACTGGCGAACAACTGCCGGCCCTTGGCAGCCTTGACCGGGTCCAAAACAAACGGTTCCTCTGCAACAGGATGCATAAACCGGCCGTTGTCCATCAGAAACAATGCCGAGTTTGGAACCTTCTGTTTCCCGACCCCGGGACCGGACCATGAGACACTGAGATCCGGCGAACCGCGATGATGGAAATAAGTGACGACAATCCGATGATCGCCCGCAGTGAGGGTCATTTTGCCATCCTTCTCCTCGAAACGATGAATCCCGTTATTATCCACGATCATCTGGTCATCGATAAAAAGCCGGGAGCCGTCGCGGGAGCCGGTCCAGAAGGTGTATTGGCCGGAAGCGGGCACGCTCAGGATACCTCGCAGACGCAGGCCGGTGCCGTTGGCGTGCGGCAATTGCATCAAAGAAAGATTCGTCACCACGCCGGTGGAGAGCGGAGTCAGGTTGTTGAAGTCGGGCAGGCTGTCGCCTGCGGCGACGAAGGATTCAAAATTCAGGCCTTGAATCTTGCCGGTCGGAACAGGCGCAGGCTGATTGCGCAGAAGATACATCGCGATGGAGCGGGCTTCGCGGCCGGTCAACCGCTGGGCTGGCATCCGGCCGGAGGGCCGTACCTTGAGTGGATCGCGCAAGAATGCGGCCAGATCATCCACGCTGAATTTCTTGTCCAGGTTACCGAGGGCTACCGAGGTGGCGGCCAGGGTTTTGAATTCAGCGGCGGCACCCGGCTCGGCGGCGGCCTCGGCCGGGAGTTCCTGCGGCGCGTGACAAGCCACGCAACCGACCTGATGAAAGAGTTCCTTACCCTCGGCGACCAGAACAGTGTCCAACCGTGTGGCTGCGGCAGGCAATTCGGATTGAAGTGAAATCAAATAGTGGGTCAGAGCCTCGGCGGCGGCGGCCTTTTCCGCGCCGGCCAAACCGTTGAGCATGTCCGGCATCGGCGTGCCGGGTTTTTCCGTCTGCGGATGAAGGAGGAAATCGCGCAGCCAGACCGGGGATATCCTCAGTCCCTCGTGACCGAGCACGGGGGCCTTGCGGGAGGCAAGACGGTCGGCAACGCCCGGCGACGCCTGATGGCAGGCCGCGCAGTTCATCTCCGCAAAGGTGATTTCGCCGGGCTGGATCCCGGCTTGGGCCTGGGGTGAAGAGCCCGCAAACAGCAGGGAGAGTCCGCACAGCAGCGATGCAAACAAAGGCTGGGGCGGCACTGCTTTGCGGCGGGCGGGGTCGAGCCGGGAAAGGATGACCGGTGAGGCGGGATGTGGTGATTGGGGATTGATCATTCTATTTCTTGAACGCGTGTTTGATTTGTTCCAGCCCCGTCCCCAGTGCGACGCGGGCGATGGCATCGAGCTGTGCCTCGCTGCCTTGGAGATGGAAGGTCTGGTGGACGTGGGTTGCGGAGGCACCGGGTTGGAGAGCCAGAGCCGGAGAGGAGCTTTCAAGTTCAAAGAACCGCCCCAACCCCTTGGCACCGGGCTTGGGAGCACCATCGTTGTAACTATTGGAAACATCACCGCCAAAGGGGTTCTTCTGAATTTCCCACATGGAATTCACGTAATCCACAGCCCCGGCCGGCAGGGTGAAATGCACCAAAGTCAAGGTGCGGGAATTAGCGTCATAACTGCCCATCAAGGATTTGGCCCGGCGCGGCGGCAGTCCGATCTTGCTGCGAAAAGCGGCGTCGCCCCGGAAAAAAACCACCCCGTCACCAACAATCAATCGGTCGGCGGGGACTTTCCCGAAATAGGCGTCGTTGACAACAGGCCCGCGCACAGCCTCATCACCTTTCTCAAAGGGAAGAACGATGGTGGTGTCCGGAGAGGCGTTGAACATGCCGAGAATCCAAAGGGATACCAGGCCGGAATCTTTTTGCCAGGGAACAGGCCCGGTGTTTTTAACAGTATTGACCGATTCAAAGGCGACGGCTTTCAGACCGGAAGGGACGCTCACTCCGAGAGAGCCCAAGGCCCGAACGCTCTGCAAGAGCCTGACCTCGCGGTTGACATCCAGGGTGAAGCGGGTGCCGGAATGGTTGGCCAATTGGATGCTGCGCCCGCACACGACGCTTTGCGCTGTTTGGGAAAGAACCTGAAATGGCTCGGTGTCCAGAGACGCGGGAGTAAACCAATGATCAAGATCGAAAGAAGCGCCCTTCGAGAAAAAAAGCGAGAATTGCCCCCCCTCAGGTCCCAGCCAGAAGCGGTCCTCACCGCCAAACACATTGATATGGGGCTGGACCTGGCGGGATTCAATGAGTTGGCGGTTGACCCAGCCGAAACTTGTTCCGTCCAAACCGCCTGCGGTGCTGGTCATCACCCGCCCCTGCCACTGCGGGGCGACGGCGACCTGAGCCTGGCCGGATTCGCCGCTGAGAACCACCACCTCGGTATGGCGCCTGAGAAACCCCAGATCCTTTCCAAACGACTCACCCGCCTCAGCCAGACTGTGATCCAACCCAACCAAAGAGGAAGTGAGGCCCATCGAGCATCGGACGATTTTCATGATGGCTGAGGAAATTGGCATTTAGCTGGAGGGCATTAAAGTGCCCGGCACATTGGCAGTCGAGAGAATTCCCGACGAACCGAAAGATTAAATGCAATGGATGCCGGCTGCATGAGGGCTCACTCGAAAGCGGAGGTTTTTTGAGCCGATGCGGTTTTGGTTCCCAGTGCGGCAGCCATCTGAACCTTGGGCGCTTCAAAGAGACGCAACTCGTGGATGGACCAGAAATTCGCCGCGGAAGAACCGGTCTGAACAATGCGCACAAACCGGGCGGTGGCCGGGGCGAAGCGAATTTCCGTAAGGTGCCCGTTCCCGCGCCCCTTGGCCACGGGTTGCCCCCAGTCCTTGCCATTGTCAGAAAGTTCTACCTGATAGCCGCGGGGATAATCCTGGGTGTCATTCCCCGAATCCAGATGGACGCAGGAGATGCGGGTAGGTTGGGGCAACTCCAATTGAAACCACATGCCCGGGATCTGCGTGGCCCCCGTGTCGAAGCGGGTGTCCATTTTGCCATCCACGGCCAGTCCCGCCGTGTCGGCCCGATGGCTTGAGGTCAGCTTCCATCCCGCGCGGTTGGTGATGGACTGAGGCAGCACAGCCTGAAGTTCCGGCTGGGTCCAAGGCTGGGTGCGCGGCTGAATTTCAGCCCGGATCGCGGCGACGTCCCTAGGGGAGACCAACCCGGCGCGGCGTCCGAAGTTTTCCCGGACATAGGAGGTGACCGAGGCCACCCATTCGTCGTTGTTGCTTTCCATGGGGACCATCAAGGCGGAGTAAGTATGGCCGTTGACCGGACCGGTCAATCCCTTCAGCACCACGCAAAGCAATCCATCGCGGTCGCCGCGGACGGTGCGCGATCCCTGTAGCGGCGGGGCGATAGTCTCACCCGCAAGGCCGCCCTGCAAGGGCATCCCCTTGCCATCGGCACCGTGGCAGGCGAAACAGAGTTCGGAATAGATGGCCTTGCCGCGCTGCAGGAGTTTGTTTTCAGCGGCGGTGTAACCATTGGATTGAGCGTCAGGCCGCAGAAGGTGGCCACCGATTTCAATCACGCCGGCAGCATGGTTTTGAGCCATGACAGACTGAATCAGAGCGGGTGCGCCGGGCCATTTCAACAGATTGGCCGTCAACATGACTTGAATGGCAACGTCCGGCGAGGGATCCAAAGCCAGGGCCTGAACGTCGGGCTGAAGGGCCAGATCCCCCTGCTTGAAAAGAGTCTCGCTGACGCGAATGGCGGCCACACGCACCGAAGGATGCGCATCCTTGAATCGTTCGCGAAGCAAAGCAGCATCCAAAACCCCGAGTCCTTCCAGAGTCCAAAGGGCATGAATGCGGGCCAGGTGATCCGGGTTGGTGCGAGCCATCGCCAGCAGAGCAGGCACCGCGGATTTGTCGGCGCGCAAAACCAGAAGCTTCTGGGCGGTATCACGCCACCAGCCATTGGGATGCTGCAGGTGCTTGACCAACTGGGCGGAGGTTTCGCGCTGCATGCGGGGTGCGGGCCCCGGCTTGATGCCATCATGAACCAGACGCCAGATGCGGCCGCGGCCGAAATTCTCCTCCATGTGGTAGTCCTGAACCACCGGACGCAGATACGAATCGGTTCCCACCCACGCGCTTTCCTGAATGATGCCACGATACATGTCGACAATGTAAAGGGTGCCATCGGGGGCGTTCATCAGGTTGACCGGCCGGAAATTCAGGTCGGTGGACCGGATGAATTCGGATTTGTCGTAGGCGTTGCTCAGGCGGGTGACGCCCTCCTTGACCTCCACTTTGGCACGGCGAATAAGCCGGCCCACCGGCTCGGCGAAGAGCAGATCGCCCCGCAAATCGGCCGGAAGCCGGTCGCCGCGATAAATCTCGTCTCCGCAGGTGGCGGTGAAATGGTTCAAGGTATGGTCCGCCTTGCGCTCCCTGCCCAATCCACCCTGGTAATCGGCCACTCCCGCCACAGGCCAAACCTCCGCGAAATCAGCGGGGGTCTGATCGCGCCCCCGGAAGGCGCCATAGAGGATGGGTTGTTGAAAGTTGAGCGGCCCGATCTCTCCGCCGGCATTGACGAACCACATCTTGCCGTAATCGTCCTGATTGATGCCCCACTGACCACCGTTAGGGCCGGCGGGCTCTTGAACGACATTGGTTCCGTGAATGCGCAATCGGTAGGCATTGACCGCCATGTAGAGCCAGTTGTCACGGCCCCACACCAAACCGCTCTGCTGGTGCTCAAGATTCCCTCCACGCGGTCCCCCGGCATAGAGCAACTCCTTCTTGTCCGAAACCCCGTCCCCGTCCGTGTCCCGGTAGAGCCACAGATCGTTGGAGTCCGTTTCATTGATGATCAACCCTTCGGCCAGAGGCAGGATCATGCGGGGCAGCATGAGGTGATCGGCAAAGACCGTGTGCTTGTCATAGACGCCGTTGCCCTTGCTGGACCAATGCAGAGAGACGCGGCCGACGGGTTCATGTTCGCCTTTGCCGTCGATGTTCTGCATGTAACTGCGCATCTCGACAACAAACATGCGACCGTTGCCGTCGAACATCCCCAGCACGGGTTCTTTGATGATGGGATCGCCGACGACCAACTCGAGGTGATAACCAGGCTGGAGAACAAAGGTTTTGGCCTCCTCGCTTGCCGAGAGATACGGAGCACGGTGGGGTTGCCCCGGCCCGGTAGGGGTGGCGCTGGCCGCCACCGGTTGAATCAGGACCGCAGCGGCAAACGCCGCCGCTAAAGCCGGCAAAGTATTTATCTTCATCGCAAAACTCGAGACTTTTGGGACCGCACACACCCGGCCGGACTACTCAAACCGTTAAAACCAAGGCGAAATAATTCATTCAACCTCTTAGTCACCCCAGCCAACAGTACTATTTGAAAAGCGTCCACAGAGACTGCCAATCCAGACAAGTCTGTCATGTAGGCCAAATGTGTCGCACACACTCCCCCACTCCGGTCCTCGCGCATTTTCAGCGCGCGTTGAATTCAATCCAATCCAAGCTGACCGCGTTGGTGCCGCCACCTCCAATCAGCACCGCGATGACATCGCATCGCGCTGCGGGGGATTTAAGCGGAGCGTTGATCTCGGTCCATTTGTTGCGGCCGCCGGTGTCAGGAATTTCGCTGCGGGCCATCAACTCCCCTGCGGGCGAATCGCGGTGAAGCTCCACGGCCCCGCCCGAAGTTGCCGCCGCCACACGAAAGGTCACCGTGCCGCTATCGCTCAGATTGAATGATGAATAGCGCACCGAGGCTTGTGCCGCGACGGCACGCACACATTTCTTGCCGCTGGCGTTGCCCACATTCTGAACCTCCGTCCCGCCAAGATCTTTGCCCTCCTCGGCTTCGACCCGGCGGCTGCGCAAGGTGAGCGTGGTTTTACCAAGCAGCGAGCCCACCGGCAGCCGCCCGCCATCGGCATAGGTAGCCTCAAGCAGCCCGAACCGATTGGCCTTGGATTCGGGCACTGCCACCTTGCCGGCTATGCCCCGCGTCGTATCCACTCCGGTCTTTCCGGGCTCAAGACTGTAAATCCAGCGGACCATAATCTGGATCTGATCGGAGGTGATCAACGGGTGGGCCAGCATCTGGGCAGGCCCCCAAACCCCGCTGGAACCTTTCAAGACACGCTGGACGCTGGCATCCAAGGCGCCGGGCTGGCCCCGGTATTTTTGAGCCACGTCCAAGAGTGCCGGGCCGACTATCTTCTGACTGATCGAATGGCAGTTGAAGCAATCGCTCTGACGCATCATGGCCAGAGCCGGATCAACGGCCTCCTCGTGTTCGTCGCCCTGACGCCAGCGGGCGCTGACAAACGTGCGCGGATCCATCAGTTCCTCATAATCCTTGGAGCTGCCATCCTCCTGATCCTCCACCAGCAGCCTGTAGGGGACCGGCTGGCCTGGATTAAAGAAATCCCCGTCCTGAGGGGTGAGAAAACGGATCTGGGGGGGGGCGTTGCCCACGAGCACAGGCACCGAACTTTTGGTCATCCCACCATGACCGTCGCTCACCGCAAGCTCCACCACATAGTTCCCCGCCTGGGTCAGGGTCAGGGAGGGATTTGCCTGAGTCGAAACGAGCTTGTCGCCAGGATACAAGCGCCACTCGTAACTTAAAGTGTCGTTTTCAAAATCCTTCGACCCGGCACTGGACAAGGACAAGGTGAGCGGCTCGCGACCGGCAGAGGGGATGGCGGCCGCTTTGGCAATGGGCGCCAGATTGCCCCGTTGATAGGAGATTTTGATGAGCTTGGAATCGGGATTGGCTCCCCAGGTCTCACCGTAATCAATCATGTAAAGGCAGCCGTCCGGCCCGAACTGGCTGTCCTCGGGCCGGCGGATGACAAAGGCGCCGCGCGCCAGAGCCTCGCCAATTCCGGGCCTGTTGTTCACCACCGCCACCGCTCCGGTAAACGGCTCGATCCGAACAAATTTGGACTGCCGATCAAGCCTGGCCCACTTCATGAAGGGGCGCTGCCAGTCATAAAACAAGAGGCAGTTGTCGTAGGCTTGGGGGAAACCGCCCGTCCGGGCAAACTCCGGGCGGTAATGAAAAACCGGCCCCGCACACGCCGTGCGCCCACCTTCCCCCAGTTCGGGGAATTGTTCCGACTTGCCGTAGGGCCAATAAATCATCGCCGGCCGCGCGGGCGGCAAAAGGCGGGCCCCGGTATTATTAGGGCTCTCGTTGACCGGATGCTGCGGATCAAACATTGGCCCTATCTTCTTGGTGGAAAAATCATATTTCGCATAAGGAAAATTGTTGCCAACAAAATAAGGCCAGCCGTAGTTGCCGGCCACCCGCGCCTGATTGATCTCGTCATACCCGCGCGACCCGCGCGGCCCGTCATGATTGGCATCCGGCCCGACCTCACCCCAATAAACGATGCCGGTTTGCTGATCGATGTTCATGCGCCAGGGATTGCGGCAGCCCATGACGAAGATTTCCGGGCGCCCCTTGGACCCGTCGCGCGGAAAAAGGTTGCCCCGGGGAATAGTGTAGCCGCCTTCGGGTGTGGGCCGGATGCGCAGGATTTTCCCGCGCAAATCCTGGGTGTTGGAGGCCCCCTTCTGTGAATCCCAAGGCTCGCGCCCGGGCCGTTCATCCATCGGACCGTAGGACTCGGAATCCCCGAACGGATGGGTGTTGTCGCCGCTGGAGATGTAAATATTGCCATCAGGTCCGAAGTGGACCGAACCGGCGTGATGGCAGCATTCGCGCCGCTGCTCGCCGAACTCAAGCACGACCTTTTCGCTGGTCATGTCCAAGAGGTCGCCTCGCATCACGAAACGGCTCAAGCGCTGACCGACATAATTGGTTGGAGAGTAGAGGAGGTAAATCCAATGGTTGCGGGCAAACTTCGGATCCAGAGCGAAGCCCAAAAAACCGTTTTCCTGCTCGGCAAAGGTAGGCACCACCCCCGCCTCCACCACGGTGCGCGTGTCGGGCTTCCAAATCTTAAGCGACCCCTTGAGTTCGTTGTAGAAGATGCGGCCATCGGGCGCCAGCTTGAGTTGCAGCGGTTGCGGCATGCCAACGGCCAGCACCTCGATTTTGAACCGATAATCCTCCACCGGCGCCGCGGCTCCGGCCAGGATGCCGGCAGCAGACAACGAAACGAGCAACGCCAAGAAACAGCCGTTCAACTTCAACAACAATTTGTTTTTCATTCAGTAAAGTAAAAAAGATCCGTCAACTATTCCGCTCAACACCGCGATAAATACTGGATAAGGGCCGGAACTATTCAATGCCCTGCTTCAGAACAAACCCGGCGACTCAACCGGAGTATGCCTTCAAACACCTCAGGCGCCGGGCTAGCATTGGAGTAGGCGCAAAGCCAGTCATGTAGGCCAAATGAGTGAAAATCACCGGGGGGCAAGCATTGTCTTGTTTGTGGCCGTGATCCGCCGGGGCAACTCGAACCCGCAACGGACCAGCGGATAGAAGGACGGCGCAGCTGCACGAAGCCCTTTAATTAAAACTCCCGATCGGGTAGATGGCTTGCAGCATCCGGATCAAATCCCGGTCCTGAGGAGACGTGCCGGCGGCGTTGACACCGACCAGAGAACTGGTTTTGGCTTCCAGCCAACGCCAGTATTCGGCATGGCCATCCGCAAACGAAAACTGCCCGCCCTTTCCATGCCGGCTCGATGCCGTGTTCTGCCACTGGGTCAACCCGCTCCGGGTGGCAAGAGCGAAGTAGCCGTCGTCGATGCTGTTCCCCTCCGTGTTGGAGTCCCTAACGGCGCTTTGCTCGTCGATAAAAAAAAACGCTTGGGACGGACCCGGGTTGTGGATTCCTGAGAATTTGAGATTCTCAGGAATCCCCGGATGCACCGTATCCCTCGCCCCGGCGTCGTTGAGCCCCATCATGCAACACAGCGAGAAACTCCGGACCCGGGGCACGAGGGACCCGGCCACCGAGAACTTGTCGGCCGGGCAGCGGTAAATGCCCGGAGACTGAGAGTAGGGATAGAGCTTGGAGAGGCGGATATCGGCCACATTCGTGGCCCCCGGCAACTGAAACACCACCCCGCCCACCCATGCGTTCACATCGTTCAAAAGATTGGGAACAATCACATCATTGTTATCCGAAGCGTAGGTATGGGCGGCCAGAGTGAGCTGGCGCAGGTTGCTCAAACAACTGATCCCAAAAGCCTTGTCCTTGGATTTTGAAAGCGCGGGCAGCAGCATCGCCGCCAGAATGGCGATGATGGCAATAACGACCAACAGCTCAATAAGGGTGAAGCCGGGCTTTGCGTTTTTTCTTAACATAAGATGTGAAATGACCGGCATTGTGCGTGGTGCGTTGATGTGTTTGCCACAATATGAACCTTTAACAACCATGCCAAGACTCAAATGTACTGGCAGCGAAGCGGCCGTTGACAACGCCCGCACTTGAGTTTTAATGGCCTCCATGAACATTCGGATTCCAACCCGCCAAGCCGCCGGACTGCTGGGGGCTTTTTGCGCCGCCTTTTTCGGGGTCGCACTTTTGACTACCCCGCTGCACGCCCAAACGCACGCCCGGACCGCCAAGCCCAACTTCGTACTCATCCTGGCCGACGACCTCGGCTACGGCGACATCGGGCCGTTTGGGTCCAAACGCAATCGCACGCCGCATCTGGACCGCATGGCGCGGGAGGGGATGAAGCTGACCAGCTTTTATGCCGCCCCGGTCTGCACGCCGTCGCGGGCCCAAATCCTCACCGGCAGCTACGCCAAACGCGTCTCCTTGCCAGGCGTGCTCGGCCCATGCAGCAAAACCGGCCTGAGCGCGGCCGAACACACCATCGGCGAACTCCTTCAGCAGCAGGGTTACGCCACCCTGGTCATCGGCAAATGGCATGTGGGGGACGATGTCAGCTTCCTGCCCACCCGCCACGGGTTTGATCATTACTTTGGGCTGCCCTACTCCAATGATATGGGGCCCGAGGATGGCCAGCTTGGGACGAGCTTCCGTCCCCCGCTACCGCTGGTGCGCGATGAAAAAGTCATCGAGGAGGTCAAACCCAAGGATCAGGACAATCTGACCGAGCGCTACACAGACGAGGCCGTCAAGTTTATCCGGGCTCAGAAAAACCACCCTTTCTTCCTCTACCTGCCGCACACAGCGGTGCATACGCCCATCCATCCGGGGCATCATTTCCGAGGCCGCTCCGCCAGTCCCTTCAGCGATTGGGTGGAGGAACTGGACTGGAGTGTGGGCAAGGTGCTGGACACCTTGCAGGCTTTGGGATTGGCGACCAACACACTGGTCTGCTTTACCAGTGACAATGGGCCTTGGCTGCCCAAGGGCACCAATGCCGGAACAGCGTTCCCACTGCGCGGGGGCAAAGGCAGCACCTGGGAAGGCGGCATGAGGGAACCGACTCTGGCCTGGTGGCCGGGCAAAATCTCCCCCGGCAGCTCAAGCGACGCCGTGGCCGCCAACTTCGATTTCCTCCCCACCTTCGTCGAGCTGGCAGGCGGAGTGGTGCCGGCAGACCGGAAAATTGACGGCAAGAATCTTTCTCCGGTGCTCCTCGGACAGACCAAGGATTCGCCCCATGCCGAGCACTTTTATTTCAGCGGGAACCAGCTTCAAGCCGTCCGCTCCGGCCCTTGGAAACTTAAGTTTGCCGGACTTGGAAACGGCAAACCACCCAAGCCCGGCCCACAGGAACCGGATCCCGCACCCCAACTCTTCAATCTGGACAATGACATTGGCGAACAGGTCGACCTTGCCGCACGGCACCCGGAAATCGTGACCCGTCTCCAAGGGCTGATTGCCGGAATGGATGCCGATCTGGGCGTCAAGGACCAGGGCCCGGGAGTGCGCCCGGCCGGCCGGATCGAGAACCCCGTCGGCCTTTGGCTGGCTGGACACCCCCCATCCAACCAACCATCAAAAACAGCGCATTGATCTGAGCCTCAACGGATCCCAATCAACCTAATCTCCGCAATTGGAATAGCGGTTAAGGAATGAATGCGTGAATAAAACCGTGGGCGACGAGCACTTTTGCATCGCTGGTTTGGGTTCACCTGGCGGGTAAAGGAAAGGATGAGGGTTCCTTGAACGCTTTGCGGGGAAATTCACGGTCACACCAACAAAAGAGGTGCTCACGCCTTGCGGCGGCCTGGCCGTGGGGAGCGGCTTTCTCAAGCACCTCGGGATCACCTGCAGGATCAGTTCAGGAAACGCCCGGGGATAAAATCGCGGTGCATGTGCGGACCTGGATTGGGGCGTGGCGACAACTGCGCCGCAGTTGGAATCCCAAGGGGCCGGTTTTGGTTTGCGGAGTGCGCCCGTCCGGGGCGCAGCAAACCTCGTCCCCGGCGACTTTCTGCGCCAGATCTCCCGCAAAACCACTGATACTCCTCCCGAATGGCTCGCCCTCCGAACCCGCTCCGACCGGCTGAACTCCAACCGCAGGTTTTAGGTTCAATCAACCCTCAAGCTCAGCCGCAGCCCAGACCAGACCGCTTAGGGTATCCCATCGCGCTTGGCTCTGCGCCAGCGATGTAAGAAGGAGCATTTCAAAAGCTACGGCTCGGGAGGGATCACACAAAGTAAAGGAGCACATCCTGTGGCGCAGGACATCAGGAGTGTCGGATGTTCAAGGCAAATCACGCTGACAACAGAATTCACGCCGGTAAAATCGAGTTGATCGATTGCGTTTCAGAGCTTCGACCTCTGGCTTCAGGACGGCGGCTCAAGGAATCAATTTAAGCCGATAGAAGCGCTGTAACCCCCCCTGAACCGGAGCATCCTGAAAAACCCAGATGCCGCTGGCATCGACAACATTCGTGGTAAAAGGCATCCAGCTTCCCTCAGCCTCCAACCCACTCGTCCCTTCCAGCACATAGGTGCGACCAGGAGCACCGGCCAGAATCAGATTGAAATTTCCGCTGCCATCGAGGGTCCCACTCCGTATCACTGGGGTGGGGTCGACTGGATCTGCCTTGACCAGGAAAACCGCCTGCTGCGCGCTCCCTCCAAATTCATCCCCCACAAGGCACTGGAAATAATCCGGCGCGCTGTTGGTGCTCAGGTAAACCAGAAAAAATCCTGTGTTCGTCAGCGTAATCCCATTGGTGCTCACCCCCAGATCCCGCAGGGTCAACGCATCCCCGTCCGGATCGCTCCAACCGGCGGAGAGAGCCGGCAGCGGAATGTTCAGGGCAACCCCCGGATTGAAAACATAAGTGACTGGAACCGCCGCCGGCGGATGGTTCGTGACCACCTCAACCAGCGAATTGGTGGCCGGCAAATACAGCTCATCCCCGGAATAAACCGCCGTGACATTCTGGCTCCCGCGCGGCAGTGCCGCAGTCGCAATCTCAATCCCGCCTGCCGGAAGGGGCGATGCGGGCGCCAGCGCCGCACCGTTGGTGAATAGCTGCACGCTGCCGGACGCATTGGCAGGCGCCAGCCCAATCCCAAAACTGACACTGTCCCGGAATCCAACCGGATTTGACGATGCGGTGAGCGTGAGAACAATCGGAAGCCGTTGCACCTCCAGAGACGCGACCGCGCTCGTGCTTGAACCGCCGGCCGCGCTGGCCACGGCGGAATAATCACCCGCCTGGAGCGCTGTGATATTCGAGATGGTAAGGCTCGAGTTGGTCGCGTCTGAGAGAGCGGTCTGGTGGAAATACCACTGGTAATGGATCGGCGTGCAAGCCGTTGCGCCCAAGGTTAAAACAGCGACCGTAGCGGCAATGTTCGTCTGGCCGATCGGCTGCCCCCAGATCAAGGGTGGCGTTTGGTCCTGAACGAGAATCGTGTTCGTGGCATAAGCCGCATTGCCGGAACCGTCCGTGACGGTCAACACCGCCACCGTGGTTCCAAGCGGCAGCACCGAGAGATTCGTCGGGCTTTGCCGCACCGTCACCGCCCCTGATAAATCCCAAGCCTCAATAAAATTTGTCCCGGTTATCTCCGGCATCACCGCTCTGCAACTGGAGTCGGCAGCCAACACGAGATTAGTGAAACACCGGAGAATTTGCGGGGGGACCGTGTCACGAACCACCACCGTGCGCGTGATGCTGCCGGCATTTCCGTTGCCGTCGCTCGCACTGTAGGTCAACACATTCGTCCCTGGGACCGCGGTATTGACCGTGCCGCCGGCAACCACCGCCACCGGACCGGCGCAGAGATCGCTGGCTGTGGCACCGGGATCGATCCAAACACCGCCCAACTCCAGAACAACCGTTCCGACTCCGTTGAGGGTGATTACCGGAGCCACGGTATCAGCCATAGTGACCAGCACGCTCCCCGTTGTGCTGCCATATAAGTTGGTGACCACGATGGCGACAGTGTGGTTGGGCAAATGCAGGTTCGTGAGGGAAATACTGGTGTTCGTCGCTCCTGCTATCACCTGCCCGTCCAAACTCCACTGCAGCGCAAGTGGCGGAGTGCCGACGGGAGTAATGGAGAAAAGAGCGTTCGACCCGCACTCAACCAGACGGGACCCCAACCCCGCACCGAGATCCGGCGGGATCCCCGAGGCTTGGGTCGAAACCAGCTGAACGGTGTTATTCTCGGCACCGCTCTCGGGCGTCACCGTCCCCACACTAACAAGATTTGTGAAAGCCCCACCGCCCGGAGAGGAGAGCGTAAGCGTCAGGTTGGTAGAGGCCCCGACACCCAGCATGCCCAATGGAAAAGCGACCACCCCGTCCGCATAAGCCCCCCCGGAACTTGCCGCAATAAAACCGGACCCGCTGGGCAGGGTATCCGTCAGGATCACATTCGCTGCGGGCTGCGGTCCCAGATTGGTCACCGAGAGCGTGTAGACAAGGTTTCGTCCCGCCTCCAGCGAATTGGTGGAAAGCGACTGCCCCGCAGCCACATCTGTCAAAACGGTCAGGCAACTTAAAACCGCGTCCGTGATGGATACCGAGTCCACGTACCAACCGACCCCACCAAGGCCGGCGTTCCCGTTGTCGGTGGCGCAATTCCAGCGCAGCTGAACATTCTGCCTGGCCGCGGAGGCCGGCAGATTGACCAGCACGCTTTGCCATCCGCTCGAATTGGTGACCCACCCGCCCTGTCCACCAAGCGGGTTGTCGGAGGTAACAGTGATGGCGCCGTTATATCCGCCGCTGCGAAAACTGCCCCCGGCCGAAAGAATGTCGCTAAAACCACCGGAGCCGATCTGAATCTCCAAAACGCCGCCATCGTAATTGGTGTAATAAGTTCTGGGACGGGAAAAGCCAATGATGGTGGTGTTGTATTCGAAACTGTAATTGTGCCGGAACGCCAGTTGAGCGTTCGTGCCCAGAACGGAAATCACCGGGGATACCAAAGCATTTTCACCCGCAACGTCGGAGTCGGCCACAAAAGCCGAGTTGGGGCCCGTGTGGAAAACCCCGCTGCGGGTCTGCCAGTTGGTCGCCGTGCCGAGAACATTCAGGGATGACCAGCCTTCAGGCAACGTCGGCGCAATCACACCATCAAAGTTTTGAGCGAAAGACTGTATCCGATTCGTGGACACCCCGCCCAACGGCAACACGTAACTGACCGTGCCAAGGTAATTGGTGCCGTCCTGAAGCTGGAGCACAGCGGTAATATTTGAACCGCAGCCACCCGCCGTGGTCAGTGTGAACGGCTTGTTCGTCACCCCCCCATATCCCGCGAGCACCCCGTAGGTCTGCGAACCGCTGGGCGCGAGCACGCCGGAGCTGGAGAGGAGCGTCGCCACAAGATTGGCTGTGGGCTGAGTGCCCTGGTTTTGCACCGATAGACTGAGAGTGACGGTCTCACCGGGGTCGATGCTGCCGTTGGCCGGGGTGGCACTTTCCAACAACAAATTCCAGTTGCCGTTGGTAAGGCTCACAAAATAAACCGGCTGGGCCAGTGCGTTGATCAAGTTCGTGCCATTGGGTGTGCCCAAGCCGGTGGCAAGATCGTAACCCGGAGTGGCGGAGAAATGAGTCGGACTGGTCCCGCTGAAATTATTACCGTTGGTGATGTCGTGAAAAACCGTAGCGTATGAGGCACTCCGGGCCAAGGAATAAAGCACCGGATTGGCAAAGCCGATTACCGGCACGCCGGAAAGTGTGGCCTGCTGGTTGACCAGCGCCATAAACCCGGCCCAAAGCGGGGCGGCTGCACTAGTCCCGCCAACCGTCGATCCCGCTCCCCCGCTGAAGACATAAATGCCGTCAGCGACCAAGGCCACATCTGGAACATTTCGCCGCGTGGAGGAACCCTGATTGGCGCCAGTGGCCAGCCCCTGCTGGTAAGTAGGCAATCCGTAATAGGGGCTGATGCCCCCGGAACTGCCAACCCCACCGCCCCAGTTCCAAACCGTCTCGGACACATAACCACTTCCGGAACCCGTGGACAGCGTGGTTCCACCCACTTGCGTAATGTTGGGGCTGTCGCCGGGGAAAGGAATGGAGTTGGTGAACGCATCAGAATCACCGCTGGCGTTGAAAAAGGATTGTCCTTGCGCCGCCATCTGTTGAAAAATGCCTTCGGCCGTAGGGTCCGGCGACCCGCCACCCCAGGAACAGCTGAATTGTTTCACCGCGGTGTTGACCACCATCGCGTTGAGCAAGTCCACCCACGGACTGGGATTGGGAGCTTCATAAACAAAAACCCCTGAAAGACCGGGCGCCATCGAGATCACCATCTCAATATCAAGACAGACCTCGATGGCTCCGCTGCCCGGTGTGGCCACTCCGCCATCGACCTTAACGACCGTCAATGCGACTCCTGGCAAGCCGGCATTGGTCTGGTAGGTGAGGATATCACTGGCTTTGAACCCGTCGAACTGCAGGAGTCCCACGTATTGCCCCGCGCCGGTCAGGGGCGAGCCGGGCGCATAAGCGGCGCGGAAATCCTTGCCCCAATACTTCCCGCCGGGAGCGGAACCGGCGGCGGGTTGGGCTTGGTTGTTGCCTGTGGCTGAGGCACTTCTGAGCCTGGGATGGGGCAGAGAAAAATTATCCAGCCCGCTCACATGCAACACCGGCAGTCCCGCCGTCACCGACGGTTCGCGGTCGGGCGCATAAAATCGCCGGCCTTCGGTGGGATGCGCATAATGATGGAGCTCGATTTGAAAGGCCCGTTCAACCACCGGACTGGCCCCCTCCACATCGAGCA
Source organism: uncultured Verrucomicrobiota bacterium (assembly GCA_903873415.1). Taxonomy (GTDB): domain Bacteria; phylum Verrucomicrobiota; class Verrucomicrobiia; order Limisphaerales; family CAIQOK01; genus CAIQOK01. Next base: position 23,872 of record CAIQOK010000062.1, on the reverse strand, counting down.
CCACACGATTGGGGTGGGTGGTGGTGATCCGCAGGCCATTGGTTCGTGCAAACTCCTGCACCGCCATGTAGTCCGCCTCGGTCGGTCCGAACCGCTCGGTGAATTCAACGGGAGTCAGGTAGCGGTGAAAGTTTGGACTGGAGGGATCGTAGAGTTGCTGCAGCAGTTCCGCCAAAGCGCTTTTGTTGCGCAGAGGCAAACCCAGAGCCAGATGAAGGATGTTGGTGTCGGGCAACCGTTGCCCCGGCCCGGCCTGCGCCGCAGCTTGGGGCACATGGCCCTTGATGATAAAACGGCTGCTCTGGGCTTGCAGCGAGACGGCAGGAAACAAAACACACACGAGGAGGAAAAAAAGAAGACTCCTGCAATGCTTCAAAGTGAGAACCATTGCCAAGCATTAAAACACCGACCGACAGAAATTCAAGCCCAAGCAATAATTCTAGGGCGTTTGCGCAACGGCACCGTCCCACATCCCAGCCGGATTTACCCTGCTCAAACTTATTTCGGTCAGCCCGCCCTCCGCGCATTATCTTCGCAAGATCCAACGGGCAGGCTTGCAGTCCTCGCCAGGGCGGAAAACCTCAGGACTGGGATTTTGCCGACCCGGCAGACTTGGGAAGCTCACGTTCCCGCAACCAGATGAAGACCACGGGCGTCACGATGAGGATATGGAGGAAACTGCTCACCATTCCCCCGATCACAGGTGCGGCCAGCGGGCGCATGACTTCCGAACCGGTGCTTGTGCTCCACATGATTGGAAAGAGGGCCGCCACGGTGGTGGTGACTGTCATCACCTTGGGCCGCAACCGGAGCCGCGCGCCATCTTTCACCGCCTGAATCAGGTCCGCCCGGTCGAAGGCGTCGCCACGCTCCAGTCGTTTGCGTGTGACGGATTCCTCCAAGTAGACCACCATGACGATGGCTGTGGTGATTGCGGTGCCAAAGAGGGCGATGTAGCCGACCCAGACCGCAACGCTGAAGGGATAACCCAGAAGGAACTGGAGAAACACTCCCCCGCTCAAGGCGAAGGGGACCGCCAGAATGACATGCGCCGCCTCCTTGGCCGAATGATACACCACATAGAGCAGCAGGAAGATAATAAGGAACACGGCGGGAACGATGAGCCGCAGGGTGCGTTGGGCATGCAGCTGGTTCTCATACTGACCGCTCCATTCCAAAGTCATTCCCGCAGGCAGATGAAGTTCCCTGTCCATGCGGGCGCGGGCTTCCGCCGCAAAACCACCCAGATCCCGCCCCTGAACATTGGATTGAACAAAGACGCGCAACCGGCCGTTTTGACTGTCAATTTCGCTCGGACCGACCGTGCGTTTGAGCTTGGCCACCTGGCCGAGCGGGATCACTTTCCCCGAGGGAGAGAAAACCAGGGCATCGCCCAACGCCTCCAGATTGTCCCGCTCAGCCTGCTGAAAACGAACCTGAATGGGAAATCGTTCGCGTCCCTCAATGGTGGTGCCCAAGTTGCGGCCGCCTAGCCCCGTTTCAACCACGTCCAGAACATCCCTGGCCCTCAGCCCGTAGCGGGCCATGGCCACTCGGTCCACTTCGATATTGAGATAGGGTTTACCCTGCGGCAAAGATGTTGCCACCCCGGCCGCTCCGGGAACGTCCCGCAGGATCTTCTCCACTTCAAAGGCTTTGGCCTGCAAAGCATCAAGATTGTCCCCAAGCAGCACGGCCCCCACCTGGGCGCGTATCCCGGTGCTGAGCATTAGAATGCGCCCCTCGATAGGATGCAGGAAACCGGGGACATAACCAGGCATCTGGCTGAGTTTTTCAATCAGCTCGGCGATGAGTTTGTCCTGAGTCAGGCCCGGGCGCCACTCGGACTGGGGTTTGAGTTCAAGGGTGGTCTCAATCATCTCCACCGGAGCCGGATCGGTGGCTGTTTCGGCGCGACCCAACTTGCCGGCGGCGGAGATCACTTCGGGCACCTGTTTCATGACTTTATCCTGCCAGGCGATGAGCCGTTTGATTTCGGTGAGCGAGGTGCTGGGCAGCAGCACGGGCATGAATAGCAGGCTACCCTCGTTGAGGGTGGGCATGAACTCGCTCCCCATGCCGGCGGCGGCCTTGGCCAGACCCGGAAGCCGACATTTTTCCAGGGCATGGAGGAGCGGACGCGGCAAGCCAAGAGCCAACACGCAGGCCGCCACGATCAACGCCAGCGCAGCACTCAGAACCCGGCCCCGATGAGTCAAGGCCCAGTTCAACGCCGGATCATAAACCCGCAGCAGCCGGCTCATGATCCAGTTGTCCTCTTCTCTTTGAAAGGGGCCGCGCACCAGAAAAGTGCAGAGCACCGGGACGATGGTGACGGCCAGCAGAGTGGCGCCGACCATGGCGAAGGTTTTGGCAAAGGCAAGCGGATGAAAGAGTTTCCCCTCCTGCCCCGACAGGGTGAACACCGGGACGAAAGCCAGGATGATGATCAGCATGGCAAAGAAAATCGGCCGGCCCACCTGCTGCGCCGCCACAAGCGTCACTTGCCATCGCTCGTCCGGCGTCAAGCGCGTTTGCCCCCCCTTGCGACTCTCCAACCGTTCGCAATGCCGAATCACGTTCTCGGTCATCACGATGCCGGCATCGACCAGCACACCAATCGCAATGGCAATGCCGCTCAGGGACATGATATTCGAGGTGATCCCCCACTTTTCCATTAGAATGAAGGAGATCAGAATCGAGGCGGGAAGGGGCAGAGTGACAATGAGGATGCTGCGAAAATGCCACAAAAAGACAATGTGGGCCAGCAAGACAAGAAGGATCTCCTCGACCAGGGACTTTTTCAGAGTCGCAAGACAGCGGTCGATGAGCGTGCTCCGGTCATAGAAGGGCTTGATGGTCACCCCCGGCGGGAGGCTGGCAGAGATGCGGGCGATTTTTTCCTTCACCAGCCGGATGACTTCGAGACTGTTCTGGCCGTTGCGCATCACCACATTCCCGCCCACGACCTCCTGACCGTTGACGTCCAGGGCGCCGCGCCGAAAATCACCGCCCATTTGCACCCCGGCCACGTCGCGCAGATAAACCGGCGTACCCCCGCGTTCCTTGAGAACGATGTTCTCCAGATCTTTGAGGGAATGGATCAACCCCAGTCCGCGCAGGACGAATTCCATGCCGTTTTCCTCCACCGCCTTGCCACCCACATTGAGATTGCTTTGTTGCACGGCCTCCAGCACGTCCTGCAGCGAGATCTGCAGGTTGCGCATCCGGGCCGTTGACAGCTCGATTTGATACTGCCGGACAAAGCCGCCAATGCTGGCCACCTCGGCCACTCCCGCCACGGAATTAAGCTGGTAACGGATGAACCAATCCTGCAGCGAACGCAACTGCGATAGGTCATAACCGCCCTGCGGGGCCTTTTGCGGATCGACCGCCAAATAATATTGATAGACCCACCCCAGACCGGTGGCATCGGGCCCCAGCTTGGGAATCACCCCCGCCGGCAATAGGTCCCCCAAATAATTCAGCCGCTCCAAAATCCGGGTCCGGGCGAAATAATTATCCACCTTCTCCTCAAAAACAACGGTGATGAAGGAGAAGCCAAACATGGATTGGGCGCGGACATCTTTAACTCCGGCCAAGCCCTGCAGATTGACCGAGAGCGGGTAGGTCAACTGATCTTCCACTTCCTGAGGGCTGCGGCCCGGCCAGTCGGCAAAAACGACGACCTGATTTTCGCTCAGATCGGGAATGGCATCCACAGGGGTATGGGCCAGGGAATGAACTCCCCAAGCGATGAGAAAGAGGGTCGCGCAAACCACCAAAAAGCGGTTCCGCAACGACCATTCGATAAGGCGGTTGATCATGTCGTGCTGGATTGAATCAGGGTTTCGGAAGGGGTGGGTGAAGACTGCCCGCTCAGTCCAAAACCTCCGCCCCGCTGGCCGCCAGCCTGACGCCGGTGAAGGGATTTCGCAGCGGACCGGCCGCCTGTATCCACCGGTTCGTGCTGGAATCCAATGAGTATTGATAGATTTTTAACCCGGCAAAGTCCGGGTCGTTTTTCCTCAACTCTTTGGCCAGATTGGACATCGAACCGCTAAACTCCTGAAACAACCCCCGCGCCCCTTCCAGTGTCCGGGTCGACGGCCAGTCGCCCATGCGGGCCACCGGCACCCCGGTGCGCAGAATCTCCTGGATCATACCACTCCAAGGATGATTGGTTTCAAAACCATCGCGGATCAGAGTGAACTGGGTGGGCAGCACGCTGGCGAGTTTGAAGAAACCGCCCATGTTGTCCTCCGCCAACACCCGGGTCAGCCCCTCAGTCACCTCCACCAAACCCTTGAGGCTCTGCTCCTGGAGCCGGGTGAGTGAAACCCCGCTCTTCAACCGTTTCACCGCCGTCATTGGAGCCGCCGCCTGATTGGTAGCGCCCGCCTTGGCATCCTGCGCCAAACCGGCGAGGATGGAGGCCCGACGCATGGACTGAAGTTCCGAGCCGGGTGACATGATGGCGCCCATGATGGAGGTTCTGCCATCTCTGAAAACCCGCTTGGTTGCGGCAACAGGCGGACGATTGGAAGTCTCAATGGCTTTGAGCGGCAGAGCCGGCATTTTTTCAGACCCCGCCACCGCTTCTGGCGCAACCTCTGCCATCCCCCCCATACCCGCTCCCCCACCCTGCATCTCGGGCGGTGGCACCTGAGTCCGCGCAACGGCAGGGGTGCGATGATGTGTCCGACCTTGGCCGGCTGGTGGGGAAACCGCTGGGGCAGACATCCCTCCGTTTACAGGTGGCATGACATTCTCAGCCATTTCCTTGGGTGCAACCTCATTCGGGATGGATTCTTCAAATGCCACATCCTCCCCGCAGGCCAGCATTTTTTCACCGAAAAAGGGATTGCGCAGCGGGCCCTTGGCCTGAAACCACAGCCCCGGCTGGGGTGCCATAGGGCAATGGAAAATCTTGAGACCCGCCAGAGACTTTTCCTGGCGGTGGACAACTTTAACCAAAGCGACCACCTCGCTGCTGAACGGCAGAAAGGATTTCCGGGCCGCAGCCAGATCCGCCGGAACCGCCCAATGCGACACCCCTTCAAGCCGCATCAGCAGCGGGTGCCATGGATGAGCCGGTCCCAAACGCTGATTGAGATTGGAAACCACTCCCGGCAAGGCCCGTCCGCGCTGAACAAACTGTTCAAGACTGTCGTCCGCCAACACTTGGCTAAGGCCATCTGCAAGGGCCAAAAAATCCGTCAAGGCCCTCTTCGCGGCAGTGTCCAATCGCACGATGGGAACGGTTTGGATGGGATTTTCCAGCGCCGGACCTGAGGGCATTCTCTCGCGCTCCGACATACCTTCTTTTTCCCCGTCTTCAGAGCCGCCAGCCCCGCCCTCCAACCGGCCCCGAGCATGTCCTGAGGCAAACTGAGACTGGGCGTCCAGAAGCACATTGCCTGAGATTACCACCCGCTCTCCCTCCGACACCCCGCCCAGAACCTCCCAGGAATCATCCCCCTGACGGCCCAACTCGACGCGAACCCTCTGGTAAGCGCCGGCCCCCTTATCCACATAGACATAGGCTTGATCGTCGGGAAACAAAACCGCAGCGCGCGGCACAACCAGCAGGCCGGGAATCTCGCTGCGCAGCGTGGCCTCGGCGTATTCCCCAAAACGCAGCAACCGCCGGGAATGCCCGTTGACCTCCACCATCGGATTCTCAATGTCAGCCCGCACTTTGATGGTCCGGGTGGATTCGTTGAGAGCCGGCTCAATGAACGAGATCACCGCGGGAAAAGTCTTGCCGGGAACCGACGCCGTGCGGACGGAGAGTTTCTGCCCCTGCTCCAACCAAGGCACCTGTGTCTCATAAACATCAAACCGGAACCACATTGCCGAAGGCTCCGCAATGGTGAAAAGCTTTTCCCCTTCCATAACGTATTGCCCCTTGTAAGCAAACCGTTCCAGCACGACCCCGCCCTGCGGGGCCAGAAGCTCTCCCAGATACGGGTCGCTGCCCGCCGACGTCGGGACCAGGTCCTTGGACAAGGTCGACTGTTCGCCCCCGACGGAGCGGAGAAATGCCCGGCGCTGGACCAGTTGCGGACTAAACAAAGTCACCAGCATTTGTCCCTTGTCCACCTTCATTCCGACCGAATTGACGGACAGATTCTGCACCCGCCCGGCAATCGGGGAGGAAACAATTGTTTTTTGCTCCTCGTTGGCCTCAAGGGTTCCGGCCACCCTCAGGGTGCGTTTCAATACCCGCCGCTTCACATCGGCCGTTTGCACGTTCAAGACCGTGACACTGTCGGGTTTCAAGACCACGAGGCCCTCCCCCGCAACCGCGACTTGATCGCCCGCATAAACCGGGGTCAGGTCCATCGCGCAAATGGAGCATTTGGAGGGCTGATCCGATTTGACCCACGGATGCATGGAGTCCTGATAGAAGGCGACCTTGCGTTCAGGGGTGCCCGCTCCATGGCAACGGGCCGAATCCAGCCAGGCCCCCGAAAGAGCCAGCAGGCAAAGGGCGATCCGGATTGAGCTTGAACTTTTATGGGTAGGCATGAGGCGTTTAAATTTTTAGCAATTTAATCCGGTATCCTGAGCCGATGGCTTTAGCCTTCGTACTTGCCGCCGAAGGATGAAAACCAGCGCGCAGCCGGATCCAGACACGGAGAAAGTTATCTTGAATAACCATTTGTGGTAGCTCCTAGTAATACTGAACCGCTCTCAGTATTTTTACGGAGGCCAAACCAAAACCTTATCAGGTCAACTCCGCTAGTCACGCCAATTTTCTGGAAAGCATTCGCGCTCCAGCAAGGAAAAGACAGGGGCTCGGGAAAACCACTTTTCACCCCGCCTACGCAGGATCAAAACGACCTTATTCCACAACCAGATCGCCAGCCATGAGATCCCCGACAACCAAAGTGACTTTGCTGCCCGGCTTGAGGATCCCCCGCTGGTTGGGGGATAGGACAGAGTAGGATTGGCCGTTAACCCGCTTCTTTTCGGAGGCCGGGGGAAAGCCGTCGAGCTGCCCGGTCATCTTCAGGCTCATCGCCATGGATTTCCGATTGTTTTTCAGGCCTTGCATCGGGGGCCCACCCACGGTCAGCTGCGTCCCGCTGGCCTGATCTACCAGATAGGCCGCTGGTGTGCTCTGCACCAACTCACCCACCTTGTCTTTATCCACAATCTTATAACGCAGATCTATCACAGCACCGGCCATCGTCAGCGCAATACGCTCAACCTGAATCCCCCCCCGCTGCGAAAGCACGGAGGGCGGATACACAATCTGCGGTGCCGCAGCCGGCATCACCGGCACGGACGCAGCCTGGGTTTGCGCCGCCGGCTCGACCGGTGCGGCGGCCTCAGGGGCGTTGGGGTGCTTTTGCAAACGGGTCACCCCGACCCAGACCAGGATGAGCGTTACGGCCGAGGCGGCGATGAGGAAGAAAACGAACCCGGGGCTAAAGCGGCTGGATTGTGCGGATTGGGTGGAAGAGGCATTCATAAAATGATTGTAGATAAAACAAACAAGCAATCAGGGATGAAAAAGTCGATAAAAACCACATCTTCCAGTCGTCATACAATTCACCTGATTAAGGCCTCCTACAGCGATCACGTTGGTGATCTGGACCCAATTGGTGCCGCTGATGCTGGAATTTTGGAGAAGCTGAAATCCCGCTGCAGGATAGGGCCAATAAATCCGAGCCGCCCCGGGGGGTGCCCGGGCGATATGGAGGACAGGATCAAAATTGGCCACCAGAGTCAGATTGGAAGTGGCTGCACGCGTATAATTCGAGGAGCTGCTTACCACCGCACCGCCCTGCTGCCAGTTAATAAAGGCATAACCCGGGCTTGCGGTGGCAGACACCGTAAGGTTGGAACTGGCCGGGTAAATGCCGCCGCCCGACACCGCTCCTCCATCGGCCGGCCAAGCACTCAGGGTCACCGTATTTCCAGGCTGAAAATTCGCCAGAACGGTGAAGTTCGAATTGACCACGAAGGTGTAGCTGGACGAGGTGGAGACAATATTCGTCGCGGTGGCCGAATTGACGCCGCGCGACCAATTGACAAACCCGTAGCCGGCTTTGGCTGAGGCCACCCCGGTCAGAATAGTTCCCGCCGCGTAGGACCCGGTGTTAGTCAAAGTGGTGCTTCCACCGGCAAAGGGGACGGCTGCGGCCTTCACTGTGAAGTTAGCCGCGGTAAAATTCGCGCTGAGATTGCGGTTGGTTTTGGCGATGAACTCATAGGGATTAGACGCACTGACCACCGTCCCGTTCTCCGTAAAGTTGGTGAACACATACCCGAGCAAGGGCCTGGCCATCAGACTTGCCGTCAAACCCACCGAATATCCCCCGGTCCCGGCAACACTCCCATAACCCGCCGGCGACGACGTCGCCGTGATCAGGCACGAAGCCCCGCCGGCCCGCTGCACCGTGATATTATCCACCAGAAAATCATAGGCCTGCCCCGTAGTCGGCAGGGGCACCACATTCGGCACGCTGATCCTCACCAGATTGAATGGAACCGCCGAGGTGAAATTAAGAATCCCTTGCGGCCAGGGATCCGTCGGATTAGGCCCCCCGCCATAGACCCCGGTGGCACTCACGCCCCCGACCGGCTGGGATGCCGTCGAGTTCGTGTAGGCATCCAATCGAATCGGGGTTTCCAGATCGGTCGTCTCAATGATCTGAAGGGTTGCAAAAGGAAAACTGATATTCGTCATCATCTCACTAAACCGGATTTCGAGCGCGGAACCCAGAGACCCGGCTGGATAAAGGAACTGGTTGGTAAAACTTGAAACCGGATAAAGAATGGAATAGGAGGTTTCCACCGCAAAACCGCCGCTGGACGCACTGTAGTGGGCAGTCACACCACTGGCTGTCTGATCCAGCGGCAACCCCTGGTTTACTGCGAGCAATGGCGTGCCTGTGTCAAAGTCAAACACCGCAGCCCGGACCTGATTGCCCAAGCCCCACCCTGAAACCAACGCAAGCCAGACCAGAGCCAGAAGGCTCACTCGCCCTCGAAAGCCCCCGCCCCGCCGCGACACCCGCAGCGGGCCGGCGTCGGCCAAGGCGAACGCCCGCACCCTGCCGGTCAGGGTTTGCGTCCAGAAATACGCCGCGAGTTGATTTGACATGGGAGGATGAACCGGAAAATGGATAGGAGCTTTAAAAAAGCTCCGTTCCTAACATCACTTGATTGCGACCAGTTCCAGATCCGAGACAACCATCTCATTCGGCCCGACCTTCCCGGGAACACCCGGCAACCCGTAGGCAAACTGCGCCGGCACAAAAACCCGCCACTTGGATCCCACCTGCATCAGCGGCAAAATCTCGCGCCAAGCCCGCAGGTCCGCCTCGCCAACCTTGAAGGACGCGGGTTTCCCGGCCGCGGTGGCAAGGATCTCGGTGCCGTCCACCAGCGCAATGCGATAGGCGCACTGCACGAGATCCGCCGCCGCCGGTTTGGCGCCCGTTCCCGCGACAACCACCCGGTATTGCAACCCGCTGGCCAAGCTGGTCACACCTGGATTCTCCTTGTTCGCGGCCAAAAAAAGCTCGGTCTTTTTCTTGTTGATGTCGGGCGCGGGTTTCCCGCGGAAGAGCGCCTGCTTTTGCCGGGCTTCCACCTGAAAAGTATTGATGCAATCGCGCAACTCCACCTCCGAGACATTGAGTTTCTCACCCGACAACCCGTCCTTAAACCCTTTGTCGAACTCCTCCATATCCACCTCCATTTGCTGCCGCTTGAAATTGCGCGCCAAATCCACCCCCAGAGCATAGCTGGCCCGCTCCTTGGAAACATGATGCCCGTCGGGCTGACCGGCCTGAGCCAGACCGGCAAATACCGCAAGCACCACTGCCAGCGTCGAACCCCGTCCCACCCCTGATTTTGCTTTGTTTGTCATCATATTTTCTTGTCTTCCATTTGCTTTTTTAAATCGCACGCGAGCCGCACTGTTGTTTGGGGACGAAATCCTTCAACCCCGTCACTCCAACGACTTTTATCTTATCCAACCCCAGGCCCGGCGATAGCTCCTAGTATTACTTAAAAAAATCCCCGTGGTTTTACGGATCACCCCTCATCCAACCCTAAAAGTGGCGCCCCTGCCGTCGCCCAAAAAACCGCACTGACCCACCCCTAAAACCGGAGCGGATTTGGAGCAGCCCAGGCAAAAAACCAGGGAAGAGAACACCCCGTTTTCAGGGTTTGTCCGGCGCCCCAACGCTCCGACATCCGCTCCGGGGAAATGCGAAAAATAAAAATCCAAACGGCCGCCTCGGCGGATCCCCTTCATCTGCCGCATGCCGGCCCTTCACGCTTCAACCAACTGTGGCAGGATCATCGATTACCCCCCGGGATTCATCCCCTGGAAATCAATTCTCCACTCGCCATACCCAAGGTTTCCCCCCTACAATTCAACGTATCAATCCGGAATCATATTTTGCTGCATGAGAAAAACAACGCCAGCCGCCCTCCTGACTGCCCTCACACTTTCCACCCGGCTCTTCGCCGAACAGAGCCCACGCCTCAGCGCGGAGGAAATCCTCAAACGCGTCACCTACCCGTCCGAGTTCAACGCCACCGTCTTCGCCGCACCGCCGGATATTTCCTATCCCATCTTCATTAGCGCATCCCCCGGCGGCACGCTCTTCGTGGGCTGCGACCTCAACGGATCGCTCGACCGCGAACCCAACCGCGGCCGGGTGGTGATGTGTCAGGACACCAACTCCGATGGCAAAGCCGACCGGTTCACCACCTTCGCCACCATGGACAGCCCGCGCGGGGTGTCTTGGGATCAGAGCACCCGCACCCTCTACGTCATGCACCCGCCGTTCCTCACGGCCTATCACGATGACAACAACACCGGAGTTGCAAACCGGCATGAGGACCTGATCACAGGACTTGGATTCGGACTGGATTTCCGGGGCGCGGACCACACCATCAACGGTATCCGGCTGGGGATTGATGGCTGGATATACGTGGCCTGCGGAGACTACGGCGCGGTGAAGGCGACGGGAAAAGACGGACGTGCTTTCGAGCTGCGCGGAGGAGGCATCCTGCGGGTGCGCCCCGACGGCACCGGCATGGAGATGGCCGTGCGCGGCACCCGCAACCTCCTTTCCGTCGCCATCAGCCCGACCATGGAACTCTTCACCCGCGACAACACCAATGACGGGGACGACTGGAACGACCGGCTTAGTTTCAATCCGTTCGGGGCCCAGATGGGTTATCCGACGCTGTTTCGCAACTTCGCGGATGAAACCATTCCGACCATGATTGACTTCGGCGGCGGTTCGCCGGTCGGTTCGCTCTATCTGGACGAACCTGTGCTTCCCAAACAATGGGCTCGCGGCTTCTACTCCGTCGAGTGGGGTCGCAGCGAGATCGATCTGCACCCGCTCACGGCCACCGGCGCAACCTACAAAGCCGACACGAAACAGTTCATGACCATGACCCGGGCAACGGATCTGGAGACCGATGGGGCCGGCCACCTTTACGCCGCCAGTTGGGACGGGGCCACCTTCACCTACGCCGGACCGAATGTGGGTTACATCATCCAGCTCACTCCCAAAGACAGCAAGCCCGTGGCAGTTCCCGACTTCAAAAGACTTTCCGACTCCCAGCTGGTGACAACCCTCGGCTCCAGCAGTGCGGTCTGGCGTCAGGCGGCGCAGCGGGAACTGCTGGTCCGCCCGCTCAAAACCCGGGTGGTTGCCGGCATCCAACAGATCATCGCCACCCATACCAATCTCGGAGCCCAAGTCGCAGCCATTTATACCCTTAAACAGTTGCAAGGCGCCAAATCGCACCCTGCCCTGATCAAATTCCTCAAGCGCGACGATCTCCGGGAATACATCCTCAAGGCGCTCGGGAACGATTCGCGAATGGCGGATCATGTGCCCGCCCGGCCGCTGCTCAAGGCGCTCGAAGACCCGAACCCGCGAGTCCGCCTGCAAGCCGTGACAGCACTGGGGCATTTGGGCAAAACCGAGGCTGCACCAGCCCTCTTGCGGTGCACGGCGGATTCCGATTACACCGTGGCCCATATCGCCGTCCAATCGCTTCGCTGGCTCAAGGCTTCCGATGTGTGCCTAAAGGCATTGGACGGACCTGATGCCGCGCTTCAGCCCGGTGCGCTGCGGGTGCTTCAATCCCTCTATGACCCGGCCGTGATCGACGGGTTGCTCAAACGGCTGGCCACGCCGGACGTCAATTTGCGCCAGGGCATCTATCGCACCCTGGCCCGGCTCGACCAACAGGAGGCACCCTACAGCAATCCCAATATGTGGTGGGGCACGCGCCCGGACACCAGCGGCCCGATCTATAAACCGGAACGCTGGACCGAAAGCGACAGGATCGAATCAGCCCTCAAACTGACACTCGAGTCGGCTCAGGGCGCTGAAGCCAAGGCCTGTGTCACCGCCCTTCTGCGCAACAAAATCTCCTTCCCCGGCCTCTCCCAGGTGTTGTTAACCAAGGCCGGCCAAGATACCCGCTCCCGTCTGGATGCCATCGAACCCCTCCTTTCGCCCAAGGCCCCCATGCCGGAGGATCTCCTCAAGGCCCTGAGCACCATCGCCACCTCCCCGACGGAGCAGCCCGAGCTGCGGGCCCGGGCGCTGCGAATGCTCAGCACCCTTACGGAAAAGCATTTCACCATCGCCATCGACGCCTTTGTGCCTTTGGCCTCGGCGGACCAGCAAGGAGCATTGCGCGGCGTGTGGGAGGAGTTCACCCGGGACTCACGCCATACACATCAGATCAGTCACTTCGCCAAACTGGCCCGCGATCCCGACCCCAACCGCCGCACGCTGGGCGCCACCGTGCTGGTGAACATCCTCACCAGCACGGTCATCAAGGAGGAAAAGCCCAAAAACTCCGTCCAGTCCGTCCTCAACGGGTTGTGGCAAAACCCGCAGCAGGCCATCACGCTGCTTGAAGTGATTGGCCGCAGTCGCGCAACCCAACTGGAACCCCAAGTGCATCAACAATCAACCAACCCCGATCCTGCGGTGGCCCACGCCGCCCAAATCGCTCTCGCCCAACTGGGCGGCAGCGCAACAGCAGGAAAATTGATCGGGGCCCTCAGCTACGAGGACACCATCAAAAGTGTTCTCGTTACCCGGGGCGATGCGACGGCCGGCGCCCAACTCTTTCTCAAGCAGGGCTGCATCGTTTGCCATACGGTCTCCCCCAAAGACCCGCCCAAAGGCCCGATGCTCGGCGGCATTGCCAAGCGTTACTCCCGTGCGGAGTTGTGCGAATCAATCCTTAAACCCAGCGCAAAGATCGCCCAAGGCTTTGAATCCCAATATTTCCGCATGAAAAACAACGAGGAACTGGAAGGCTTCGTCGTCAAGGAAGGCGGCGACTCCGTGGAAGTTCGCAGTATTGCCAGCCCTTCCACTGTGCTGGAGAAATCAGATATCGCCGTGCGGCAGAAACGGGACAAATCCATCATGCCCGAGGGACTGGTGGCAAACATCACCCCCGCCGAACTGGCCTCGCTCATCGCCTATCTTGAATCGACTTCCTCCCAATAATCCACCCCGCCTTCAGGCGCCCCCAGGCCTTTGGGCTGGGGCGCCCATCGCGCCCGCAACCGGAGCTGTATCCAACGATCTAAAGCCCCCGTCCAAGGGAGGTTGCCTTGTACTCGAGACGCGCTGGCAATTCACGGATTAAAAACACAGCCTTTAGCCGAATCATGTATCCGAACCGGGCAACTGGTTATTACTTGACATAAAACTAAAAAATTAAAAATAGAACATGCCCCACAAGCTACCAATCTCCGGCAACAAGCTCTTTCTGTTTCTATTACTTCTGTGGTGTTCGATCGTGACGGGTTTTTCTCAGTCGGGGATAGGCGTTGCCGGCTGGGGATGGAATCTCTACGGACAAGCCACCGCTCCTGGAGGACTCGGTGGCATTTCAGCACTGGCTGCAGGTTACCGATTCAGCCTGGCCTTGAGAACGAACGCCTCTCTTGCAGCCTGGGGCGATCTACCCATTGGCTCTGGCGCTATAAGTAACGTGACAGCCATCGCGGCAGGAGTGGAGTTCGCCATGGCTCTGAAAAGCGATGGCACCGTGCTCACCTGGGGGGATAACTCGTATGGCCAAACCAATGTCCCGCCGGATCTAACCAACGTGGTGGCAATCGCCGCAGGGACACAGCATAGCCTGGCACTCAAGGCGGACGGCACTGTAGTGGCCTGGGGACTCGGAAGCAGCGGCCAGACAGCCATACCTTCTGGGCTTAGCAATGTGTTGGCTGTGGCTGCCGGCAACTACTACAGCATGGCCCTCAAAAACAATGGAACGTTAACGGTCTGGGGCTCTATGAACAATTCAGTCACAGAAAACCTGAGCAACGTCGTTGCGATTGCATCCGGTTATGAGCACGGTCTGGCGCTGACAGCCGATGGCATGGTTGTGGGGTTCGGATGGAACACCAGCTACCAAGCCACGCCGCCCCCCGGGTTGAGCAATGTAACGGCGATTGCCGCCTTTTCGAATCATAGCCTCGCCTTAAAAGACGATGGCACCGTAGTCGCTTGGGGAGATAACAATGTTGGCATGTCAGACGTCCCGACCAACCTGAGCAAGGTGATTGGAATCGCTGCAGGCGGGCAGCATAGCCTAGCGCTGGTAGGGAATGGAAAGGTGGTGATCGTGCAGCAGCCGTTGAACCGCATTGTTCATAGCGGTCAGGACGCAATCTTCAGCATTGGTGCTGTAGGAAACCCTCCGTTGAGATACCAATGGAAACGAGGACTTCAAGTTCTGAACGGTGAAACGAATTCCATTTTGAAAATCATCAATGCCCAGCCTTCCGACATGGGGTTCTATGGGGTGGTAGTCTCAGATGCCTCGGGCTCGGCGATCAGTTCCAATGCTTATTTGAAGACATTACTGTCGCCTCCATTGGTTTTGACCCCGCCCACGAATCAAACTAGCTGGCTTGGGCTGTCGGCCATCTTCTATGTGACAGCTTCAGGCTCGCTCCCACTGGCGTATCAATGGCAATTCAACGGCATCAATCTGGATGGAGCAACGAATGCTTCTCTAACACTGACCAACCTCCAGACAGAGCAGCAGGGAGACTATCGCGCGGTGGTCAGCAATGCCTACGGAGTGGTGGAAAGTCCGGGAGGACATCTCGACGTCCTCGGATTCAAGGAGGCTTTAAATGCACCGGAATTGAGTTGGACCACCAGCGGGGATCTGCCATGGTTTATCACCACCAACCCCTCACGCGATCGTGAAGCATCGGCTCAGGTTGGCGATGTTGTGGGCAGCCAACAAAAGTCGACACTCCAGACAGTGGTCACAGGACCAGGAACGCTCAAATTTTGGTGGTATACCACCATTGAGAATTCGCTCTATCCCGTAAGCCTTGGACTCTACGCAAATGGCAAGATGCAGGCCCAGCTGGGTAGTTCGAGCTACACATGGGTGGAGCAGACGTGCTATCTCGGCTCCGGCTCCCAGACACTCCAGTGGACATACACGAATACCTACCCATTTGCAGGGTGGAACATTGGATGGCTGGATCAGGTTTCTTTTCTTCCCGGTGCAACGTCTCCATTACTACTAGCTTCCCCGATCAGCCAATCCGGAGCAATCAGCAGCAATGTGACTTTCAGCGTGACTGCTGCAGGAACCCCTCCACTGGACTACCGGTGGTTCTTCAATGAGTCCCCGCTTAACGAGGGCACCAATTCCTCCCTGCCCCTTGCCAACCTACAAACCAACCAGGCCGGAACTTACAGGGTGGTGGTCAGCAATCCTTATGGCTTCACCAACAGTGCTCTCGCCACACTGACTGTGACCTCGCCACCACCGACTCTGTTGACCCAGCCGTTTGCGCCCCTGGCATGGCCGGGGTCAAGTGCCACATTGCGAGTAAATGCTGCAGCACCCACCCCGTTGGCCTATCAGTGGCGTTTGAATGGAACGAATCTCCTGAACGCAACAAACCCCTCGCTGACTCTGGTCAACCTGCAGTTCTCGAACAGCGGAAACTACACCGTGGTGGTAACCAACACAGGTGGTGCCATAACAAGCGCCAACGCCCAGATAGTGGTGTCTCAAGTCGTTCCGTGGGGAGGGCAAAGTGTGGTGCCTCAAGGATTGAGTAACGCTGTTGCTGCAGCTGGCGGCGGCTTCCACAGCCTGGCCTTGCGCGCCAATGGCAGGGTGACGGTCTGGGGAAACAACACCTACGGCCAAACCAACATTCCCCCAACCCTCACCAATACTGCCTCAATAGCTGCCGGGCTTTATCATAGCCTCGCACTGCGTAGTAACACCACATTGAGCGCATGGGGACAGTCGACATATGGCCAAACTTCAGCTCCCTCCACAGCAACAAATGTCTCCGCCATCGCCGCCGGATGGTATCATAGCCTAGCATTGAAAAATGATGGCACTGTGATCGCCTGGGGAGCGGGCACAAGTCCGTTTATCCTGCCTCCTCACTTTGGACAAAGTCTGCCACCGACAAATTTGACCGGAGTGGTCCGGATTGCCGCCGGGGGATATCACAGCCTCGCCCTGAG
Organism: uncultured Verrucomicrobiota bacterium; assembly: GCA_903873415.1. Lineage (GTDB taxonomy): Bacteria > Verrucomicrobiota > Verrucomicrobiia > Limisphaerales > CAIQOK01 > CAIQOK01. The sequence continues at coordinate 7,319 of CAIQOK010000062.1, read as the reverse complement.
GACAAACGGATCCGTGGTGGCCTGGGGCTGGAACGCATCTGGCCAGACCAATGTGCCGTTGGGGCTGACCGGTGTGGTGGCGATTGCCGCAGGCGGCTCGAACAGCCTCGCATTGAAAGGGGACGGAACCGTTGTCGCCTGGGGCGCAAACTCCTATGGCCAATCGTCCGTTCCAGCAGGATTGAGCAACGTGGTCGCTATCTCGGCCGGAGCAGCGCACACCCTGGCGCTGCAGGCAGACGGCGCGCTCGCCATGTGGGGATTGAATTCAACAGGACAGACGGTCCTACCGGCAGGATTGACCAACATAACTCAGATATCAGCCGGCGGATTCCATAGCCTTGCCTTGCTTAACAACGGGGAGCCTTGGGAACCTGCACGATTTCCGAACCAATCCGTGGCCAGCGCCTCTTCCTTGACTCTCATTGCAGGGGTGGTCGGGGCGTGGCCTATGACTTACCAATGGCAATTCAACGGAACGAATCTGCAGGGTGCCACTAATCCGTTTCTCAGGCTCGTAAATCTTCCACTTACAGCCGCTGGCAACTACGCCTGTGTTGTCACCAACACCTTCGGTGCCATCACAAATCTGTCTGCCGTTCTAAGCGTGCTGCGCTCAACACCCCGATTCAGCAACGCTGTGAACCTGACACCGACCACCACGGCCTGGCAGTTGGCGAATTTGTCCGGTCACGGGCCTATCGTGATTCTGGCGTCCAGCAATCTCTTGGACTGGACCCCTATTCTAACCAATCCGCCAGCGACAGGATCAATTCTGATTGAAGATTCCGACCAGACAAACCAGCCAACCCGTTTTTATCGGGCTGTTGAATGGTAGCAAATCGGGAGCCTCTTTTCCCAGGTGAGCGACACCAACCGCAAACTCAAAAATGCCAGTAAATTTGCCGCACGCACCTTCTTTTATGCCACGGGTTTTTCACGTTTAATACAATGGTCGGCAGATCATCCGTACAACCACGGAGCAAAACCGCTGGTTCTTTTGAAAATCCGTGCTTTGGTGAAAGATACCACTACCGCGCTGATGGAATTGCAGCCGGCGAAAGGGCGGCTACGTCCGGAGCGCCAGTCGGCGCATGAAGCGTTTGACCGCATCATACCCACCGGTAAACGCGTGCCCGGCGACCAGGTCCTGATAGATGCGTTGAGCCGAAAGCCCCGCCAGCAAACCCTGCTCGATCACAGCGGACAGCGGGGCACATTGGCTGGCTCGCCCCGCATTGGACCGGGGGGCACATTGGCCGGTTTTGAAACCGAAGCAGCCTCAGAGCCGATGGGCGGATTGGCCAGTTTTGACTTCGAGGTCGTCGACTGCAAATAGCGGCCCACGGTTTCGCGATGCACACCCAGTTCGCGGGCGATTTTGCGTGCCGACCAGCCTTTGGCGGCCAACGTAGTGATAGAATGTTGTAGGCTCACGTTGAGTTGGTTCATTGCGCATCAATGCGGCTCTCGCCGCCGACTGCGCAATCCCACTCTCAAAGTGGCCGGTTTTCATGCGCCCATCCCTGGCTGGTTTTGACCGCCCGCTGACATTCAGCTCCATTTCAAAGGTGCTTTCGGATGGTCAGAGACCCGCGGTGGGTTCCAAATGCGGTTTTTAGAATGATGTAGAAGGCACTTCAGGTCTCCAACACCGATACCGCACTGCACAACAGTCTTCTCCATCTCGTGGGTGATCAAGCCAGTGTGGTGCCGCGCGGTGGAATTGCTCCGCACCCGGCGCTGGTGGATTGGGCTCCCTTTCCCAACACAGCAAGAGACATCAGTTTTTAGCCGCACACGAAGGCCGCGGCGCTGGAGAAATTCAAAAACAGGCCTGACGGCACTCCGGATTCCAGACTCCTTCACCGGCAAAGGTCATGAACGGTTTGACCGAAATCAAAAACCGCCACCGCCGATTCACTTCTGCACAAACAAGGCCAGAGAAGCCGTGTAACCATGGAGGAAATTTTTGGAGCCGATCGGCCCGATTTCTCCATTGCAAAAAAAGCCCGCCACCCCCGTCGGCCCGAAGCGCTGCTGCACCCGTTGCGCATCATGATCCGGCCCGCCAAAGAAATTCCGACCCCGGCCATTGCAGCAGCACAAACACCCGCCATAAACAATATTCCCTCCCAACTCGCGCCGCGAAATGTCCAGCAACTCCTCCATATCCTCCGTCGCTGCCACCACATCACGTCGCTGAAACTGCACAGTCTGCCCCAGACGCGGCAGGGCCCCCACCGCAATGCTGCCCGTGCGAGGATCGGCTCCGAGCAGATTACGGATAAGGAAATCCCCCCGGTGAAACTCCTCGAGATATTCGTTGACCACCAATCCCAGGAAAAGATTTCCCCGGGCGCGACTCTGCTGTTGCGGAGACAGCGTGCCAAAAGTCTCCGCCAGAACTTCATAGGCGGGCCGGTTGCCGATTTCGTGAATGACGTTTTGATCCACCTTGGTCAGCGTCCATGTCTCGCCGATGGGGGTGCAACCTTGAGAGATGACACCCGCAAGCTTCACTTCCCCGCCCACGGATAGCGCCACCCCGCCCTCTTCGAAAACATCCCCGTTCAAATAGACTTGAGTCCGCTGCTCTCCAGAATCCCCGCTGGCCAATCCCCCAAACACAGGCTGGGAGACATAAGCCTCGTTCCAAGACTGGAGCCATGCCTCGCTATCCACATGAAAGGGGTCGATGAACGCCAGCCAACCGTTGGTCTGGTGCGCGGCCACTCCGGTCCGGGCGGGCCAATAGTCCGGGGCGGAGGCCTGCCCGATCTGGTCGTGGGTGAAATAACAGGCCTTGAGTTCCGCCCCCGGCAGTGCGTAGAGGGCCAAGGCCAACCCAGCCTGTTCCTCGATCTCGTTGCCGCCGGCAATCAATCCCTGACTGGAGCACCCCACCAAAAGCGGAATCCGGGCATGGACCCGGAGTATCTCCAGAACCTGGCTTGCATGCTCAAAAAAGCGCGGTGCCATAAACACCAGGCCGAGTGAAACCCGAGGAGCGGTCAATTGCCGGCGCAACTCTTCCGCCCATGCCTGCAGGCCGGCCTCTTCAAACCCCCCGGCCCAGTGCGCCGCAACTGAATGATCGTTGGTCACAGATGCTCGCGGCTTCTACTTCAGCCACGCCGCCACTTTTTCACCCGCCCAGATTTCCTTCACCGGCTGCCGCTCGCGCACCGGGGCGAACTGCTTGCCGTTGACCAGAACCTCGGCGGCCAGCGGGCGGGCATTGTAATTGGAACCCATGACAGACCCGTAGGCTCCGGCGCTCAGCAGCGCCAACAGGTCGCCCTCTCCCAGCTTGGGCAGCGGCCGGTCTTTGCAGAAATAATCCCCCGACTCGCAGATCGGTCCCACCACGTCGGAGGCAACCTTCACGCCCGCCTTCTGCCGCAACGGCACAATTTCGTGATAGGCATCGTAGAAGGCCGGGCGGATCAGATCGTTCATCGCCGCATCCACAATCAGAAAGTTCTTTTTCCCGGTGCGCTTCACATATTCCACTTTCGTCACCAAAATCCCGGCATTGCCGGAAATGAACCGGCCAGGCTCCATCAAAATCCTCAACCCCAAAGGCTGGAGCAGCGGAATCAGGCGCTCCGCATAAGTCTTGGGCGTCAAAATCTTCTTGGCCGCCGGCGTCTCCCACCAGACCTCCTCCCCGCTCGCCAGCGCCGGATCATACACAATCCCCAACCCGCCGCCGATGCTCAGGAACTCAAGCGCGTATTTCGCCTTGAGCCGCTCCACCAGCGGCAGAATCTTGCGCACCGCCAGCTCAAACGGCTTCACATCCGTGAGCTGCGACCCTATGTGCATCTGCAAGCCCCTCAGCTGCAAATGCTTCAACTTGGACGCCCGGGCATACACCCCTTCGATCTCCTCAAAGGCGATGCCGAACTTGTTCTCGTAGGTGCCGGTGGTGATCTTGGCGTGCGTGCCGGCATCCACATTCGGGTTCACCCGGATGGCCACCGGAGCCACTTTCTTGAGCCCTGCCGCCACCCGGTTGATCCGCTGCAACTCCGCCTCGCTCTCCACGTTGAACGAATACACGCCCCGGCGCAGGGCGAATTCAATCTCCTCTTCGCTCTTCCCCACCCCGGCAAAAACACAACGCCGGGGATCCCCCCCGGCCGCAATGACCCGCTGCAGTTCGCCGCTGCTGACAATGTCGAACCCGCCGCCTTGATTGGCCAGCGTCCGCAGCACGGAGAGGTTGGAGTTGGACTTGACGGCAAAACAGATCAGATGTTCCACACCAGACATGGCCTGGTCGAGCTTCTGGAAATGCCCCTCCAAAGTGGCTTGCGAATAGACGTAAAGCGGAGTGCCGAATTTCTCGGCCAACGCTTGAACATCGACTCCTTCACAAAAAAATTTCTTACCGGAGTAACGGAAGCTGTGCATAGTCAGGGAATAGTGGGAGGGCGCAATGAAAAAACCGCCGGATGAATTCACCCGGCGGACGTTTGAAAGAGTCTTTCTCAGGGTTCCAACAGAATCTTGGCCCGCTGCTCATGATATTCACCGGCGGTGATCCGGTCCACCTTGTAATCGTCATTGAGCTTCTGCAACCGGCTTTCCTTGGAAGCGGGAAGCCCGCTGGGCGGAGCAGCCATCTGCACAAACGCGGGGGCGGCAGGGGCGGATTTGATCGCGGCTGCAGCCTTCTTTTTCGACGCGGCCTCGGCGCGCAGCCTGGCTTGTTCCTCCAGGACGTGTGCGGCCTTCTGCTGCGCCGCGGCTTTGGCTTCCAATTCCTGACGGCGCTTCAATTCCGCCGCAGCCTTCGCTTTTGCCGCAGCCTGCGCGGCCTGATTGGCTTTGGCTTGGGCGACAGCCTTCTTTTTGGCCTCGGCTTCCGCAGCCCGATCCAATTTCGCTTGGACGGCAGCCCGCTCGGCAGCAGCGCTGTCGTAGATCGCCTGACGCAGTGCTTCGCGCGCACGGGCTATCTCAGCCGCATCGGCGGGGGTTGACTCAACAGGCGCTGCGGCCGAGTAACCGCCACCGGATACGGGGGCGAGCACGCCCTCCGTTTGGCGAATCTTTTCGTGCAACGCCGCTCGCGCCATGGCTATGTCATCCGAACTGGCCGATGCAACGGCTGCCGGCGCTGAGACAGCGGAGGGGGAACCGGCGCCAGAATGACCCATCGCCTCCGCCAATGCAGCGCGAGCCGCGGCCTGGGCTTCGTTATCCGCAGCCGTAAGCCGCAGCGGGCCGGCTAATGAAACGGCGACACACGCCACCAAGGAAAATTTGAAAATCTGCATGGCGCTGTTTATTACGCCAAAACCGCTGGCAATGCAACTGCTTTCCCCGTGCGGCCCCGGCCCCCCGCCAACCCGCGCCATACGCCAGGAAACAGAAGCCCGAAAATCGAGCGCAGAATAATCCGATGCACGGCCCGGCGGCTGATTTTCACCCGGCACCCGGGATCCAGAATGTTGCCTGCCCGCAGCCGTTTGACCGTCTCCAACCCGATCAGCACCGGCCAGGCGCAGGCCAGACGCAGTCTGAGGCCGCCCCGCGGCAGCATGTTCGTATAATCCCAGCCCGCCCGCAAATGACCCTCGGCACAATCCAGCCACTGATTGTAAAGCGGACGCAGCCGCGCTTCGTTGTCTGGATTGAGCAGATCGACCGGCTCCAGTCCGATGGCCTTCAACTCCACACGCGGCAGATAGCAACGGCCATTCTTTAAATCGGCCGGTAGATCCCGGAGAATATTGACCAATTGCAGGCCTTGACCGAAACGCACCCCGTCGGCAAGCAGTTGCACCTCGTCTAAAGAGGCTTTCGGAAACACATGTGCCCGGCACATCTTCGTCCAAAACTCGCCCACACAGCCGGCCACCCGATATGTGTAATCCTCCAGTTCGGCGGCGTTCTCCAACGCCTGAATGACAACGACCGCTCCAACCGACGCGGCAGCGAATCGTTCCAAGTCGAGTTCCTGTCCGCTGATAATCACCGTTAGCACCTCGCGCAACCTGTCCTGATCGGATCTGGAAAGCGTGCCCAGCGCCGCCAGCGCCGCCTCCACCTTTACCAACAGCAGGCGCTCGGCAGCCGCGCCCTGCTCCGCCGCAAGCTTGCCAAAATCCAGCGGCAACCCGCTGTCCCCGAGAATCCGGGCGCGAAACCGCCTCAACGCCTCAAGCCGTTCCTTGCGCGGAATAATATCCGTGTCGGCAATCGTATCGGTGGTGCGCGCCAGAAGATAAGCCAGACCGATTTGCGAACGCACCACTGCGGGCAGCACCCGCAAGGTCAGGTAAAACGAGCGCGATGTCGCCTTCAGCAGCCCGGTAAGCGAGTCGTTGGACGAATTTGTCACAGGGCCAGTTTAGAGAAAGCGCCGGAGCAATCGAACAGAAAAAAGGGATGAAAACCTTCGCGCCGCGCAGATTGTGCGGCTGGATCCCCGCACTTCCTCAGCCGGACTGAACGGGCCGCCGTGATGCGGGCAAAACCGGCTCAGTAAATGAGCTTGCCATCCCGGCAAATTTGCGCAGAGTCCTCACTATATGCGCTGGGACCTTCCGGAACCCGGCCAAAAAACAGGTCGCATCCGTAGCTCAATTGGATAGAGCTTCTGACTTCGGATCAGAAGGTTGCAGGTTCAAGTCCTGCCGGATGCACCATTGAATATCAAAGGTTTGCAAAGAATACAAACAGCCACACAAAAACCACTGTCCCCTTTCCGTCCCCTTTTCATAGCTCTTAAACCGCCCGTGAGAGTGCCTACCGCATTCCAGCCATCCTCCAAGACTGATCTTCCTCGGTGATCCCCGGAGCACAGGCGTATTGCCCCAGAAGATGCCGGACCAGCGAACCTGCTGGTCCGATTGAGCCCGTTGATTTCCAAGTCCTCAAGGAATCTCCTAGTCCCCAGACCCGTCCCCACCATGCCACACGGGGGTGTCGATGCCACCCATGACCGCGCCGAAGTCCCCAGGAAAGTTCAAGAGGGTTCCCGCCTCAGGTTGGTCGGTTTTTAAGGCCACAAGTGGCTGGCTTTAATATGCCCAGTCAAACGGATCCGAACAGAACGGCTCAAACAGTGTGGAGATATTTTTGAAATTCGTTGAACACCATCCCAACCAGTTCAGTGTTACCATTACCCACGTCCGCCACTGCATCCGCAAGTGTTTCGTTCGTATCCGCCCGGCAAACCCATCTATGCGGAGTGAGCAGGGGCTGGCAGACTTTGCGGGATGAACTCCAAATCCATCCGTCTCGCCGAGGTCCAATTAGTGCGATCCTCTCATACCAGCTCCTCCACCCGCACCTCGACT